>JANPCJ010000252.1:0-6733 GCA_031430895.1 Chloracidobacterium sp. | reverse complement strand
CCGACACCAACGCCGACGCCGACTCCAACACCAACGGCTACGCCAACGCCTACACCAACGCCTGCGCCAACTGCAACACCGACACCGACTGTAACTCCGACGCCGACTGCAACTCCGACGCCGACGCCGACACCAACGCCGACGCCGACTCCAACACCAACGGCTACGCCAACGCCTACACCAACGCCTGCGCCAACGCCCACGGCTACCCCGACACCGACGCCCGCGCCAACTGCAACACCGACACCGACACCGCCGGGAAATACCGGTTTCGAGGCCGATATCGCGCCGCGGCCTGCTGGCGACGGGATACTGACGGCGATCGACTCAGCACAGTTTAAGAGATTTATTGCCGGGCTCGATGCGTTTAGCACTACGTCGAACGAATATCAGCGCACCGACGTTGCACCGGAGAAAACCTTCGGCGACGGGCGTCTCGACGCGACTGATCAGCAGCAGGTTGACATCTATATTGCCGTGCTCGACCCCGTCAGGCCAGCGGGTGGCCCCACCGGGCCGATTCCGGGTGCATTTCTCGAAAGAGCGACCGATGACGGAGCGGGTCGCATCTACCGTATTGTTTCCACCAGCGGCTCAAGAGGTGCGGACATTATCGTTTCTGTCGAGCTTGTGGCAAAGGGGAACGAGACCGGCATGAGCTTTACGCTTCGGTTCGACCCTGCGAAACTCGCCTTTCTCGCCGTTGGCGGTACCAATAATAATCCAGACGTCGTTGCAGGTATCGGCTCGCCCGAAGGAATGAACCGTACGCTGAACGCGACGCAGGCCGGCAAAGGCAGATTGGGACTGTTGCTAAGTGCCGCGACACCATTCGAAGCTGGTACGCGACAGATCGTAAACCTGCGTTTCCGCATTCTGCCAAATGCCGAGCTCGGCGCGACGCCATTGACATTTGACGATGGCTCGATTGTTCGCAGCACGACAAATGCAGTTGCGGACAGCCTCGGCGCCGATTATCAGGACGGAGAGGTCAGCATTACAAAACGTCGCTCAAACTTGTTTGGATCGGTCCCGCACACTTCGACCTGGTCGGAGACATTTTTCCGTGAAATCGCCCTGGGACTGCGGATCGGCTCATAGTAACCGGCCCGTTCATCATCAGAAGGAGCGTGGGGATCAACCCGACGCTCCTTTCTTCTTTGTACGCCCGACATGGCGTGTTTACCAGGGAGTGAAAGTCTCCTACAAACCCGACAGGGGGAATTGTTAGCTGAACAACAAGGGTGTTCATCGCGAGGTGGAATCTGAAGGAAGCGGTAAGCAAAGGCTGGCTCGACGGAGACGATCTCTATCGCGTAATTCGGGTTAAAGCGGTTTAAGCTGTGTCGGATTTCTTGACAAATAGCTCCTCAAGCGACTGTTTGACAGGCTGTATCGACGCGAGATGGCCACCGGCGGTGCGGGTGATTTGGAGGACGGCTTCGATGTCGGCTTCGTCGAGAATGCGGACGATTGCTCCACTGGGTTTCGCTAAGAGAGTCGCACCGGCAATGAAATCTATTTGTTCGCGAATCGCTTCGGCCGAAACACCTTGAATGCTGATCTCGAGTTCGTTTGACTCGGCGCTCCGTTTCAACAAATCATTAAGGCTGCCGGAAGCGGCGAGTTTGCCATTGCGCAAGATTGCAACGTCATCGCATAGCGCCTCGATGTCAGACAGAATGTGCGTAGACATGAATACGGTCGTGCCTTTGTCGCGTAATCCGGCGATCAATTCGCGAATCTCACGGCGGCCGACCGGGTCGAGGCCGCTCATTGGTTCATCGAAAAAGACAAGTTCCGGATCGTTAATCAGCGACTGGGCGATGCCGACGCGTTGGAGCATGCCTTTTGAGAATTTGCGCAGCTGACGCTTCCAGTCCTTTTCGTCGAGTCCGACGGCGGTCAGCAGTTCTTCTGTTTTTATCTTGCGATTTGCTTTCTCGTAGCCAAACAGCTCGCCAAAATATTCCATCAGCTCGAGGGCGGTCAGGTAATCGTAGAAGTAGGGATTCTCCGGGCAATATCCGATACGGCGGTGCATCTGGACGTCCGCAATGTCGTGGCCGAGTATTCGCGCCGCGCCTTCGGTCGGAAAGATCAGGCGCATCAGTGTCTTTATCGTAGTCGTCTTGCCCGCGCCGTTCCCACCGAGGAAACCGAAAATCTGACCGGGTTTTACATTCAGCGAGAGATCGTCGAGGGCACGAACGCGTTTCTTTTTCCAGAAACCGGTTTCGTAGTCCTTTGAAAGATTTCGTATTTCGATGGCGAATTCCATTTGTTTATTTTGTCGGCGCCGGGCTAACCCGGCAGTTCTGCTTGTCAAGAATATATGGTGCGTCCGCCGGGTCGACCAGCCGGTTTGACGCATCGATGCGGAACGAGCGACCATCCGGCAGCTTGACCGACATCAACATCGGGGCAATTTCGGCAAAGCTCGCGGCGCAGCGGTTGTTCCGCTCCTTAAACTCAGAGAGAACCTTGTCAATCGCCTCGCGCTCGTCGAGAGCATCCATTTCGCCGAGCCGCCGCTGGGACATTTCGCGAACCGCCGCGTCGGTGGAATTTGCCAGTAATTCGCGGTAAACGGATCGAAAAGTTTCGCGGCTGCCGCCATCGGACCTCATGGTCGCGGCCATCAGCCGCATAACTGGCGCAGCCCCGGGAACGGCCGCTCCACGGTCGTAAGTGTCGGCCGCTTCGGCGTAGCGGCCGAGCCGCCAATAGACGTAGCCAAGCTGCTGATACAATTGCCATTCGAGCGGGTTGTTCGCGATGCCCTTTGACGCGAGGGCAACCGCTTTGTCGGCGTCAATCGCGGGCAGAATCACCGCTCCGTAATTGTAAGCGCCAATAAAATGTGGGTCGAGATCGGTTGCGTTTTCAAGCAGCGGGTAAAGAAGCCGCGGGTTAAGATCGCGGAGGTCCTCAATATTTAGGGCGACATCCTTTCGGCTCAACACCTTGTCACCGATATATTGCAGCGAACGCATAAAATACCAATCCGCCGCCAGCCCTTCCATGCCAAACGCAAAACCTTTCAGCCGCGAGCCGTTCATATCGAGATCGGTGTCGGCCAGCCCGTCGGGCAGCGGCGGGCGCTCGCGTTCGATAAAGCCGGTAAGAACCATCACAAGAGCGAATCCGGCCGCGATCACGATGCCGGGTACAAGAACCGCTTTTAATGCCGATTTGTTCATTACTTAAAATTGCGGCGGCCGAATATGATCGCCGTTATCGTCAATAGAATGATATCGAAGATCACACCGTAGAGAACCGAAAATCCAAAGAAAAGCGGCGTCGGTGTGATTCCGTTCGCCGATTCGGTGATAAAGCTAAAGTGCGAAAAATTCGGCAGAAGATAATAGACGGCGTCGAAAATGAACCTCGCGGAACCCGTCTCCGGAGCCAGATCGCGCAGCGACGTGCTGAAATGGCCGATGACGAACATAAAAAATGTCAGCAGGGCAGATAGGGCCGGCGTCGAAAATGACGAAAACATTATCGCGACGGCCGTAACGATCGTCAGTTCGAGAAAGATGAGACCGATCGCCGCCCAGACAGGTCCGGCGAACCGCCCTCCGCCTACATACAGCAGAGCGAGCGTCACGCCGACGCCCATGACCGCGACATTTACAAGCAGCGTTAAGCAAAGACCGAGATATTTGCCGACAATAAATTCGCCGCGGCCTACGGGTTTAGAGAAGATCGAGTAAACCGTCCGTTTTTCGATCTCTTTCCAAACGAGGCTCACGCCGACAAAGATCGAGATAAACGTCCCGAATACCAATATCGAGCTTAATCCGAGATTGACAATAACCCGAGCCTCCTGCCCGGCGGTAAGCTCGCCGAGAAAGATCGCGCTTGCCGTGATCAGCAAAACAAAAAGAATCAGATTATAAAGAATGCGGTCGCGAACCGCCTCGCGAAAGGCGTTTTTGGCAATTGTCAGGATTCTATTAAACGGATTGTCTCTTTTAACTGAAGATTCCATTGGCCTAAATGACCTTTCTAACATGATCTGAAAATTTCCAAAAAATAGACAAGCAGCTACTTATAAACATCGCGACGGTCGCCTACTTTGACGACAACGATGATTAGAAACCTTATCGTGAATTTCGTAGACAATACGATAGTTTCCGACATCGACACGGTAGAAATTCTTTAGTTTTCCGTGAAGCGGTTTGCTCCGCTAATGATCGGATTACTGGTCGGACTTGCCGATATGCGTGGGGCAGGAGTTTTTTGACCTGACGCCGTGCAGCGGGCAACAGTTCAACAGCATAGTGGCTCATAAACCGATCTCAGCTTCTATATCTTCCCATTTATAGGTTTTTCCGGTACGACGATATTCGGCAAGCGCCTTTTCAATGTCTCGCACATCCTCGATATATTCCAGTTCTTCGACTGAGAGTGGGTTATTCTTTATGCGAATCGCCGACTCTTCGAGATTGATGAGCAACTCGGCGGTTCTTGCCTTATCGGTAAGAACATATCGCCTTTTCGCTTTAGTCGGAATGTCAATAACGATCTGTCCCATAGGAATTGAATTATACCATAATGGCAGTGTCTCTCAATTGGTGATGGGATCTCAGATACCACCGGTACGACCATTGGTTCGGCGTTTCGACGCCAGCAGTCCGAAAAGCAATCCGGCCCAGGTAATTAGTGAAATTGCGTTGGCGGCAGACAGGAAATACGGCTCTTCAAAAAATAGATGAACGTGAGATGCCTGCTGGTCGAGTGGAATAGTAATGGTACCGTCGGCGGCTTTTTGCACTTCGGTGGGTATTCCGTTTACTTCCGCCTTCCAGTGCGGGTAATAAAAGGTCGCGATTCGGGCGTTTGGTTCGGTTCCGGCTTCGATTGCGAAGGAACGAGTCTCCGCCTTCCATTCCGAAATTTCAACGGCACGCGAACCGGCCGCGACTCTCTCAGGATTACCAAAGGCAGTTTCTTCCGCCCAGGTTGGCCACCAACACGAGCATCCCTTTTCCTGGTCGATCTTTTCCATAGTTGCCGCAAGATTTTCGCGTGAAACGGGGGATGACGGCAATATTTGCTGAGTGATGTCGAAAAGGAGTATCACAAAAATCAGCGAAGCGACGCCGTACCAGACGACTCGCTGCCCACTGGGAAGCACGTTGCGAATCTCCGAGACGCCGATCGCGAATGCTACCGATCCGACCAACGAGGCAACCGACAGCCAGCGCCACGGAAATTGAAGTTTTTGTAGAAACTCAGCCGAACTCCATAGGAACGCGCTCGCCGACGACATCATAAAAAACGCAAATAATCCAGTCGCGCAGAGTGCAGTGAGGCTTCGTCTGTGCGTTTGAACTCTCTGCGAAAAGGCTCGCGCTACGAAGAATACAGCAAGCGGGACAAATAACAAAAAAGTCAGGATGATAGTAATGTCCAGGATCCAGAGCAGTCTTGCGGTGTAAAAGTCGCCGCCGTTGAAAAACATCGGAAACAGGTGAGACGCATAATTGAGATAGCCGGAACCGTAGAATTGCGGCGAGCTGACTTTCACCCACGCAAGCTCGGTCAGGAAGCGAACCAAATGAAAACTTGTGGCTGCCAGGCTCAGTGCAAATGCGCCCAGAAATCTGACGCATGATCGAAAAAAGAAACGCCTCTCGAGAAGAACGGCGATGTAAATAGCGAGACTAAGCGAGCCGATAATCGTAGACGGGATATGCGATAGGATCAGACCTGAAAATGCCGTCGCGAAACAAATGACGTCGATTAGCCGCCCCCTTGTCACAATCCGTCCGGCAAAAAGAAAGCAGAACGGGAGTATTGCCACCGCGGCGAACTCGGCGAACAGAAACGCCTGGTAAACCTGAAAGAGGTGATAGGGAACGGCCGCATAAAATATCGCGGCCGTTGCCGCTTGCGGCGGCGGGAGCCACTCCTTCGCCCAGAAAAATACGCCGACGCAGCCTATGAACATCCAAAGCAGAATATTTGTCCATAACGTATCAAACCAACTGTTAGTGATGAGCTGGGTCAAGGCCATCAGCAGGGGAGTAATCGGTGGGTAGAATCTGACGCCGACGCTGCCGAAACCCGCGTTGTCATCGGCGGCCCAACCGGGCGAAAAGTTAAAGTTCTGAATCTCGCTGTGAAATGTTCGCGCAAAACGTAAATGCTCTGGCAGATCCGGATTGTCCGGAATGCCCATTAAGGCAATCGGCAGAACCGCGGCACACGATACTGCAAGGATACAAAGTATCCAAAAGCGGTTATCCGATGAATAGTCCTTAAACTTTGTCGATAGGAACGATGTCATTGGGATCAAAGGGTGGAATTACGAGCGGAAACAAAAAAGGACTGGAATCGGTTAAGAATTCCAGTCGTTGGTGGACAGAGAGGCTATGCGGGTTCGCCTCTCGAGTCCGTGTTCCAGGTTAAGAGTTAGTTGGCAAGAGCTACTGCTGCGGTGCAGCCGGCGTTGTCGTAAGCAGTACCACCGGTCGTGTCGCCTTTCAAGACACCTTCCGTCTGGATACAAAAGCGTCGGGTTCCGGTAGCAGTGACGGTACCAAATGCAGTCGGGGAAGCTCCGGCAAAGAATTGTGCAGGCGTGGTTGCAGTAGCGGCGGTCGCCGTAGTGACGAAATTGTAACCGCTCTTTACACCGGATGAAAGAACGGTGTCGATAAGACCTGTCGTTCCGCCGAGTTCGGTGAGGACGGTTGCGTAGGCGCCGCTGCCGTAGGTC
>JANPCJ010000251.1:0-5129 GCA_031430895.1 Chloracidobacterium sp. | reverse complement strand
CACAACCTTCCCAGCCGTGCACACCCCCGCGAGTAAGCACGGGCAATACATCCACGTTGCGTGTATCGCCCTTGCTTACGCGGGGGCTTGTGCAAGACAGTTGGCACGGCGTTGTGCTAACATTTGCTCAACAAATGTATGAATCCTCACGAGCGCCTGATCAATAATCTCGATACAGCAATCTTTGAAAAAATAAAGTCTCAGTCATCGGAGAACGACAAGCAATCTCTCCTGGCTTGCCAGGTGGCGGTCCGCGAGTTGAATGCGGACTATAATTATCTCGAAATCGGTTCCTACCTGGGCGGCAGCATCCAGCCGCACCTTTTGGACGAGAGATGTGCCGTGATTTACTCGATAGATAAACGCCCTTTGCGGCAGCCAGACGAGCGCGGAGTTGATTATATCTACGAGAATAACTCGACGGAGCGGATGCTCGAGCTATTAAAGGAAGTTGGGCCTATCAAAAAAATCAAAACGATTGACGCCGATACGCGTAAAGGAATCGAAGCGTCTCAGGTAACGGAAAAAATCCAACTGTGCTTTATTGACGGCGAGCACACAGACGAAGCCGTTTTGTCGGATTTTAAGTTTTGTTTAGAGGTTTTGCATAAAGATGGAGCGATCATGTTTCATGACGCACCAATTACCTACAACGGCATCGCGAACTGCGTAAAGTATCTCGAAACTAACTCAACAGAGTTTCGGGCCTACAGCTTACCGGATATTATGTTTGTGATCGAAATTGGAGATTTTCCCATCCATCAGAGCCCGGCCGTATTAGGCAGGCTGACAAACAATCACCAGAGTTACCTGCATTCTCTACAGACCAACGATTACTACCGCCAGTTCGCCAACAAGGCGCCGTTTCGCCTGTATCGGAGGTATATCGCCAGGCGGGATGGCTCGAATAGATGTGAATAGTGTTCGGAGTTCCAACATTAGTTTGCCTGGGCGCCAGCAAAGAAGCCAACTAAAGTCGGAACTCCGAACGGTTCAATCAAGATTAACCTTGTTAAACTCACCAATATCTCCTATAATCTAGTTGTGTTTAGCGCACGCCCACTGCCTACTTCTTCTTCAAGATCACTCTTATCAAGAAATGAAACAAGTCATACGCAAAGGTTTAAAGGAAATTATCGTCGACGAGGTGTCCGATCCGATACCCGCGTTTAATCATGTATTGATACGGCCGCATTACTCGCTGATCAGCGCCGGGACGGAGACGGCGGATATTCACACGGACAGTATTGTGAAAGAGGTGGCGGACAATCCTTCGCATCTCGCGACCGTGTGGAATGTGATGAAAAAGACCGACCCGCTCGCGACGTTTAATGAGGTACGGGCCAAGTTCAGCGACTATGCGGTGCTCGGATATTCGGGTGCGGGCGTGGTCGTGGAGCGAGACGCGGCGGTGACGGACCTCGTAACGGGTGCCCGCGTGGCATACGGCGGCGAGGGCACGGGGCACGGCGAGACGATCAACGCCGGGCGAAATCTCGTCGCCCGTGTGCCGGACAATGTGTCGTTTCAGGAAGCGTGTTTTACAACGCTCGGCGCCATCGCGATGAATGCGGTCAGGCTTTCAGAGATAAATATCGGCGATGTTGTGGCGGTGATCGGGCTGGGACTCGTCGGGCAGTTGACGGCTCAGTTGGCCCGGTGCCAGGGTGCGGTTGTCGTTGCAATCGATTTGGATAAGAAACGCGTTGATATGGCGCGCGAGATGGGAGCCGATTTTGCGATTGTGGGCAGCGATACTTCGGTATTCGAGGTGAAAGCCTTGACGGGCGGACGCGGCGCGGATTGTGCGATAGTCGCCGCCGCTTCGAAGTCACCGAGGCCGCTGCAGGATGGCGTTTCGATGTGCCGCGACCGAGGGCGGCTGGTGATGGTGGGTGCGTGTCCGATAGAGATACCGCGCTCTGAGATGTACGTTAAAGAGCTAAGCTTTATGGTCTCGCGGGCGTACGGGCCAGGCAGCTACGATCCCAAGTACGAAAAGCAGGGCATCGACTATCCGATCAGCTATGTTCGATGGACTGAGAATCGGAATATGGAAGAGTTTCTCAGGCTGATCTCGGCGGGCAAGGTAAATGTAAAATCTCTGATCAGCCACGAATTCGACCTCGACGACGCGCCTAACGCCTATAAAACAATAATGGGCAACGGCGGCGGCAGCATGGCGGTCGTTCTAAAATACCCGGCGACCGCATTTGACGACGCAGCCGCTGAATATAAGCCAAAGCGGAAGATCGTTGTTAATTCGGCCCCCGTCAACAAGGACGAGGTCAAATTTGCGCTCGTCGGTGCGGGCAATCTGGCAAAGTGGGCACATCTTCCGGCGCTCAAAAAGATCGCCGGAGCAAAATTGCACGCCGTTCATTCAAACAACGGAGCGCGCGGCAAATCATATGCACAGCGCTTCGGAGCGGCATATGCAAGTTCCGACTACGAGCAGATTCTGCAAGATGCCGATATCGACGCCATACTGATCGCCAGCCGTCACAAAGATCACGCCCGGCAGGCGATCGACGCTTTGAGCGCCGGGAAACACGTATTTATTGAAAAACCCATGGCCGTGACCCGCGATGAATGCCAGGCAATCTCCGACGCGGTCGATAAAAGCGGGAAGCGGCTGATGGTGGGCTTTAACCGGCGATTCGCTCCGTTTTATACCGAGATGAAAAAGAATCTCGCCGGACGAACAAGCCCGGCGGTCATCTCTGTCCGTATGAATTCGCCGGGCATCGAAAACGGATGGGCCGCCGAACCCGCACAGGGCGGCGTCGTTCTCGGCGAAGGCTGTCATTTTATCGACCTC
Organism: Chloracidobacterium sp.; assembly: GCA_031430895.1. GTDB lineage: Bacteria > Acidobacteriota > Blastocatellia > Pyrinomonadales > Pyrinomonadaceae > OLB17. The sequence continues at coordinate 2,308 of JANPCJ010000251.1, read as the reverse complement.
ATGTATTGGCTGCTCGATAGCGAGCCGGTCAGCGTTTCGGCCTATGGATTTGGCGGCCACAACGTAGCCGCGACGCTGAAATTTGCCGATGGCTCGGTCGGCAATTTTATTTACACGGTTGTCGGGAGCGAGTCTTCGGGCGGCGAGATGGTCGAGGTCTTTGCCCCAGGCGTTGGGCTGGCGACCGAGGATTTCAAGCAGTTGACCGTCAAGAAAAGGACGCGCAAATCAAGCTCGAAATTCTTTGCCGCCAAGGGCTATGAGGCGCAGCTCGCGTCGTTTGTTAAGAGTCTCAAAGACGGAACGGAAACCGCCGTCACAGTCCGCGACGGCATGAGAGCAACAATGGGCTGTCTGCTGATACTAGAATCGGCCAAGAGCGGCCGGCCGGTCGAATTTTCCTCAATCTGAGAAATGCACAAGCCCGCGCGTGAGCAAGGGCGAAACCTTCAACATGCGTGTTTCGCCCTTGCTTACGCACGGGCTTGTGCAAGCAAAACACTGGTTTATGCACGTTTTACAGCTCGGGCCATATCCGCCGCCGGAGGGCGGGATAAATCGCAATATGCTGGCGATCCGCGAAGAGCTGTTTGCAAATGGGCATCGCTGTTCGATAATAGCAACCTCTCGAAGCACACGCGTAACACCCGAAGACGACGTGCATCATCCGACATCGCCATTCACTTTCGTAAAACGGCTATTCACTCTCAGGTGTGACATCCTGCATCTGCACGTCGGCGGTGACATCACAAAGCGCATCATGGCCCTTGTCTTTCTCTGTCTGATCGCCGGACACGGTAAAAAAATTCTCTCATTTCACTCAGGCGGATATCCAACGACGAAAGAGGGCAAGGCGGCAAGAACATACTCGATTCGTGGCTTTCTCTTCCGGCGTTTCGCCCGCGTGATTGCGGTAAACCCCACGATCGCCGAGGTTTTCTCGCGGTACGGCCTCGAAGCGAAGAACATTCGCGTAATTTATCCATTTGTTCATTGTGTTCCGGATGCAAAGGTCGAGCCTGCGCCTGAATTGCTGAATTTTTGCGACACGCATTCGCCGTTTCTGCTGACAGTCGGATTGCTGGAGCCAGAATACGATCTGTTTATGCAAATCGAGGCGATGGAGAAAATATTGCGCAAATCTCCTGATGCCGGGCTAATGATCGTGGGCTCGGGGTCGCTCGAAGCTGATCTAAGAGCGGCCATCGACTCGAAGGCTTACAAAGAACAAATTTTCCTCGCCGGCGATGTCGAGCACAAGGTGACCCTGCATTTGATCGATAGGTGCGACGCCTTGCTAAGGACAACGCTTTTTGATGGCGATGCTATTTCGGTTCGCGAGGCGTTATTTCTCGAAACGCCGGTTATTGCGACCGACAATGGGATGCGCCCCGAGGGTGTGCGATTGATTCCAATGCAAGATCGCGAAGCGCTGGAAAAGCAAATTGAAGCTTTGGACGAGCGGCAACGCGAGAGTAAATCTGTAAAATCGGACGATAAAACTAATATTAACGCGGTATTGAGAGTTTATGAAGAGTTGTCAGAACCACCTGCGGTAGCGGGTGGTTGAAGATTGTATTTTCTCAACCTCGGCAAGTTTGATGACGAAGTTAAACCACCCGCTACCGCAGGTGGTTCTGACAGACAGAATGCCTAAATTCACAGCAATCGCCGCAATCCTGGTATTTCTTGCCCTCGCCGTCGGCAGCTCGCTTACGCACCGGCCGCAGATCGACGAAGGCATGTTTGCCAGCCCCGCCTATAATCTGGCATTTCACGGTCATTTTGGGACGACCGTGCTCGAAAAAGAAAAAGCGACGCTGACGCGAATCGACGAGCGAACATATTGGGTAATGCCGATGTTTTTGCTTAACTCGGCGGCGTCGTTTAAGGCGTTTGGGTTTTCGCTTTTTAACATGCGGCTGGTGTCGGTATTTTGGGGTCTGGTGCTGATCGTCGCAAGTTATTTTATTGCCCTCAAACTGTCAGGCAGCGAAGTAACGGCCCTGTTTGCCCTGGCCCTCGCTGCCTGTGATTACATGGTGCTCGAAACGGCATCTTCGGCGCGAATGGATATGATGAGCGCGTCGCTCGGCTTTTCCGCAATCGCCGTTTATCTTGTGCTGCGTGAGAGAAATTTGTTGCTCGCCGTCCTCCTTAGCCAGTGTCTGATCGTCATCGACGGCCTGACGCATCCGAACGCGATCATGGCGTTTGTCGGACTGCTATTTCTAACTATCTTTTTCGATTTCCGCCGGTTGAACATGCGCATTATTCTCGCCGCAGCGATGCCTTATATCGTTGGCGG
>JANPCJ010000250.1:0-10387 GCA_031430895.1 Chloracidobacterium sp. | reverse complement strand
CAGTTCCTTTGTCACACAACCCGGACCGTCCGGGTCGGAGGCTGAAGGGGAGCAACAAGCTCGGGTTTTGTTGGTCGCTTTCAGCGACCGGAATCTCTATTCGCATTTTCCCAGGGTTCCATTCGCGTCGCTCATTGCACCCTGGGCTTTAATGTAGTCGCCGTTGGCGACAAGAATCTAATGACTTTTGACACAGCCTCGTAAGCAAGGGCGAACCCTCCAACTTGAGTGTATCGCCCTTGCTTATGCGCGGGCTTGTGCAAGGGAGGGGCCTCGTAAGCAAGGGCGATACATCCATCTTGAGTGTATCGCCCTTGCTCACGCGCGGGCTTGTGCAAGGGAGGGGCCGCGTAAACGCGGGACTCAGAACATTACTGGACGTCTGAAACTTCGATTATCGGGCCGGGATTTCTGAATTCGAGGGAAGGATTGTCGGCGAAAACATTTGCGCCGGCTTCGAGGAAGGCTTCGGCGGTTTCGCGGTCGATGGGGCGGGAGAACAGGTAGCCCTGGCCGAGCGTGCAGCCTAGCGATCTTAGAGCGTCGAGCTGCAAAGCGGTTTCGATGCCCTCGGCGACGACCTCTAGCCTGAGATTTTCGCCGAGCATAAGGATCGTTTTGACGATTGCTCCGCTCTTTTCGTCCTGGTCCATTACGTTTATGAACGAACGGTCGATCTTTAGGCGTTCGAAGGGGAAGCGTTGGAGATAGCTGAGGCTGGAATAGCCTGTACCGAAATCGTCGGTCGAGAGATTGACGCCGAGAGCGTCGAGTTCGCACAGGACTTTTAGCGACCGGTCGCTGTGTTCCATGACCGTGCTTTCCGTTACTTCGAGCTTTAATTGGCTGGCACTGATACCAGTGTCAAACAAGATGTCCTTAACCTGCCGTGTCAGATTCGGGTGCATTAGCTGTTTGGCCGATAGATTTACGCTGACCGACAGCGGGATCGTAAATCGACGCTGCCATTCGGCGATCTGGCGGCACGATTCCTCGATTATCCATTTGCCGATCGGGATGATGAGGCCTGTTTCCTCGGCGACGTGGATGAATTCGTTTGGATTGACAAGGCCGCGATACGGATGCCGCCACCTGATAAGCGCCTCGAATTCTGAGACCCGGCCGGTTGAGAGTTCGACTATCGGTTGATACAGCACCTCGAATTCGTTTCGCTCGACGGCGTGCCGAAGATCGGTCTCGACCCGGAGCAGATTCATATTGCGGACGTGCATCTCGCGGTCAAATATCTCGTAGCGGGCCTTGCCTGATTCCTTCGCACGATACATCGCGGTGTCGGCGTCGCGCAGGAAATCTTCCGGAAGCCGCCTGGCTGTGCCGGACAATGTGACGCCGATGCTGGCCGAGGTGAACACCTCGTAATTGTCAATTTTGAACGGCTCCGCGATTCTCACTTGCAGCCGCTCGGCCACACGGGCGACGTCGTCCGATTCACCACTTCGATGAAGAAGGATAGTAAACTCGTCGCCGCCGAGCCGGGCAACGACATCACCCGGCCGGACGCAGGTTTTGAGACGTTCGGCGACTCGGATCAGAAGCTTGTCACCGATGGCGTGGCCGAGACTGTCGTTTATAAGCTTAAATCGGTCCAGATCGAGGAAGAGAACGGCGAATCTAGCAAAGCTGTTGGAGCGCGAGCGCTCGACCGCCTCTTTCAGGTCGTTCATAAACTGAACACGGTTTGGCAGATTCGTTAGCGTGTCGTGGAGGGCGTAATGGCGAAGTTTCGCCTCCGCGCGGTCACGCTCGGTTATATCCCGGAAACACGCGACACGACCGACCACCTCGCCTTCCAGATACTGCGGCTGCGAATATCGCTCAAAGATGCGGCCGTCCTCCAGCTCCAGTATTTCGGTAAAAGTGCCCTCCGGATTGGCGTATGTCTCTCTAAGCTGACTTCGGAACGACTCGCTGTTCTTTACCTGCCGCGTGACCAGATCGACAAGTCCCGCACCATCTTTTGTCTCGATAATCCGATCATCGACATTCCACATTTCGATAAACTTTTTGTTGCACGTGACAATTTCGCGGTCGAGACTCATTACCACGATGCCGTCTGCGGTTGACTCAAAGGTTGATGAGAAAAGGGATAAAGTCTTGTGCAGCGCCTTTTCAGCCTCGCGGCGCTGGGTAATATCGCGGCCGATACCCTGAACACCGACCGGCAGACCGTCGGGCGACACGATCAGCCGCGTACTGATCTCAAGCGTGACGCGGGAGCCCTGTTTCGATATGATCTCGAGCTCGGATGTCGTCGGGCGGTTGCCCGCGACCTTTCTGGCCGTCATAGTCTGTGCCGCTTCGAGAAAATCAGGGGCGACGATCCCGGCGATATTCATCTTGAGGGTCTCGTCGCGCGAATAACCCGTGATGAGCTCGCCGGCGCGGTTTAGCGATGTGAAGTTGCCGTTTAGGTCGTGGGTATAGATGAGATCGTTGGCGTTTTCGAAGAGATCGCGATAGCGTTCCTCGCTCTTTCGGATAGCTTCGGCCGCCTGTTTCCGTTCGGTTCGGGCCTTTCCGGCTGTTGCGAACGCGTCGTCTTCTAGAGCCTCAATCGAATTGTTGGGCGATTTTCTTGCCATAACCGGGAATTACCGTGAAACGAGCCGCGATGCGAAGGACGCCGAGATAGTCGGCATTCGGTATCGGATTTTCAATGTTCGGAATAACCGAATAGCTGATAGCCCAAATCGCTTTCCTAAATTATCAGTTATCAGCTATCAGCTGTCAGTTATTCCGAATCACATTCTATAGCTATATAAACATCACACTTGCTATGAGGAATGAGGGTTTGAAGCGCCGAAGGAAATCAAGGTGTAGGAGAACCGGTTGACCTCAAATTAATATTATCACCTGTAGATGGTGCCAGGCTATCTTTTTTTTGGGAGCGGCATGGGTATTTTTGACATGATGCAGGAAGCAGACCGTTCTGCTTCCGTCACGGCCGCACCGGCGTCTTCGCTCTTCGTGGAAAAACCGTTAAACTCCAGACTATGAAACGAATCTTACATTTCCTGACCGTCCTGTCATTCTGCACCGCAACATTTGCTCAAACGATGCCCACCGGCGCCGATCCGAAGCTATGGGAGAAAGCTCTCAAAATCCATCGCAAGGCAATCGTCGTCGATGGCCACAACGACATACCGTCACCGATGGTCGATGAAGATTTCAATTTGGCTACCGATTCTGTCGGCAAATACCACCTCGGCGGCGACCCGTTTCACACGGACGTCGCGCGGCTTAAGGCCGGCGGTATTACCGGCGAGTTCTTTTCGATCTATGTGTCGGGAACCACGATGAAAACCGGCGGGGCGATGCGACGGGCGATGGACCTTATCGACGCCACCAATAGAGAGGTCGAGCGAAACCCCGGCAGCCTTACATCCTGTACAACTGCCGCCGAGATACGCCGGGCAAAAAAGCAGAAGAGGATCTGTATTTTGATGGGCATCGAGGGCGGTTACGTCATCGAAGACTCGCTCTACGCGCTCCGTAACTTCTACCGGCTCGGTGTCCGTTACATGACGCTGACGCACAATGTCGCCACAAACTGGGCCGACGCCCACCGCGACGAAAAGCACGGCGGCCTGACCGATTTTGGCAAAGAAGTGTTGCGCGAGATGAACCGCCTCGGAATGTTCATCGACATATCGCACGTTTCGGTCAAGACCATGAACGATGCGCTCGACATAACGACCGCACCGGTCATCGCCTCACACTCTTCGGCCCGCGGCGTCAACGACCACACCCGCAACGTCCCCGATGAAGTCCTCAAACGCGTCGCCAAAAACGGCGGCGTGATAATGATAAATTTTTATCCGGCATTCCTCGACGCCCGCACCAATAGCGAAGAAAACGCCCGCTCAGCCAGACTCCGTGAACAGGTCGCCGCCCTTCGCGAACAATACAAAACCGACCAAAAGGCGCTCGACCAAGCCGAACGAAACTTGGAGGCCGCCAACCCGATCTACGTCGCCCCATACACGGTAATCGTCGACCACATTGACCACATGAAAAAAGTCGCCGGCATCGACATTATCGGCCTCGGCTCCGACTACGACGGCGTCCCGTTCCTTCCCTCCGGCATGAACGGCGCCGAGGACTTGGCTCTGGTCACTTACGAAATGCTCAGGCGTGGGTACACCGAAACCGAGATCAAAAAAGTTCTGGGCGAAAACCTCCTGCGTGCGATGTCGCAGATGGAAAAAGTCGCCGGAAACCGGCAGATCAGCGGACAGGGGAGCTTGAAAAGGATAAAGTAGTCAATTTCGAAGTCTGCGAAGCAGACTCAATAACTTTAGCTACACGTGCAGCGAAGCGGAACGTGTAGTAAACATTAAAATATAATCGAGCGTGTGAAACACGCGATAGACCATGTCGCACACACATTTTCTTTTCACGTCGTTTTTGGGACAAAAGATCGTTTCCCTCTGATAAGCGAGTAGAACACCATCTGAAGCAAACGTTTTGAGGATGAGTACAAGCAATTGTTACAACGGCACACGGTCGATTTTGACGAACGATATTTGTGGGACTGACACATGTTACACATGCTTGGGCCATATTTGCGTTTCGACTACACATTCCGCTTTGCTCCATGTGTAGCTAAAGTTATTATCGTGGGCTACGCACACTGATGGACGGAATTTCCCTTGACTAGTTTTAGCAATCGGAGTATAACTACTCGCGTAATCCCAAGTATTTTAGTGAATTAATGACGGGTGAGTAATTGGCTTTTGATGCGTCAATTGCTCGTTGTTCCCGCATACGAGCATCTTTCTTTGAGAGGGAAAAAGTTATGAAAAAGATATTTTTTGCGTCTATGATGTTTATTATCGCGGCATTCTCGATGGCCTGTGATCCGGGAGCCGGAAACAACACGGCCAACAAACCCGCAAACGCTCCGGCGAATAATGCAAATGCAAATGCGGCGCCGGCTGTTAATACGGCCGCAATCGAGGCCGATCTGAAAAAGATGGTCACTGACATGGGGGCGTCGCTGGCCAAGAACGACGCCGATGCGCTCGATAAGATGTACAGTGACAACTACATGCTGGTCAATCTCGACGGCTCCGTTCAAACCAAGGCCGAGCGGCTCGCGTCATTCAGGTCCGGCGAAACTAAATTCGAATCATTTGTTTATGACGAAATAAGTGTTCGGACAAATCCGGAAGGAACGGGTGCGGTTGTGATCGCCCGCGCAACCGCTAAAGGGACCAACAAAGGAAAGCCTTTAGGTGGAGCAGTCCGCGTAACACAGGTTTGGAGCAAAACCAAAGACGGCTGGAAAGCTGTCAGCGGCCAAGCCACGCAAATCACCGCCGCTCCCGCAAGCACCACGGCGGCAAACACGGCCGGCGCTAATAAAATGGCGAATACCGCAAAACCGCCTGCATCAGCCCCGGCACCGGCGAACAAGTAATTTATTGTTGGGGGTTTTTGGCAAGGGGAGTATTTTCTTCCCTTGCTTTTTTTTGTGTGCTAACTGGATTGGCCCAAAGTCTGACTTAAAAACTCATAACTAGGACGTTTGAAGACTTCAAGTAACGACAGGAGATTTCCCGGCATCAAAGTTTGGTATGAAAAAACTCTTATTTGCATTTGCGATATTGTTCGCGATTCACGAATCCGCATATCTATCTGCTGTTTACGCTCAGAGTAAAGACGAACAATTAACGGTCGAGGAAAAGAAATCAGCTCAAGACCTCGCAGATCGTTTTATCAATAGACTGGACGAAACGGGGGATATCGAACCCATCACGAAGGAAATGTTCGCAAGCGATTTCATTGCGAGATATGTAGTAGAACAAAAGCGAAAACGGTCGCTGGAAAAGCCGAGCCACGGATCTATTTTTTACACTTCTGGGTTGAACTACGATCCCGCATTGTTGGATGTTGCGACCGAAGAAGATTGGCGTAGTTTTTATCTGTCGACTTTTAATTTTATGCAATATGGGTTCGGCGTCACATTAAATGCAATTGCCAAATCTACCTTAAAAGGCGGGCCGGTTGAAGACGATGAATTGGAAAAAGCCGTTCACGGGATGTATCCGAAATCGATTGTAAAAATCTTCAATGCCGATCCTATACTACGTAACTTTATAGAGAAGGGCGATGGGCCAGATAAAAACATAAGGACAATTTCCGATTTACGGCGGGTGACTAACATACTTACGGACGCGGTCAAGATACTGCGAGAGAGAAACAACGCGAACCGGATGAAAATGACTCCCGATGCCAGAAAGGTAATGAGTATGATGAAAGAGAAGATGGAGGAAAAAACGCTGCCAAATCTTTTCATCGGTGACCAGGATTTTTTTGGTTTTCCGAAGAACACGCGTTTTATTAGCATTTTTCCTTCTATCACTCACAATCTTTTAATCGTCAAAATCGACGGGGAATACAAGATTCTGTCGGCAACACTTACATCAATCGACTAAACGAACGGATGGCGGAGATGTGTTTGACGGGCTCAACACAGATTTCGCCGGTTTTTGTTTCGCAAGCGTTATTCAAATGACGATTACCCTCCGGCGTCATGGCATTTTTTGAATTTCTTGCCTGAGCTGCAATAAAAGGGTTTGTCGAGACATTCTTCGGCGTCAATCATCAAAAAAATAATCCGCGGGAACGATATCCAGCCCTTTCATATATACGGCTTGAATTTATTAAAATCGCGTTCGTTGTTCGTGACGACAAAGCAATTGTGCATCCAGGCCGTTCTTGCGATCAGAGCGTCATTTTGCTGCTGCTGTGCGGAAGTTACCTTTGGCACTTGGCCTTTTGTCTGAGACTTTTGACCGCGAAGCATGTTGCGGATGAGCTTGGAACATTCAAACCAGTCGCTTGCGGTTGGGGTTAGCAACTGGTTGACCGACGAAAGCGCGTTCTTCCAGCTTATGTAGGTCTTTAGCGTGGAATCGTCAATGGTGGTCGCAATGAGTTCATACAAAACCACGCTCGACAATACAATCTTAGGCAACAATGAATCCGAGATCCGGCGTTCGATGATTACGTTGGTATCCAAAAGCGGACGCTTACTTTTTAATATTCTGCCCATCCTCTCTGACTTTTTGCAGAGCGTCCATAACTGCCCGCCCCGTTTCGATCAAACGTTTCGTTTTCGCGTCAAGCTTTTTTGGCAGTTTGAAATCAGATGCCTTGGGTAAACGTTGGGCATTTCCGTTGCCGTTGGTCAAATTTGTTGTGGATTTAGGCTTCAACAGGGGCGATTTTATCATAGGTTTGCGTTCTGACAATAGAAAAGACGACCGGAGCCGCCTTTTCATTGTTGTCTGGCGTAGTTTCGACACGGCTCTTACTTACGTGCGGGCTATGCATTAGGCTCCCGCCCCGTGGCATTTCTTGAATTTCTTACCTGAGCCGCAGTGACATGGCTCGTTGGGCTTCATTTTTGGCGTGTCGCGGACGAATGGTGTGTGACGGGCGGCCTCGGCTCCGGCGACTTCGGCGGTGGACATTGCACCCGTGAAGGCCATGCCGGCAGCCTGGCGGCGGGAGCGCTGCATTTCGAGGCGTTCAAGGCGTTCGATCTCGTCCTGTTCGTCGCGGTTGACGATTTCGAGGTTGAATAGGGCCTTTGTCGTGTTTGTGTCGATGCGGTCGAGCATGTCCTGGAACATATCGAAGGACTGTTTTTTGTATTCGACAAGCGGGTCTTTTTGCCCATAGCCGACAAGGCCGATTCCCTGTTTTACATGATCGATCGAGAGCAGATGATCTTTCCACTGCGAATCGATAATGTTGAGCATGATGTAGCGCTCGTATGCCCGAAGCGATTCGGCTCCCGCCTGGTCCTCTTTTGCCGCGTAGCTCGCCGCCGCCTTTTTCCAGACGGCCTCCTCGATCTCGTCCGGGTTCATCACCTTGAAATCGACGTTCGCGTCACGTGCTGGATCGATGGCGTAAATGCTCTCGATCTCGGCGGCGTAGGTATTGACATCCCATGTGTCGGCACCCGCTTCCATGTTTAACATGCTGGCAGTTAGGTCGTGAAGCAGGTCTTTGGCGACGCCGTTTTCGCCGAGCAGATACTCGCGATGTTCGGGTTCGAACATTAACTGGCGACGGAGGCCGTAAATCGTTTCACGCTGTTTGTTCATCACATCGTCGTACTTGAGAACGTGTTTGCGTGTCTCGAAATTGCGGGCTTCGACGGCTTTCTGGGCACGCTCGATCTGCCGGGAAACGGTTTTTGATTCAATAGCGACGCCTTTTTCCATGCCGAGCCATTCCATCATCGAGCGGACCTTATCGCCCGCGAAGATTCGCATCAGATCGTCCTCGAGCGAGAGAACGAAACGCGATGACCCGGGATCACCTTGTCGCCCGGCGCGTCCGCGAAGCTGGTTATCGATGCGGCGTGATTCGTGGCGTTCCGTTCCGAGAATATGCAAACCACCAACGGCGACGACCTCTTTGTGTTCCTCGGCAACGACGGCTTTCGCCTTTTTTAGCTGTTCTTCAAATTGTTCTTCGCTCGCCTCGTCGGGATTTATCTCCATCCGTTTGAGATAGTCGCGCGCCAAGGATTCGGGGTTTCCTCCGAGCAGAATGTCTGTTCCACGACCGGCCATGTTGGTGGCGATCGTGACAGCGGCTTTTCGTCCGGCCTGGGCGATGATCTCGGCTTCCTGCTCATGATATTTGGCGTTTAGCACCTTGTGAGGTACGCCGATGGCTTTGAGTTTTGCGGCGACCAGCTCGGAATTCTCGACCGAGACCGTACCGACCAGCACCGGTCGACCTTCGCCATAAAGCTCTTGTATCTCCTCGACGACCGCATCCCACTTTTCGGGCAGCGTCCGGTAGATCATATCCGACGAATCCTTGCGAACCATTGGCTGATTTGTCGGTATCATTACGACATCCAGACTGTAAACCGTACCGAATTCCTCGGCTTCAGTCTCTGCCGTTCCGGTCATTCCCGAAAGTTTTTCGTACATTCGGAAGTAATTTTGCAGCGTGATCGTAGCCAGCGTCTGATTCTCGCGCTCGATCTTAACGCCTTCCTTTGCCTCGACGGCCTGGTGCAATCCATCCGACCATCGACGGCCCTGCATGAGGCGGCCAGTGAAATCGTCAACAATAATGACCTCGCCTTCCTGGACGACGTAATGGTGATCCGCCTTATACAGCGTGTGAGCCTTTAACGCCTGTTCGACGCAATGGAGCAGATCCATATTTGCCGGATCGTAGAGGTTTGAAACGCCGAGCAGCTTCTCAGATTTTGTTACGCCATGCTCCGTCAGTACCGATGAATGGTTTTTCTCGTCGAGGAGATAATCGCCGGTCGTGATCTTTGTTTCCTCATCCTTATTGCCTCGTTCGAGCTTCGGGATAATCTCGTTTGCCGTAAAGTATTTGTCAGTCGCCTCGTCAGACGCGCCGGAGATAATGAGCGGTGTGCGGGCCTCGTCGATCAGAATTGAATCGACCTCGTCGATAATCGCGAAATAGTGATCACGCTGGACGAGCGAATCGACATCGAACTTCATATTATCGCGAAGATAATCAAAGCCGAATTCGTTATTCGTTCCGTAGGTAATGTCAAAGGCATAAGCCTCTTTTCGCTCGACATCGTCCTGATCGTTCTGGATTACGCCGACCGAAAGCCCGAGGAATTTGTGAATTTTCCCCATCCACTCGGCGTCGCGAGAGGCGAGGTAATCATTTACCGTAACGACATTAACGCCGCGGCCTGTAAGCCCGTTTAGATACGACGGCAAGGTCGCGACGAGCGTTTTGCCTTCGCCGGTACGCATCTCGGCGATTCGGCCTTGGTGCAGAGCCACACCGCCGATCATCTGGACGTCGAAATGCCGCATCCCGGTCACCCGACGCGAGCCTTCGCGAACAGTGGCAAACACCTCAGGCAGGATCTCACTCAGGATCACCTGTTCGGCCTTGCGGCGCTCTTCTTTATCCTCGATGCCTTCAAGCGCGTCGACGATTATCTGTTTGAATTTGGGAGTCTGTGCCTGTAATTCCTCATCCGAGAGCGTTTCGAGCTTCGGCTCCCAAGCGTTGATCTGTTCGATGACAGGCTTAACATTCTTCAAAAAAATGTCGCTCGACGATCCAAAAATTTTCTTTACTAACTTATCTGCAAAACTGTTAACAGCCATGATTTCCCTCGTGTGCCGGAACGCAGGTTGCCAGCCTGCGTGTAAAGCGTTTAAAATAATGTCAGATACTTGCAGGCTAGTAGCCTGCGTTCCGACAAGAATGGCGATTGATTATGAGAATTCGCCGCTACTTTGCGTTATTGGCAAGCAACGAGTCGAGCCCGGCACGGGGCAAGCGGGTAGTGATAATTACTTGGGAAAACAACCAAGTAATTATC
>JANPCJ010000249.1:0-10302 GCA_031430895.1 Chloracidobacterium sp. | reverse complement strand
GTTAAAAATTCCCGCCAGGGGGCGTGAGGCTCTGCTAAAGGCGATTTTACCGCTCTCGACAAAAATTGCAATCCAAAGCGATCTGGAGGAGCATTTTGAAAATCTACCGTCGGTAGATGCCGAGAATCGCATTCACGCATTGTTTACGCCGATTAATGAAGGCTTTCATCTTGAGTTTTTTGTGAAACCGTTTGGCACGATGCCGCCGTATTTTAAACCCGGACGAGGCAACGAATCGGTCATAAACGAACTCGACGGTATCAGAACCCGCACTAAACGTGATCTAAAAAACGAGCGTAATTTGCTCAATGAAATCGAAGCAACTTGTCCATTTCTGGCTGAATTTGAAAGCCAGAATTACGAGTGGATTTTGTCAGATGCCGAGTCATGCCTGACGGCATTGACTGAGATGGAGATGCCTCGAAAACAGGGTAAACTGATCGTTGAATGGCCGAAGGGGCAAAAATTAAACCTGCTCGGCAACATAAATTTCGAGAACCTGTCGATGTCCGTTAAAGGTTCAAATGCGTGGTTTGAAATTTCGGGCGAGGTCAAGGTAAATGAAGATCTGGTGCTTTCGATGCAGGAATTGACCCGGCTTATTAGCCAAAATGACAAGAATTTTATCGAGCTTTCGGACGGACAATTTATTGCTATAACCGAAAAACTCCGGCGGCATTTACAATCGCTGGACGCCGTCATGGATGGCAAACAACGTCTCCACAATCTGCGCAGCGGAATTTTGGAAGAGTTTTCCGATGAGCTTCAAAATTTCAAGGCAGACAAGGCGTGGAAAGCACATCTTGCAAAATTGAAAGAAGTACAAGGCTTCGTTCCCGAATTGCCCGCGACCTTTGAGGCCGAATTTCGCCCGTATCAAACCGATGGTTATTTTTGGATCTCACGCCTTGCAAATTGGGGTGTCGGAGCGTGTTTGGCGGATGATATGGGCCTCGGGAAAACGCTGATGGCGCTCGCGTTATTGGTTGAAAGAGCTGAAAACGGCGCGGCCCTGGTCGTCGCCCCAGTAAGCGTGTGTAGAAATTGGATAAAGGAAGCGGAGCGTTTTGCCCCAACCCTAAACTTCCGGATATTTGGCGACGGTGATCGAAAGGCGGCGGTTCGAGGTCTCGGGAAATATGATGTTTTGGTGACGAGCTACAATCTTTTGCAGACGGAAGAAGAGCTTTTTACAAACTTCAAATTTGCGACAATCGTCCTCGATGAGGCCCAGGCGATCAAAAACCGGCAGACCAAACGCTCAAAAACCGTCATGGCCCTGCAAGCTGATTTCCGACTTGTTACGACCGGTACGCCGATCGAAAATCATTTGGGAGAACTCTGGAACCTGTTTAATTTTATTAATCCGGGATTGCTGGGAAGCCACGAATTTTTTCAGGAAAAATTTGCGTCGCCGATTGAAAAAAACAACGATCAAAAAGCGCGTAAAACGTTGCAGAGATTGATAAAGCCTTTTATTCTCAGGAGGCGTAAGAATCAGGTTTTGGATGATCTGCCTGCAAAAACCGAGATTATGCTGACCGTTGAAATGTCGCCCGAGGAACGGGCATTTTATGAAGCAATTCGCCGCGAAGCCCTGGAAAAAATCGAGTCAACCGAGGGCGATACGAAGGACAAACGCTTTCGTATTCTAGCCGAACTAACGCGTTTGAGACTCGCGTGCTGCCATCCAAAACTGGTCAATGCAGATATTCCGCTGGGCAGCAGCAAACTCGATTTGTTTGGCGAAACTTTGGGAGAATTACTGGAAAATAAACACAAGGCATTGGTTTTTAGCCAATTTGTCAAACATCTGAAAATAGTTGAGGAATACCTGCAAGGCAAGGGCATTACGTATCATTATCTGGACGGAAGTACGCCGCCGCACGTTCGTCAGGAACGGATTGACGCCTTTCAACGCGGCGAAGGCGAAGTTTTTTTGATTAGTCTTAAGGCGGGCGGAACGGGGTTGAATCTAACCGCGGCGGACTACGTGATTCACCTCGATCCGTGGTGGAACCCGGCTGTTGAGGACCAGGCGACCGATCGCGTCCACCGCATCGGACAGCAGCGTCCGGTCACTGTCTATCGTTTAGTGACCGAAAATACGGTCGAAGAAAAAATTCTAAGACTCCACGAAACAAAACGCGATCTGGCTGACAGCCTGCTTGACGGCACGGATTCGAGCGGCACATTATCTGCCGATGATCTGCTGGCGTTGATCAGCGAGACAAAATAACAGATTTAGGCGTAGAAAAAAGAGACATCGTAATGGCTTCGTATAACAACCAAACCGACTTGCCCTCGTCCAACACGCTAATCCTCCTACAAAGGCTGGAAAATGAAAGGCAAGGTCGAGACCGTTCTCTCACGCGGGCCGCGTCGTGATCGAAAACGGCGAGCACAAGGGAAAGATGGGCGACGGACAATTCCTCAAACGCGGGCGAGTGCGCAAAAGTCTAAGAAACTTTGCCGCAGCTGAACGCAGATGACGCAGTTAATATCGCAATCTGACGGTTATGATACTGGTTTTTAGCTCATAACCGCCCGATTTCATCCACATGCCCCCGAAGGCCGTCTCAGGTTCGAGTAAACTCTAGAATTGCAGGCGGCCTCGGTAAGGGAAGTTTCCCACTATGACGTCGTCCTTCATGTCGTATCGCCCTCTGACGCCCTCGAATACTCCCGTTCCGCTGCCGGCGGCGATTGGATGTTGACAGCGTCCGGCGATTTCTCCGACAAAGTTCGGGCAATCCCGGTACGTCGCGGTGAATACGTAGTTCGTCCTGAACGTGCCGGGCTGGCCGTTGTACAGACCAACAAAGGTCTCGGTTCCGTCTCAAGGTACGCTCCGCCCTGCGAGCATCTGGCGGACCAGATCGATCGGCGTCGCCCCGACTACCATCACATAACCTACGAATTTGCACAGATATATGCAATAAACGGTAATCATCCCGAGGCTGTTAAGTGGCTTCGCGAGACATCTGAAACCGGCAACCCGTCGTACGAAATGTTTGCCCGCGATCCGTTCCTTGATAAGATAAGGCAGTCGCCCGAGTACATCGAGTTTATGGCTGAATTAAAGCTTGAATACAACAACTACCGGAATGAATTTCATTAGGATCGACTTCTATGAGTATGGTAAATATGGCAAATGTATTCCGATCCGCTTTGTGACGATCCACGCTTTGTTGCCGCAGTAGTTTATTCATTGTGTTCAATTCCGATCAAAAGATCTGATATGATCGGCCTGTGGGAAGTATAGAAATATGACGGGTTTTTAGAAGGCACTTGGGAAGAGATTCAAAAATATGGTTCGCGGCTGATCGGGCGTCGGTTGCGTTTGACTATTTTGGATGAGGAATCGAAAGCGGAAACGATTGAGCCGAACAGAAAGATGTCGGAAATTATGAACGCGGCAAAGCGGAAGCAGGCAAGAATGCGTTTTACCGACGGCTCTAAAACCCAGCAAATCCTTGGTGAAGAACACAATGGGGGAATGTTTGAATGAATCAGCTTGCTCCGGCTGTCGTTGCGGATGCAAATGTTTCAAGGTCAAGTTGCTGGTAATTTGAACACCAGCAAGTGAAAAAAAACGGCGGCGCACGCGATAAACGAATGCATCCGCCGATCAAGTGCTTTGCGAGCGCCCGCGTGAAACTGCTTTTTCAACGCTCGTTTTCGAAATCCGCCTCGCTGGACTATTCGCTGCTTCCGCCGCCGCTCCACATTTCAAAGCTGCCCCAGATGGAATCGATGATCGACTCGTTTGCGGCAAACCGGGTCTCTTCGGTACCGATGATCATCACGTAGTTGTCGGTGATGTCGGTTCCGACCAAAATCCTCAGCTTTGCCTTGCCGCGGGTTGGGTGGATGGATGCAGCATCGGCGACCGCATATTCGTCGCTCTCGGCTTTTAGTTTCCCGGGCGTGACTTTTTGGCCGAGGCCTTCGAGAAACTTTACGGCATCATCAAGCAGGTCTTCCTTGGTGAGTTTTTCGTCCTTGTACGCCAGAACGAAAATATCCACCTCTGACGGCGCGGGCGTCGTGGCTGACATTACATCAATTCCCTCGATCTTTTCAACCTCGCCCTCCGAGCCTTCGGGGAGCGAAAAACCGTAGCCCTTGTTTTCGTCATAGACGTATATCCAGTTTGCCGGAACCGGGTTTTTCTTAGCCGTCTTTGCCGAGCCCTCAGGTTTCCTTTCGTTCTTTAGGGCAGGTTTTGCCTTGTCGTCCGTCTTCGCGGTCGCAGCTCCATTGGGATTTCCGGTGGATGTATTTGACGCCGCCGGTTTCGCCGCACTGGCGTTACTGCCTGTACCCACCGAGAATGAGCAGCCGAGCATAGCTGATGCGCAGACCGATACCACAACGGCTGCTATTAGTCGTTTCGTCATGATCTCTCCTCTTTGTTGAAGTCGTCGGCCGCTATTTGAACGTCGCGGTTGGTTTCTTGTTCTTGTAGTAAAGCGTTACTTCAGAGACTTTCAGCAGGTTAATATTGTCCCATTCGATGTAGTTGCCGCTTGAGTCTTCGATACGCAGGTCCCATAGTTTCGCCTTTTCCTTTCTCGAAAAGGTGATTTCGAGGTCTTCGTTTGCGGCAAGAGTGTCGGCCCCGAGAATGTCGTCGCCCCAGTCGTCCGAATCATGCGGCGTTACATATAGAGCATAGATCTCGATGCCGGTTTTATTCACCAGGAGAAAATCCTGGGCGCCCTGGGCCGAAACTTCTGACCTCAAAACTCCTGCAAGGCCGAGCAATAAACCTGCGAACATTGCGATCTGAGCGATTCTCTTAATTTCTTTCATTGTGTTCTCCTATAAATTTGAAATTCTTCTAATGCCCACCGAGACTAACTGAAAAGCATAAATCTTCAATATTTTCTTGCGATTCCGTCCGTGCTTTTCCGTGTGATCCGTGGTTAATTTATGAAATTACCACGGAACTCACGAAAAAACACGGATCAAAGTACTGAAAATCAGTTTGAAACGTAAAACGGTTTCTATCAATCAGAACCGATAATGTGGTATTAGCGCTTCGGCTCCAGAATGATCTCCCGTGCAAGACGGTCTTGCAGGACTTCCCGGATTTCGAGACGATCTTTGTATCCCTGCATTTGTTTTGCGTCGTTGCCGACGATCTGTTGGGCGAGGTTTTCCGCTTTGCCCTCGTTTGCTTCCATCGTGGCGAGATCTTTGTATTCGGTCATCAGCAGAATATTGAAATCACCCGATCCATGCGCTTCGGTTGTCAAAACCTTGTACGAGAGTATAAGCCCCTCTTTTTTTGACGCTTCCTGGCTCTTTTTCCAATCGGTCGCAAGGTAGTTCATATATGCCGAATCCATTCCGGGCTTAATCCGTATGAATGCAACATTACACACTGAGCCGTTGCGATACGGGCGGCTGACCTGTGCAAATACGACCACGCTCATCGTCAGCAAAAGGACGAAGAGCAAGCCGACGAGAATACGATTGTGTTTCATGATTGTCTCCTGTTTCTTAAAGCTTAAGTGCAAAAGCATATGGGTTTTTTGACAGACGCCGCACTCGTTTCAAGCGATAGCCCCCAAATTTAGTTGTCCAATTAGTTAAACGAGAATCAGAAACAAAAAGGGGCATCCGCGCACATTACTTTTTTAATTACGGGCAGTAGTCTATAATCAGCGAAGAATCCCCACTCTAAAAATTAGATGTTAAGTGTTGCGCCCGATAGAATTACGGCCCTGCTGGTTGACTGGAGCAAGGGGGATGAACTCGCCCTTGAGCAGCTGATGCCGCTTGTTTATGACGAGCTGCGCCGAATGGCGCGCGGCTATATGCGGCGCCAGCCTTCGGGACATACTTTTCAGACGACCGAACTTATTCACGAGGCCTATCTCAAGCTTGCCAAGCACGACGAACGGAATTGGCAAAACCGGGCGCATTTTTATGGCGTAGCCGCTAAGGCGATGCGGCATATTCTGGTCGACTACGCCCGGTCGAAACAAAGCCAGAAACGCGGCGGCTGGCAGGAGAAGGTCACGCTGAGCGACGACACGGCGGTTTCGATAGGCAAATCAAGGGACATAGTCGCGCTCGACGAAGCGTTAAAGACGCTGGCCGTACTCGATGAACGCAAAAGCCGGGTTGTTGAGTTAAAGTTTTTTGGCGGCTGCACCAACGTGGAGATAGCGGAAGTTCTCAAAATTTCGATAGACACCGCAAAGCGCGATTGGCAATTTGCCCGAACCTGGCTTTTGCGCGAATTAGCGGGAACTGCCTAGAATCCAATATTTACTTCCGCCCGAATTTACATTTTAGTTTTCCATGGACTCAGCAAGGCTAAAACAGATCGAGACCATTTATCATGCCGCGCATGATCTTGCCGCCGAAGCTCGTCAACCATTTCTCAATGAGTCTTGCGGCGAAGATATTGAACTGCGCCGCGAGGTCGAATCTTTGCTTCAATTTGAAGATACTCCCTCTGATTTTTTAGACGAGCCGCCCGCGTCCCTCGCAGCCGAAATGTTCGCCGAGGATAGCGGCCCCATTAGCATGGCCAAGAAAACAATCGGTCATTACACCGTCATAAAACTGCTCGGCGCCGGGGGCATGGGCGAAGTGTATCTGGCCGAGGACACAAAACTTGACCGCAAAGTCGCGCTCAAGATATTGCCGAGCGATTTTGCAGAGGACACCAACCGGATGAAGCGTTTTGTCCGCGAAGCAAAATCAGCGTCGGCGCTCAATCATCCGAACATCATCACCATTTACGAGATCAACGAATACGGCGGCACTCACTTTATCGCGACGGAATTCATCGACGGCAAGACCTTGACTGACTACAAAAACGGGAACTCGCTGGATCTCGGTTCAATGCTCGAGATCGCTATTCAGGTGGCGTCGGCCCTGGACGAGGCACATTCGGCAGGTATCGTTCACCGCGACATCAAACCGGAGAATGTAATGATCCGCAAGGATGGGATCGTAAAAGTGCTTGATTTTGGACTGGCGAAACCGTCGATAACGGGAGCCGTGGCGACCGGCTCAGCCGGGAGCGATGATGCGACGCAAATACAATTTCACACACAGCCCGGCCTGATTATTGGTACGCCAAACTATATGTCGCCCGAGCAGGCCCGAGGTAAAGACCTGGATCATCGGACCGATATCTTCAGTTTTGGCGTGTTGTTGTATGAAATGTTTTCCGGAAACCAACCCTTTGACGGTGAAACCGTCCCCGACATAATTGCGGCGGTCTTGACGAGAAAGCCGGGACGTTTGCGCTCCTTGCCCGCAGAATTGGAAGCCGTCATTCTGAAGGCCCTGCAAAAAGACAGGGGCAAACGCTATCAAGACGCAAAGACTCTATTGCACTACCTCAAAGAGGTTAAGCGTGAATTGGAGATGCATGAGCGTTTGGAGCGAAGTTCCGAACCGCGTCTGGTCGAACCGAGAACGCCCGTCGAAGCTCGAACGGTAATCATCGGGCAAGCGACCGATGAAGTAGATGAAAAACACGGCAACCTCTCGAGTGAACTATTTCGGATCATAGGTCGCGAGGAGGAATTAGCAAAGATCATCGAGCTGATCAAACAGCCGAAAACGAGACTTGTGACGTTGACCGGAATTGGCGGAACCGGCAAAACGACGCTCGCAACGGCAATCGCCCAACGATCGAAGGCTGATTTTTCTGATGGCGTTTTCTTTGTCGAACTGGCGGCCATAGCCGACCACGAATTAGTCGAACAAGTTATAGCGCAGACGCTCGGGGTAAAAGAGACAAGTGAAATATCGCTCAAAGATGGTCTGAAGGAGTTTTTATCGGAGCGAAAGATTTTGCTTGTACTCGACAATTTTGAGCAGTTAACAAAAGCGGCGGCAAAGATCGGCGAACTAATAGCAGATTCGGTAAATTTGAAAATTTTTGTCACAAGCAGGGTCAGGCTCAATCTGCGTTTTGAGCAGGAATATACGCTCCAGCCGCTGGCGATTCCCGCCGAGAATGATTTACCGGCCGATAGACTCCGCGAATATGCGTCGGTGGCTCTATTTGTCGAGCGAGCAAAAGCGATCAGAGCAGATTTTGCTTTGACAGAAGAGAACTCGGAAGCCGTCGCTGCAATATGCCGGCAGCTTGACGGTTTGCCATTGGCGATCGAACTGGCTGCGGTGCAGGTAAAAATGCTTGCGCCAAGGGCGATCCGGAAGCGTTTGGAAAACAATTTGCAGATTCTCGCAAGCGGTGCTAATGATCTGCCCGAACGTCAGCGAACCATGCTCGGAGCAATCGCGTGGAGCTATGATCTGCTCGAAGAAGATGAAAAGAAATTGTTTGACCGCGTATTCGTTTTTCGCGGCGGTTTTACGCTCGATAGTGCCGAAGCTGTAGGAAATACCGACGCAGACATCAATGTTTTCAATTGCGTAACCTCGCTGGTTGATAAAAGTTTGCTCGTCCAAAGTGAACAATTTGACGGCGAACCGCGATTGAAAATGCTGCAAGTCGTACGCGAATTTGCCCGTGAAAATCTAGAGCAACGAAACGAAGAAAACGAGATAAGGCATTTGCACGCCGAGTATTTTGCGGATCTCGCGGAAAAGGCCGAAATCGGATTTCGCGGTAAAAAATCCTCCGAATGGCTCGAAACGATCGAACTCGAACACGACAATTATCGGGCCGCGCTTGAATGGACGCTTTTGAACGAACCTGAAACAGCATTGCGAATTACCGGCGCATTGCCGCAGTTCTGGATCAGGCGCGGCTATCTGGCCGAAGGACATAGATGGTCGCGGCAAACATTAGAGACAAACGGTGACTCAGCGAATCCCAAATTGCTGGTAAAAGGATTTATCGGCATCGCAAGTCTGATCTGGAAACAAGGAAATCTGATCGAAGCCGGGCAATTCTATGCCAAAGCGCTCAAACTCAGCCGGGAGATTAAGGACAAGCTTCTAATTGCCTTTTCGCTTTCAGGCTTTGCGACCATAAAGATGCTGCAGGAAGATTTTGCAACGGCCCTGCCTTTGCTGGAAGAAGGTTTTGGAATTGCGAACGAGGTAGATGACAAATATCTGGCGGCAAGATTGGCGAACACTCTGGGCGAGATTTTTCGATCAAAGGAAGATTATCAAACCGCGAAAAGCTATTACGAAAAAACGCTCTCGATCTCACGACAGGCGTCGCTCAAACCGATCATTCAGTTGGCCTGCGTCAATCTGAGCGCGGTGGCGTGTTCGCTCGAAGATTACGAAGGCAGCCGCGTTTATGCAATCGAAAGCCTCAAACTCGCGGAAGAAGCCGGCGATGAAGTCGGTATCGGTTTTGCGCTGGAAAGGTTTATGGCTCTCGCGGTGATTGAGGGCGAACCGCAAAAAGGCGCACGATTATATGGCGCACTGGAGAATATCTACGAATTAGCCGGATACAAAATAGAAGCGGTTGACCAGGATTTTCTGGATGGCTATCTCGATCAGGCACGAGCGGCAATCGGCGATGAAAATTACAACCTCGCAAAAATGGCGGGTCGGGCGATGAAAAGCCAGGAAGTGATTGCTTTGGCTCTAGCAAGCCGATCCGCTAAGGAATCGGATTCCGCGAAGGTAACGCGTATCACCCATGACGCCGTTTCCGCCATGCAACATTCGACGGACGATTCATCAAGTGTGCAGACCGGTATACTTTCGTCCGTTGAGCGGGCAATTTCACCCCTTTCGCGCCTGATTGGTTCGTCACCATATTTTCGCCGTCAGCGCGTTTTGCTGGCGGCCCTGGTTTTTTCTATATTCGTCGCAGGCGGATACTTTGGCTACCAATATTTCACCACGAACACCGACATCAAATCGATCGCCGTGATCCCGTTTGTTAACGAGACCGGCAATGCGAATAACGAATATCTTTCGGACGGTTTGAGCGATTCGCTTATAAATAGCCTATCGCAGCTGCCGCAATTGAAAGTCATCGCCCGCAGCTCGAGTTTCAGATACAAAGGCAAGGAAATCGATATCGCGGAAATCGCCCGAACGCTTCGAGTGCAAGGTGTTGTTACCGGGCGAATCACGCAGCAGGGCGATAATTTGCAGATCAGCGTCGAATTGATAAACACCGCCGATAATACGCGCATTTGGGGCGAGATATACGACCGCAAAGTCGCTGCCGCGTTGGACGTGCCGAAAGAAATCGCGCAAGGCGTCTCGGAAACGCTTCAGTTGAATTTAACTGGTGCGCAAGAGCGTAAAATGGCGCGGCAAATCACACGAAGTCCGCAGGCTTACCAGCTTCATCTGAACGGCGTGTTTTTTCGACGGAAG
>JANPCJ010000248.1:0-18129 GCA_031430895.1 Chloracidobacterium sp. | reverse complement strand
CGGATTCTCCGTGAATGACTCGATCGTTATCTTCGACCGTATCCGCGAAAATCTTACACTTCATCGGGGCGAATCGCTCTATAAGCTGACAAATCAGTCGATCAACCAGACAATGTCGCGAACAATCGTGACCAATGGTCTTGTGTTCCTGGCGGTTTTGGCCCTTGTTTTGTTTGGCGGCGAAGTCCTGCGCGGCTTTTCGCTGGCGCTCTTTGTAGGCTCGATTACCGGTACATATTCCACAATAGCCATCGCCAGCCCGATAGCAATTTGGTGGCAGAGCAAACTCGGTGACAACCGCGTCAAGGAAGTGCTTGTTCCGCAGGTTGGCGAAAAGCTTGCTTCTTCGTCGCGACGGTCGGTCACGCGACGGCCGGTCACACGATAGGTGTTCTGAGTTCCAACTTCAGTTGGCCTCTTAGCCGGCGAAGAGGCCAACTGAAGTTGGAACTCTGAATGCGATAATTTCATCAAATACGCGAGATGCCGCAAAATCATCTCGATTATTCTTGACATTTATTTACTAAACTTTTAGACTTCTGTCGTTGCTGGTCAATTAAATACTTTGCTTAACGCTTTGTCCCGGGTTTTTGTTTTGAAACGGGATTAGGAATCGTAAGATTTGTGTGTGTCTGTCCAGCGAAAGTCGCAGCGGCTCCGCATTTTTATAGAGAAAGAGGTAAGCAAGAGTCCCATCTTGAAGTTGCTTGGAACAAAGCGGCGACAACTGGGGTCTAATTAATATCATCTTACGCTTTAGTAAGGTTTCGTAACCCTTGACCTATCGTAGTGGCACCGGAGAAAGGGAGGAATTAAGATGCTTGATCAATTAGTAGAATCTAAAAGTCATATGAATGAAGATAAGCGGCGCAGCAGTTTTATGCTGGTGACGCTTATTATCGCCGTTATCGGCGTACTGACCGCTTGGGGCGTCGATCTGTTCGGAAAGGACTTTGGAATGGGCGGCGACGATCTGTCGTTGACAACGCTTGTCGCACCGGTCCCGGTTCCTGATGAGGAACCGCCGCCGGAGCCCGAGAAAAAGCCTGAGCCGGAAAAACAGCCGGACGTGGATGTTCGTAAAGAGCTGATCCAGAATATATTTCAAACACCGGTAAAACCGCCGGATGTGACCAGCGTAACAAAGAACCAAGTCAAGGAAATGCGTCTTGACCGCATGACCAAGCTCGGCAGCAATGATTCGGACACGGGCGCACGAGTCGATCCCGGCGTTGCACGAACAGTTGCAGACGGCGGAACTGCTGGCCTCTCGGACAGCAAGGGAACTGAGCCGACAGGTGGTGACGCGCCGCCTCCGCCTCCGCCTCCGCCACCCGTCAAGAAAGCACCGCCCAAAACAGTTTCAGGCGGCGTTCTGAACGGTAAGGCGACCAGTTTGCCAAAACCAGCATATCCACCGGCAGCCAAGGCTGTTCGGGCTTCGGGTGCCGTCAGCGTACAGGTGTTAATCAGTGAAGACGGCTCGGTCATTTCGGCAAGCGCGGTCAGCGGTCATCCGCTGCTGAGAGCCGCTGCGGCGAGTGCCGCGCGTGGGGCCCGCTTTAGCCCGACACTCCTTTCCGGCCAGCCGGTAAAGGTTTCAGGCGTCATCACATATAATTTTGTCCCGTAAACGGGATGATGAACTGCGGGAAACGGCTCGTAAGCTGTTTCCCGCAAATTATTAAACCATCGCAATATTAAATTCTTTGATTTTCTTTGGAGGAAAAACCATGACATTTTTAGGCAGCCTGATCGCTTCGGACATTTCGGGCTTTTTCATGTTGTTCACCGGCGAGGGCGTCTCGTTCGGTATCTACGATATCGCAAAGAGTCTGACCATTCCGGGTTGGGGCGTTATCATCACGCTCCTTATCCAGTCGGTCTATATGATCGCCGTCGGCATCGAACGCTGGCTGACATACAACAAAGCCAAGGCCCAGTCGCGTCAGTACGCGCCAAAAGTCGCTCAGGCTTTGAAAAACAGCAACATTGATGAAGCCATCAACATCAGCGACAAGCACAAGGATTCGCACCTCGCGATGGTTGTCTCGTCGGGTCTCAAGGAATTCGCTGCCCATCAGAGTATCGGCGAGATCTCGGCGGATGAAATGGAATCTTCGAAACGCGCTTTAGAACGGGCGATAGCTGTCAAAACGGCCGAATTGAAACGCGGACTTGCCGGGTTGGCAACCGTTGGATCGACCGCCCCGTTCGTTGGACTTTTCGGAACGGTTGTCGGTATTATCGGTGCTTTCCAAGCCCTGCGTGCTAACGAATCGGCCGGTATTGGAGCCGTCGGTGGTGCTATCGCCGAGGCGCTGGTTGCTACCGCATTTGGAATTTTGGTTGCTATCCCCGCCGTGTGGCTGTTTA
This sequence comes from Chloracidobacterium sp., assembly GCA_031430895.1. Lineage (GTDB taxonomy): Bacteria > Acidobacteriota > Blastocatellia > Pyrinomonadales > Pyrinomonadaceae > OLB17. Next base: position 15,753 of record JANPCJ010000248.1, on the reverse strand, counting down.
ACTATTTTACGAACAAAGTCACGAGCTTTGGCGTGGAAATGGAAAACTCTGCTTCCGAACTGGTCGATTACTTTATTCGCCAGCGTGGCAAGCAGCTTCGCGGCCAGTAGCCGCAAGTGTTTTTTAGATAGGAGATAACTGCTATGGCTGTCAGTGTTGGCGGTTCCAGTGAGTATAATTCGGATATCAACGTTACACCGATGGTTGACGTTATGCTGGTGCTTCTGATCATCTTTATGATCGTGACGCCGCTGCTTCAACAGGGTGTTTCCGTCAATCTTCCGCGTGATGTGATAAGCGCCGACGAAGACGGCGATATCGCCAAAGATACGTCGGTCATCATTGCCATTCCGGACAATAGTAATTTTTACATTGGCAAGGAACAGTACCCGATCGACGCTCTTGGCGATGTCATCAAGCGTCGAATGGAAGGCAAAACGCCCGAAAAACGTATTGTCTATATCAAGAGCGGGGTCGATGTCGATTATGGACGAGTCGTCCAGGCGATTGAGACGATCCGTAAACAGGATATCGACAAGATCGGCCTGGTGGCGGATCGTAAGAAGGGTGTTGAGCAACCGAAATAGCCCGTTGTCTACGGTACTTTTGTAGATTTCACACGCGAGGATAAAGTTATGGGTATGTCCAGTGGCGGCGGCGATGGCGGCGCTAAACCAACAATTAATGTAACACCTTTGATCGACGTGCTTCTCGTGCTGCTGATTATCTTTATGATAATCACGCCGCTCAAACCGAGCCGTTTCGAGGCCAAGGTGCCGGCTGAACCGAAGGACGAGCAGCAGGTAAATGTAAAGCCCAATCCTTTGACGTTGGTCGTTGCGATCAGCAAAGAAACAAAGGCGATAACGCTCAACAATGAGCCGTTCGGCGATGTCTCGGATACGGATAAGCTGGCTAATAAGCTCCGCGAGATATTTAAGGAACGGGAAACCAACGGCGTGTTCCGTGAAAATACAAACGAGGTTGAAAAGACCATCTTTATCAAATCGCCAAAGTCGGTGAGGTACGGCGATGTGGTTAAGATAATTGATGCCTCGAAGGCTGTGGGCGCGTCACCGATCGGTCTGCAGATCGACGATTTAACAGAATAGTTTTTGCCAAGAGATGCCCGTTTTGGGCGCGGATAGGAATCTGCGTTTTTAGCTGGTGCTTGCGGTGGTGAATGGAGTCAAATGATGAGATTCTCTCGTTTTGGGGTTTTTGCTTTACTGGCAATTTCCGTCTTTTTAGGATCAAGCTGCGGATATTACAACCGTGTCATGGCCCGCAAGGACCTGGTTGACGGGTCTAATGCGTACAAGGGCCGTAAGTTTCCGGAAGCGGAACAGCTTTTTAGAAACGCTGTCGGCCGCGATCCGAACGGTCAATGGACTGAAGGCAAAATGGCCCAGCTTTTCCTTGCCAGAACCCTTCATTCGACCTTTATTGGCAACCGCCAAAAAAAGGAAGTGGCGGAAGAAGCAATAAAGGAGTATCAGAAGGCGTTGGCCCTTGATCCCAACGATCAAAGCTCGTACAAGGCGATTGCCAGCCTTTATGAGAACCTTCAACAGAACGATAAATGGCTGAGTTGGGTGACGGCGCGATCGGCCAACACTACCATTCCTCCCGAACAAAGGGCGGAAGCTCTGACCTCGCTTACGGCCAAGAAAAACTCCTGCGCGAATGACATTACTGACACCGAAGCGACTAAGAAGACTGTTCAGAAGGACGGAAAACCGTCATTTCAATTTGTAAAACCGGCAGGCACCGAGGATTACGAGAACTTAAAAAAATGTATCGATGAAGGAACGCAGCTTGCCAATCAGGCGGTTTCGCTCGAAACGCCGCAGGTGAAAAATGCGGCTAGCCTCGATATCAAAGGCATGTCCATCGCCGATTTGGGCAAGAATCAGGATTTACTGAAAGTGTTTGAATCCGCACGGTCTTACAAGGCAAGTCTCACGATACAGGCCATGCGTCTTGCCGAGATGGATAACAGGATTCCCGATCGCGACCGTCTAAAGGGTGAGTCCGACACTCTCCGAAAAAGTTTTATCGAACTCAGCGATGTAGTAAAGAAGATTCAAGCTGAAATCGATGAGCGCAAAGCGATAGCGGTGGCCGAGGCTCCCGGCGGCGGGGGAGTCAACAGCATAAACGCAAACAAAAAATAGATCTTTTTAGTTTTTCTCGTCAACTCAGGTGATGCTCAATTACAATTAGTTGAGCATCGCCTTTTTTTGAAGGATTAAGGATAAAGAATAAAAACGGCCATAGTGCCGATTTTTTCTTTATCCTTTATCCTTTATCCTTTATCCTTTGAGGTATGATTCGCATCGAGGATGTAATCGACAGGGTTCAGCAAAATCGGCCGGGGGCCGATACGGGGCTGATTCGCCGCGCGTACCTGTTCTCCGCCTTGCATCATCGCGGTCAGATGAGGGCATCGGGTGAACCTTATCTTGTTCATCCGATTGAGGTTGCTGCCATACTCGCTGAGATGCGCCTCGATGAGGTGAGTGTTTCTACCGGGCTTCTGCACGACGTCGTTGAGGACACCCTTGTCGATCTCGAAACGATAAAATCCTATTTTGGAGACGAGATCGCTCTCCTCGTTGACGGCCTCACAAAGATTGCGAATATCAGCAATCTCTCGAGAGAAAAACAGCAGGCCGAGAATGTTCGCAAAATGGTCCTGGCGATGATCACCGACGTCCGCGTCGTGCTCATCAAACTCGCCGACCGTCTTCACAACATGCGGACAATGCAATATCTTAAACCCGAAAAGCGGGAACGCATATCGCAGGAAACGCTTGATATTTACGCTCCTATTGCTCACCGGCTTGGCATGGGTAAAATGCGAAGCGAACTTGAAGACCTGGCATTTCAAAATCTATATCCCGAGGAATACAAACGTCTTGCAAAAGAGGTCGATACGCGGCGGCCTGAACTCGAGGCGACGCTCGAAAAGATAAAAGCGACGATCACGGAGAGGTTGACGGAGAATGAGGTTCCGTTTGTCGCGATCGAGGGCCGTGTAAAGCGTTTATATTCGCTGTGGAAAAAGCTCAAGAAGCAAAAGATAATGATCGAGCAGGTGTACGACCTGATTGCCGCCCGCATTATCACCGAGAACGACCGCAAAAACTGCTATCTGACGATGAGCGTCATCCACGACCGATGGACACCCGTTCCCGAGCGTTTTAAGGACTGGATCGCCATTCCCAGGGATAACCTGTACCAATCGCTGCATACATCCGTCATTGGCGATGGAGGCCAGCCATTCGAGGTACAAATCAGAACGCAGGAAATGCACCATGTGGCCGAGGAAGGCGTTGCGGCCCACTGGAAATACAAGGAAAGCAGTCTCGGAAAACAGGCCGAGGACGACGCTCTTGACGAACTGCGTAAAACCGTCGAAAAGCTGCTGCTTCCGCTTGTCCAGGAAACGGAAGACAATGAAGATTCGGAGGATTTTATCGAGACCCTCAAACTCGATCTTTATCCAAAAGACGTTTACGCCTTCACTCCCATGGGCAAGGTCATCCAGTTGCCTCGAGGCTCGACGCCGATAGATTTTGCCTACGCTATTCATTCGGTGGTTGGCGACACATGCATCGGCGCAAAGATTAATGGCCGCATCGTTCCGCTTCGCGGCGAGCTTCAGAACGGCGATGTAGTCGAAATACTGACGAAAGAGAACTCTAAACCGTCCGGCGACTGGTTGAATCATGCCGTCACGGCCCGCGCCCGAAACCGTATCCGGCATTGGATCTCCCTCGAACAACGCAACGAGTCAATCGAGATCGGCCGCAAGCTTTTGGAAAAAGAAGCCGAGAAATTCCGCATTACTGCAAAAAAATTCCTAAACAACGCCGCCGAACTCAAGCGGATCGCCAACGATTACGGCCTCAGCCGACCCGAAGACCTTTTCGCCTCGGTCGGTTATGGCAAAACTCTGCCGCGCAATGTCGTCGCGAAATTCCTCGGCGCGGAAAAATTCAGCGAGCTCGACCCCGACAAACAAAAAGCGACGCGCCTAAAGACCGGAATGAAGGCCGTCCGCAAATTTATCGGCATGGCCGAGGACGCGATCGTAGTCAAAGGCGTCGATAATTTACTGATAAACCGCGCCAAATGCTGCAACCCGCTCCGCGGCGAAGATATTATTGGTTATATTTCGCTTGAAAAGGGAATCGTCGTCCATAATAAACGCTGCAAAAATATGTCGCAGCTCATGGTCAACAAAGAGCGGATCGTCGAGGTCGAATGGGCGAAAAGCGATAAAGAACAGATCCAATCCATCCAACTGCTCGCGACGACGGAAAACCGCACCGGCATGCTCGCCGGAATCACAAACGCCATCGCCGACATCAAAACGGGCATCCGCGACGCCCGTGCCAATGTCTCGAAAGAAGATCTTGGCATCATCGAGGTGACGGTCGAAGTTTTTGACAAAAAACATCTCGACAAGGTCGTCGGCGCCATCGAGCATGTCCCCGGAGTCATCGCGGTTGAACGGGTTAATGCTTGACGTAAAAGAGGAAATGAAACCACAGATGAAGAAGGATGAACACAGATAAAGAGAATTTGCTGAGTGCCTTATTGGACGACGATCGCCAAAGTGAACATTACGAGTTGAATGCTATTTCGGAAGTCATAATCGGATGTGCGTTCAAGGTAGGAAATACTCTCGGATGCGGTTTCCTCGAGAAGGTTTACGAGAATGCCTTGGCCTTCGAATTGAGAAACGCGGGATTGACGGTTGCTCAGCAGGAAAAAATTGCCGTTCGATATGAAAATATGATCGTGGGAGATTACGAGGCCGATTTGGTTGTCAACGGCAAGATTGTCATCGAGTTGAAGGCTGTTCGAGATTTGAACCAGATCCACCGAGCCCAATGTTTTAACTACCTTCGTGCCACCGGGCTTAGACTTTGTTTGCTCATCAACTTCGGAAATCCGCGCGTTGAAGTAAAACGAATTATCCTATAGTCCTTTCTTATCTGTGTTCATCCTTCTTAATCTGTGGTTCCGTTCCGTCTTTACACACATGGCCAACTTTCCTTTTCCACGCTAATTTGCTAAAATTCGCGTTTTGCTTGAGTTATGAAAGAGATTGTATCAACTGAAAATGCGCCCGGTGCGATTGGGCCTTACTCGCAGGCGATCAAGGCTGGCGGGATGGTTTTTTGTTCGGGACAGATTCCCATCGATCCGGTGACCGGTGAATTTGTTTCGGATGTCGTGAGCGAACAGACGGAGCAGGTTTTGAAGAATCTCGGCGAGGTTCTGAAGGCGGCGGGCACGAGTCTTGACAATGTAGTGAAGACGACCGTGTTTCTCGCGGATATGAGCGATTTTGTCGAGATGAATGAGGTGTACGCTCGGTTTTTTACCGATAATAAACCGGCAAGAGCGACGGTTCAGGCTGCGAGGCTGCCGCGGGACGCGCGCGTGGAGATCGATTGTATCGCGATCGCATAAAAAACCAAACGCTCGAAATGACGAGCGTTTGGCAACCAAATCGTACAGCAGTGTCTCAAATATACTTACGCGGCTTTGATGATCTTACCACCCTTTATGCAGCGGGTGCAGACCTTTTGACGGGCGTTGCCGCCGGCGGTCAGTTTGACTCGCACCCTTTGGAGATTAGGGTTAAACCGCCTTCGCGTTTTATTGTTTGCGTGTGATACGTTGTTTCCAAATTGCGGGCCTTTCCCGCATACGTCGCAGCGTTTTGCCATAATATTGCCTCTCGATCATACGAGGTATTAACAAGAGTTTTAGAAAAAACTCGAAACAAGATTTATAACAAATGCCGTATGGCATAGTCAAGTATCGTAAAATGATGGATAAGTTCAAAGGAGTAAAAGCAATCGTGCACATTAACAGAAGAGGGATTTTCGCTTTCGCGGGTCTAGCATTTTTTGCCGCAATATTTACGGCCTGCGGTGGGCCGGCGGCAAACACGTCAACCGGCGGGCCCGTCGATCCAAATGAAACCGCCGCTAAGGTCAATGGTAAGGTCATCACCATGCAAGAGGTCGACCGCGGTGTCAAACAGCAGGCGCAGGGACAGGACAACAAACTTTCTCCGCTCGAACTAGCGGGGGCGAGGCTCCAGATTCTCCAGAGCCTGGTCGAGCAGGAAGTAATGTTCCAAAAAGCAGAGAAAGAAGGGACACTGCCGGCCGATGATGTCGTGACGGCCGAACTGAATCAGAGAAAAACACAGAGCGGAAAATCGGCAGACCAGATCGCCAAAGAGATGAAGGATTCAGGGGTGACCGAGGCTTCGGTGCGCGACTCGCTTCGGAAGGAATTGGCGATACAGGAACTTGTCAAAAGAATTACGGGCAAGATCGAGCCGCCAAAGGACAGTGAGATCGAGGCCTTTTATAACGGGAACAAGGAAGCTTTTGTTAAAAAGAAGGGCGTCAAACTTGCGGCTATTGTCATCGATCCGGCCAAGAGCGGCGAGGGAGACACTACCATCGACGAGCCGTCGGCGGTGCTCAAGGCGAACGAGATCATCAAACAGCTTCAGCAGGGCATTGATTTTGCCGCCGTTGCTCGTGAAAAGAGCGAAGACCAAAGCAAATTGCAAAATGGCGACCTCGGTTATATTTCCGAAGAGGAACTGAAACAGAGCTTTCCCGCTCAGGTCGGTGCCGCTCTTATGAGTCCCGATTTTCAGATCGGCAAGATCATAACCGCGCAAATGCAGGGAAAATATTACATCCTCAAACTGCAGGAACGAAGTGATAAAGACGAAGCTGTGACGCTGGAAAGCCCAGGAATCAGACAGCAGGTGACGGATTCGCTAATTAATTCGCGCAAACAGCTTCTCGCCGCGTCTTATCAGGCGATTGCTATGAATGAAGCCAAGATCGAGAATTTCCTTGCACAGAAGGTGGTCGCCAACCCGAACGAACTCAGCGGTGCACGTCCGGCCGGAGCCTCGTCCCCGGCGGCGAATTCGAATGCGAATACCGCGGCCCCGCCTAATGCCAATATGGCAAACGTTAATTCGGTGACGAATACGAACGCAAAACCGTCGGCGAATGCTAACGCCAAACCGGCCGCGAATGCGAATAAATAAGCGATTGGCGTTTCCGGAATAGCTGATAACTGATAGCTGATAGCGAATCGCTGGGACGGCCTCTTGGTTATCAGCTATACGCTATCAGCTATCAGCTATTTCGTAGGAACTATTGGTTTGGATTCCGGTACGATCAAGGTAAAAGGCAAACTCTGCCTTTTGCCTTTTTACTTTAGCAAATGCTTTTTAGACTTTCAGATGTGTGGAAATCGTACGGCGGGACCGAGATACTAAAAGGTGTCTCGTTTCAGGTAAATCCGAACGAAAAGGTCGGCCTGGTAGGGCGTAACGGCGCTGGCAAAACGACCGTCTTCCGTCTTATCACCGGTCAGGAAGGAGCGGATGACGGTGAAGTGATAAAGATGAACGGCCTCAAACTCGGTTTGCTGGACCAGCACGTTGATTTTGGCGAGGCCGAGACCGTTCACACGGCGGCTCTTTCGGCTTTCAAGGAAATCCACGATATGGAAGCCGAAATGCGTTTGCTCGAAAAGCAGATGGAGACGGATCATTCCGAGGCCATTCTGCACAAATACGCTGATCTGCAAACCGCTTTTGAACACGCCGATGGTTTCTCTTACGCGGCAAGGGCCGAGGCCGTGCTTCTGGGAATGGGGTTTCCGTCCGGGATGTGGCTCGATGATGTGCGAACCCTTTCCGGTGGACAAAAGAATCGCCTCGGCATGGTGCGACTTCTGCTTTCAAGTGCTGATGTTCTACTTCTCGATGAGCCGACAAACCACTTAGATGTCGATGCGGTCGAGTGGCTGGAAGAGTTTCTAAAGACGTACGACAAGACGTATGTAGTTATCAGCCACGACCGATATTTCCTGGACCGAACGACAAACCGCGTGATCGAGATGGATCGGGGAATGGCCGTTACGTACAAAGGCAATTACTCCAAATATCTCGAGGAACGTGAGTTGCGGCGGGAACAGCAGATTCGAGAATACGAGAATCAGCAGCAGTTGATAAACAAGACACAGGAATTTATACGCAAAAATCTCGAAGGCCAAAAGACCAAACAGGCCAAGTCACGCCGCACTTTGCTCGCCCGGATGGAACGCATCGAGGCCGTGACAAGCGAGAAATCCGGCGGCAATTTCGGCCTGCGTCAAGTTGAGCGTACCGGCAATAATGTTCTCACTGCGGAAGATTTGACGATTGGATATGAGAAAAGAGTTTTGGCAAAGAAACTCAATTTCTCGCTTCATCGCGGCGATGCACTTGGCGTAATCGGCGGCAACGGAACCGGCAAAACGACGCTGGTCAAAACAATTCTCGGCACCATCCGAGAGCTCGAAGGGAAGATGCATTGGGGAACTAAGGTCAACATTGGTTACTATTCCCAAAATCTTGAAGGGCTGGAGCCTCGAAACGAGGTGATTCAGGAGCTTCGCCGAGTGGCTCCGACGGCCGACAACGGAACATTGCGCGGGTTTCTCGCGAAATTCTTGTTTGTTGGCGAAGATGTTTTCAAACTTGTTTCGGCCCTTTCAGGCGGTGAGAAGGGAAGGCTCGCGCTTGCGAAACTCATTTATTCGCAAAAAAACGTCCTGGTTCTCGATGAGCCAACCAATCATCTCGACATCCCTTCTCGCGAATCGCTCGAAAACGCCCTCGATGAATACGATGGCACGATCATAGCGGTAAGCCACGACCGTTTCTTTCTCGACAAGATCGCTAACCAGATGCTGTCATTCGAAAGTGACGGCTCTGTCTTAAATTACGACGGAAATTACACCGAATTTCACGACTGGAAACTCAATCGGGACACGGCGATACGCGGTCGCGGAGACACTGAGTCAGCCTCAACTTCGGGCGCGGCAAAGGCGGAAACACGACCCGTAGGGAGTGTGCCCCACTTATCAAAAAACCAACAAAATCAGCTCGAAAAACGCATCAAACAGATCGAGGCGGAAATTCCGATCCTCGAAGCCGAGTTTGCCCGCCTGGCGCGGGAAATGTCCACCCCTTCCATAGCCTCCGACTATTCAAAGCTCGCCGACGCAGCAACGAAGCACGCTGGGGCCGAGACCCGCATCAAAGCGCTCTACGAGGAGTGGGAAAAAGCTTCCGCGGATATGGCGAAACGGACATGAATGTTCCTATTCGGGAATATTCGTCATTATCTGCGTAATCCCCGGCCAATTTTGATTCGGTTATTTCGTCGCTCGCTTGCAAGAACGGTTCTGCCACTTTTTTATCACAAACGGCTCTCCGACGGTTCTTCACCAATAAAGCCCGAAGATTGAATCGGAGAGCAATCCCAAAAGTTCTTTTCGTTAACGATTTTGGTGGTATACTCAACCTACAAAAAATCGGAATCAATTCGCGGGAGGTGTCGGAATGAAAATATTGATCGTAATTTTCGGGGCAACCGTGTGTGGTATTGCGTCAATCTCCGCACCGGCACAAGTGGGTTACGTCGTGGACGGCAACGGCACGTGGGTTCTGAATGGATCGACCGCGCTGACACAAATGTCGAAATTGCCGGCGGGCGGCTCGATTCGCCGCCGATCCGCGTCAAACGACGATTTTATCAAGATTGTATATCTAAGCGGTAAATTTCTAACGGGTCGCGAGTGTTCTATCGATGACTGTTCCCGCCCAATCCGCCTCCCGGTCAGGGAGCCGTCTGGTACGTTATATGCCCGGGCGAGAGCCTTTCTTGTTCCGGTAACTGAGAAGATTGCTTCGTGGGTACTTTCGGATCAGCGTCCCGGTTCGGACCTCAACCGTGGGAGCAAACTTTCCGAGGCAGTGGCAAAGTTAAACGGCGACAAGATCGATTTGAGTTCGGTTTTGAAATCGGAGGGCGAGCAATATCTGCGGTGGCGGCTGGTCCGGCAAGAAATCTGGTCAAAGCCGGTAAGGCTCGACAAGCCGGCGATAGTTTCCGGCTTTCAGCCCGGGCTTTTCGAAGTAAATCTGGTTCGAAGCAACGGCAGCAATTTTGAGCCGATCGCGGCGGCGTGGATTTTGGTTCTCGAACCGTCGCGTTATGAAAAGTCGCGGGCCGATTTTCAGCAAGTCACCGAAGTGACCAAAGCCTGGGGCAACAAAGTTAGACCGGAAACGACCCGGCTGTTCTTGAAAGCCGCGCTCGAGAATCTGGCCCAAAACGCGGCGGATGAAAATCCTAATGTTCCGAAGAAAACGTCAAAATTCTAAGTCCAATCGGCCCAGGAGAATCGAAGCCAAAGAACCGGCTCCGCTAAAAGCGCAAACGGAACCAAAAATGTCCTTTGGACGGCGGGTGATAAAGGCCCTGCCGTTAATGCTGCTCGCTCTGGTTTTCACGTTTTTGCTGAGCCGCACCGGATTGTTCGCCGAGCTCGAAACGACATTTCTCGATATCCAGATGCGCATGGACGCCCCCGACGCAGCAAGCGACGTCGTCATTGTTGACATAGAGGAGGCTGACTTTTATGCCGACTTTGAAGGTCAAACCAGCCCGTTAAACCCGCCCAAGCTTCTAAAGCTTATCGAAACGATTGCCGAGGCCGGTCCCTGTGTCATCGGAGTCGATATTGATACCAAATTTGGGGAATTTGGAACATTGAACGTGGATAAGCTGTCAAATGTAGTGTGGGCGCGTCCGCATGAAATCAGGGATGACTTCACGATCGTTCCCGGAGATGTGCTGGGCAGAAAAGACCCGAAAAACATTCTGAAATCGGGTGTTCCTGTTTCGTGGTCCGAGAAAGGACTAAAGCGTTATTATTCACGTCTGATCGAAACGACCGAAGGCAATCTGCCGTCCCTTGCATGGAGCCTTTTCAACCTAGCGAAAGAGGGAAAATGTCCGGGCATAAAATTTCCTGAGCTTGAAGAATCGACCGAGAAGATGATCATCAGTTTTTCCAGGGGCGTTGACGGGTCGGGCGGCGGCGAGCGGACTAGGATTTCTGCCGGAACGCTTCTCAGAGCCGCCGAAAAACCTGATTGGAATAAAGAACTGATACGCGGCAAGATCATTATCGTCGGCGGTTCGTACTTAAAAGCCGATAGAAGCGAAACACCGCTAGGCATGATGAACGGGTTTCAAATCAACGCAAATATTCTCGAAAGCGACCTTCGCGGCGGCGGAGTGAAACCGCCGAGCACACTGAGCATTGTTTTGCTGCAGATTTTCGACGGGTTCCTGCTGATCGCGCTGTTTCAAGTGTTTCCGGTACGCAAAGCTGCCCTTCTTACTGTGCCCATCATCATCGCTTTATCGCTGGCGTGCAGCTTTCTAACGTATTATTCGTTTGCCCACTGGGCGTTTTTCGCTCCCGTCATGATCGGCGTCGCACTGACCGCCGCCTTTGACGAACTAAAAGACCATTTCAAGAAGCGATATAAACAGGAAATTTCGGAAACTTATCTGGAATTCCGCGGACCACCACCCGACGAAGAGCAAAATCCGGTCATCGAAAAGTGACGCAACAAGACACATGGTCTTATTGGAAATTGGCAATAAGAATCGAAGGAGAAATACGATGCTGCGAGTTCCCCTGTTCAAAAAGACATCCGCCGCAAAATGGCTGCTCTTGATTTTGAGCACCGTTTTTACGGCTTACGGGCAGGATGCAAAACCCGTCGAAGTTCGCGAACTTGCCCCTGGCCAGACAAGCGAACGGCGGATGAACGGTGAGGAAACGCATAGTTACAAGGTTGGTTTGCAAAGAGGCGAGTTTCTACAGGTGCGGGTTGAACAGAGAAGCGTCGACCTTTCACTGGCACTATATAGCCAAAGCGGCAAGATGCTCGCGGCGATGGATAATCCCGGATTTAGGGAAGGAGTGGAAATTTTGTCCTTCGGCGCGTCGGTGGCGGGCGACTACGTTCTGCAGGTAAAGAGCCAAATCCCCGTCCCGGTTGACGGAGGTTACGCGATCAGCCGCGAGGCGTCAAAAGCGACGACAGCGAAAGACAGAAAACGGGTCACCGTCGAGAAATTATTTGTGGCGGCAACGGCGTCTCAAGATAGCATCGTGCCGCGCGAGAATGCACTCGGAAAATTATCTGTCGTGCTGACAGCTTCGCGGGAACTGAAAAGCGATCATCTGATCGAATTGACGCTGGGGCAAATGAAACGACGGGCCGATCATATCGCCCGCAATGCGTTTTCGTTCTTCCGGCAAACTCCAACAGATCTTCGAGCTTCGATTGAAAGAATAGACGAAGCGCGACGCCTGTTCTCGATGCTGGGCGACAAGGAAGGCGAGGCGCGCGTCTTAGATCAGACCGCCGAAGCCTTTGAAACCTTAGGCGAGAATCAAAAAGCACTGGAGAACCTAAACGAAGCCTTGCCGCTGATAATTGCGGCGGGCAATAACGAGGGAAGAGCGGCGATCCTGCACGGAATCGGCGAGGCGTATTCAAATCTTGGCGAGAAACAAAAAGCTCTGGATCGCCATTTGGAAGCGCAGCCGTTCGGGGAATCACTTGGCGAAAAAAATCTCCAGGCGCTGTCAGCCACTCTCATTGGCAAGGCGTATTTCGATCTCGGCGACGATCAAAAAGCGATCGAGCAATACAACAGAGCCCTCCGGATTATTGAAGAAATTTCCAACAAGCGAGGGCACGACAAAATACTTGTTCTCCTTGGCGATGTTTATTTGAGGACTGGCGAAGTTCAAAGGGCTTTCATTTATTACGATCGGGCATTGCAGTTTTACTTAGACGCCAAAGATAAGAGATACGAGGCCTTTATGCTCAATTACATAGGCATCGCTCACGCGGCGTCGGGCGAGAGAAATAAGGCACTCGACTATTATAATCAAGCTCTGCTCAAGATAGCTGGCGATAAACTCGGCGAAATCACAGTGCTTAACAGTCTCGGCGAATTCTATTCAAACGCGGGCGATAAACAGCGGGCTCTCGACACTTATGACAAAGCGCTGCTGCTCAACAAAACAGTTAATAACAAAGAGCTGGAAGGCTTCACGCTCAATAACGCCGGGCTTGTGTACGCCAGTTTGGGTCAAAATGAAAAGGCCTTCGACTATTACGGCCGGGCGTTGGCCCTAAGCAAAGAGACTGGCAACAAGGGCCTGCAATCCATCGCACTGATTAACACCGGCTTTTTTTACAGCAGTTTGGGCGAAAATCAGAAAGCCATTGACCGATACACCGAAGCTTTGATTCTTCAAAAAGCCGTTGGTAATAAAAAAGGCGAGGCCATCGTTCTCAACAATATCGGTCTGGTTTATGCAATCAGAGGCGAGAGGGAAAAGGCGCTTGACTATTACAAGCGGGCGGTTTTCCTCGACAAAAGTCTCGAATCGATAACCCTAAATAATATAGCCGGCGTCGATTTTACTGCACAAGACTATAGAAGATCGCTCGATCAATTCGATCGGGCACTGTCGCTCAGCCGAGCCAATGGGAACAAAAGCGCCCAGTCCGCCGCGCTAAACAATATCGGAGCGGCCCATAGTGCTTTGGGCGAAAAGCCAAAGGCCATCGAGTTTTTCAATCGAGCACTGACTCTATACAAAGCCTCAGGTGACAGACGCGGCGAATCGATTTCTCTCAATGCGCTGATGGAAGCCTGGGCCGCGCTGGATAATCGACGGTTGGCGATTTTTTACGGCAAGCAATCGGTCAACACTCTGCAAAGCCTTCGCTCGGACATCAAAAGGCTTGATAAAAATTTGCAGCAGAGTTTTCTCGGCACGATTGAAAATACTTACCGGAAATTGGCGGAATTGTTGATAAAAGAAGATCGCATTCCCGAAGCCGAGCGGGTTTTGCGGATGCTCAAGGAAGAAGAATACTTTGATTTTGTAAACCGCGACGGGCGGGTCGTTGAGTCGCTGGATGAGCGCATCAAACTGAATTCGACGGAGAAGCAAACTTTTGAACAACACGAAATCTTATCACTCGAAACCAGCCGGATTTATCGCGAAATCGAAAAACTGGAAATAGAAAAATTAACCACCGACATGGGTCAAAAGAATGTTCTCGGTGACCGGCTGGCGGAACTGAACAAGCGGCTGGAAATCGCTTCGTCGAAATTAAAAACTTTTCTGACCGAGATCGCTAAGGACCTTGAAAAAAAAGAAGTTGACTCGAAGTACGTCGAAGAAAGCTCGCAAGCGGTTGTTAAGGAGTGGAACGACCCTCAAACGGCGGTTATTTCAACGATCGTCGGGCGCGAGAATCTTAGCGTGATTGTGACGACAGCGGAGTTTCAACGCGGATATGTGAGCGAATTTTCCGAAGAAAAGCTCAGAAAACGGGTCGACGATTTCCGCGCCGCGGTCATTAAAGAAGGTTTCGAAAAGAGCGATCCTCGGCCCGCCGCGCAGGAACTTTACAATGTGTTGATCAAGCCGATTGAAAAGGATTTGGAAGCGGCGAACGTGCGAACTCTGGTCTGGTCGCTCGATAAATTTCTCCGATACGTTCCGGTTTCGGCGCTGTGGGACAAGGACAAAGGCTATCTCGTGCAAAATTATTCAAGCGTTGTCCTCGCTCTCGCAAGCCGACAGAATCTGGCCTTTCGCCCGGAGAATAAGCGACAATGGCGTGCTCTGGGCGTAGGCGTGTCAAAACGGGCGGAAAATCTCGACCCGCTCATACATGTTCCGAGAGAATTGGAAGCGATAGTCCGTGCAAAAACCCGCGAAGACGGGATAATAGCGGGAACCCGGCTGCTCGATGAGCAATTCACCTCGGTTAGCTTCCGCAAAGCGCTCGGCACATATCAGTTCACACACGCCGCGACCCATTTTGTCTTCATCTCCGGCACCAAGGCCGAGGGACTGAATTCCTATCTGCTAATGGGCAGCGGCGAAAAGCTTACGCTTGCCCAGGTCCAAAATTCCGACAACATCTTCTCCGGCGTCGAGCTTCTCACGCTCTCCGCCTGCGACACCGGCTACGGCGGCAAAACCGCCGACGGCCGCGAAATCGAAGGCCTCGGCGTCCTCTCCCAAAGAAAAGGCGCCCGATCAATAATGGCCACCCTCTGGCCGGTAAATGACGAAAGCACGCGCGAATTAATGGTCAATTTTTACACCAACTACCAAAAACCCGACTTCAACAAAGCCGAAGCCCTCCGCCAAGCCCAGCTGACCCTTCTTGAGGAACCGGACAAGGCCTCAAAACAATCTTCAATCCCAACCGGCTCCAAAAAATACGCCCATCTCTACCATTGGGCGCCGTTCATTCTTATCGGCAACTGGCGCTAAAACAAGAGTGACGTCCAGGCGTTAAAACACATTGGTCCCAAACGGAAATGCAAAACGGGATCGGGGTCAGGCCTCCGTAAGTTGCGTAACTCATTCAGGTTCTTCGTTGCGATTTCTCTAGCTTGTCTTCGACGGCGATCCGGGCCGCTTGATGAGGTTGTATTGTTCGACAACGTTTGAGACTAAGTCACCAAATTTCGCATCTTCGATTTTTCGTTTCGCGGCGTCATGACGGCGGCTGATTGAAGAGCTGTTGAGGCCGGTCAATCTGGCGATGGTGGCGAGGTTGGTTCCGATACGCGAGCCGCTGACGATTAGCACCTCTTTGATAAGAACCGCATCGCCTAGTCTTCGTCTGCCGGTAAAGTATTCCCTTGGCACTTCGAAAGTCTTCTCGACGGCCGCGACCAGCGCTTCCTCATCGAGATCGGTTGCGCTCGGTCGGCCTAAGTTTCC
>JANPCJ010000247.1:0-9802 GCA_031430895.1 Chloracidobacterium sp. | reverse complement strand
GTATGAAAAGGCGTCCGAAAACCTCGGACGTGCTAGTGGAAGTGCTGAGAAAACTACCGCCGATAACTATTCTCCCGTCTGCCTGTACCACCAGAGCAAACACATCTCCGTAGATCGATCTTCCAAAATCAAAGCTCGTGTCAAGACTGCCATCGGAATTTAGGCGGGCTACGGCCGTGCGACGTACATCATTAACAAACTCAAAGTCCCCGGCGATAACTATTTTCCCATCGGATTGAACCTTAATCGAGCGAACTACACCCGGCGTCGAAATCCGCGGATTAAACGTCGAATCAGGCGCTCCGTTGGCGAGCAGACGCAAAAGTCGGACGTGGGTCTGCGAGTTGTAGGAAACAAAGTCGCCGGCAGCAAGGATATTTCGATCTTCGCCAATCGCCAAATCTCGAACGGGCGTTTGTTCTAGATTACCGACTGTGAATCCGGTATCGACAGTTCCATCCGCATTCACACGTAGCACCTTAGACGAAGTTGGAAAGTCTTCATTAAAAAGACTGAAAATAATTCTTTCATGTACATCCGCGACTAGAGCGATGACATACAATGTGCCTGGCCCGGGCCCTTGAAAGACATCAGGGGCTACGATCAGGGAGCCGTCAAGATTGATTTTTACCATCGAGTCTGACGCTATACCGTTGTACTGTTGAAACACCCCACCGACCCACAGTTTGCCATCAGATGTTTCAAGGATGTCGAATACAGGCCCACTCGGTCCGGACCCAATATTAAAGGCGGACGCATCCCGAGAGCCATCAGGATTAAGAAGGACCAAACTCGACGCGGGGCTCCCATTGTAAAACGTAAATTCGCCGCCTAAGAGAATTTTCCCGTCTGGCCGAGTACATATTTTGTGAACAGCGCCGTTTGGTCCCGAGCCGCCGGAATTAAAGTTCGCGTCCAATGAGCCATCGGGGTTCAGACGAAGTATACGACCACGCGGACTGCCCGAGATCAAAAACGTACCGCCAAGAAGAATCTTTCCGTCGGACTGCACCAACACGTCTCTAATTTGGCCTGTGAACAGTGGGACCTGGCTCAATGAAGTATCTAAGCTGCTGTCCGGATTGAGCCTGGCGACCCGGCCGACCGGTGTTTGGCCGTTGTAGGAGGTAAAGGAGCCACCGATGATAATTTTCCCATCCGGCTGAAGCGCAACAGCGAAAACTTCCGCATTGGCTCCGGTGCCTGACCCATTGAAGGTGGCATCGGTCGTTCCGTCAGGATTGAGTCGCGCAACTCCGTTAGCTGTCACTCCATTTGCCAAATAAAACCGCCCCACCACAATCATCTTGCCATCCGGCTGAGTGATCAAGCGATTAATCCGTCCGTCTCCCTCCATCACTGACGTCGTGAAAGTCGGGTCGATATCACCGTCAGTAGTAGGTTGGATTGAAAAGGAATTCAGCGGTCTCGAAAAGTGATCCAACGGTCTCGAAAAGGTAATACCAACGCAGAGTAAGTGGCCGAATAGAACGAAACCGATCTGCAAGTGCTTTCGCAAGTGGGGGTAAGAATACTTCATGACGAACCAAAAACGCCCACGAAGGTCGATTCCGACCCCGGGGTGATGCCACCGAATTCTTCGATTAGCCTTCGCGGTAAGCCTTAGATTAATGCTCCGCTTATGAATTTGCAAGGTTTGAATTGCCTCACTAAAAATCTACTCGAGTTCAACAGACAATGACGAAAAGAATCGCGAGAATCGCAGGCCTGATGCGAATTTTCCTGTTTTTGTTTTCATGTGGGAAAAGAGATGCTTCAGAAAGAAGAATGGGGCAATTCTGCAATTCTATCGCTTCCCGATGCTATTTCTGTTCCCCAGTCAAAAGCCCCCGACAGGCACCAAAAACTCTCATACAAACTCTTGACTCTTACTAAGCGCTCTGTGTCGGTCGGTCGCCATTGGTCCCAAACGGAAATGCAAAGAATGACCCGTTGCCGCTGATTGTTCGAGACCACTGGCCATCCGAAGGCCTGAATACGGGGACAGGTCGGCCTTGCCGTCGCCATCGAAATCGCCCGCGGTACTTTGAGAAAATACTCGCCAACAACACTCATAATTCTAGCAACCGACTCAGAATGAGCTACGGGATCATTGTTTTCAAGTTTTGAATATTTTCATAACCAATTCGAACCTTCGACGAACCTTCAAAATCAGGCAAACGGCGACCGTACCGTAGATCAGCCTACGGCGCTTCGTCGATAATACTGACGGTTTCAGAGACATGGGAACTCCTCATGAAATTAAATTGTGAAAAAGGCTACGAGAGTTTCGATTGGGTTTAACCCTACGCTCTTGGTCGAGGCAATGTCAAGACATTTATTTTTAATGAATTCAAGGCACATGCTGTCTCATCCGTGGTATATTTGACAATCTATGCAATTTCAGTTATGTTACTGTTTGGTATTGAGGCCTTGAAAACTGAGATTATATTCAGGTGCCAAGTAACGGATCGGGCATTTTTGGGGTCTGCCGGGGGAACGAGGGTGCTGATTTGGGAAAAATCGTCCCACTTGAAGGAGTTGTTCTTCGCTAGTGGGACGATTTATTCCGCTAACTGATGAGTGTGCTGCATTTAAGCCGTCCCATTTTCTACGTTTCTCTTGTTTATCTGGGACGATTTTGTCCGTGTCGTATTTCCCTTTTTGAATACTCTGATCGGGGAGGTTCGAGTAAATCGGCGTAACCAAAAAAAAATTTTATTTTTTTTCGCCCACTTTTGAAATGGCAGATTTTCACGACTCCCCAGATTACAAAAAACGTAAATTATGACGCTAAATTACTTGCCGGATTTTCCACATTTTCATCCACAGAATTTCCACAGTGTTATCCACAGAATTTCCACAGAGTGCCCGTAGAATAAGGGCGATAGTTAAAGTATTTTATACTTGACATTGGTTTTTTCGGGTGTATTATAGCTTCACAGTCGAGATTGCTTACGGGCATTTTGACCGGCACTGGGAAGTGGGACGGAGGTGGTGACACACCGTCTGAGGGCAGAAGGAGCGGAATGCCGCTGTCCGAGACGCCCGGAGCCGAAGCCGAAAGGCTTGCCAGGGTCACGCTGCAAAGCGTGGTCTGAGTTGCTCGGATAAAAACGAGCAACACCCGCGAGAAATGATCAGCTCATCGGGTGCTACGCCGCTCGCACATTCTTCGGAAAGTTCGAGCCTCGTTGCCGGGAACGTAACCGGCGGTGGAGGAAAAGCCACCTCACCAAAGACCTAACGGCGTCTACCTTAGGGTAAAAGCGGGTTGAATTTATTCGATTCGGACGCTGACCGGGGAATGCTCTCCGCAGAGTTTCTTCGGGATACAAAATCCGCGGCAGGACCGTGTACATGGAAATGCCGCAAACCCTTTCATTTCAATGACACTTCGGTGACTCTGAAATTAAGGAAACTCTCTGATATGACGCTTCGGTGTCGTGGATGAGAAAAAACAAATGCGTCGGAATGAGCAATCATTCCCGACGCCTTTGTTTTTTAGTACGGGCGGTCGGGTGGTGCATTCTATGCGTACATCCCGAAAATCCGGTAGACTGTATCAATGAGACCGGGGGAGGAGATCATCGACGAGGGTATCAAGGATCTTATCGAAGGGCGTGAAAGCGTGAATGCTCTTCTCGTTTCAATAGGTGCGCCGCGTTTGGCCAGGCTGGGCATTGCAATACCGGACAAAACTTATTCGAATCCGGAACATCGTCTTTACAACCTATTAAGAACTCTTGATGCCGACGCGTCGCATTCGCGATACAACGCTCTGATCCGTCGACTCGTAAGCTTTGAACGTGCTGGAGAATGCGGGACCTAGCAAACGCGGACAAAATTGTGAAGTTCATGAGCGTTTTCGGACGACATGCGCGGCAGGAGGCTCGTGTTTACTTTACGGGCGGCGCAACAGCGGTACTTCTGGGATGGCGGGACTCGACCATCGATGTCGATCTCCGATTTGTACCCGAACTGGACGAACTGTTCCGGGCTATTCCGGCGATAAAAGAGCAGTTGCAACTTAATGTCGAATTGGCCGCCCCGTCCGACTTTATCCCGGCATTGCCAGGTTGGGAAGACCGTTCTCAATATATCGGACGCGAGGGCAAGGCAAGTTTTTATCATTACGATCCATACAGCCAGGCTCTGGCCAAGATCGAGCGGGGACATGCTCAGGACGCGCGGGACGTCGAAGCGATGATTAACCGCGGACTGGTTGAACGGCCTCGTTTACTCTCGCTGTTCGCAGAAATTGAATCGCAATTGTACAAGTATCCCGCAATCGATCCAGCCACCTTTGCCAGGGAGGTTCATCGAATAGCTGTTTAGAAATCGAAATGTTCTTAGATAGAGTAAAAATTAGGGTCAAGGCGGGTAACGGCGGCGACGGCGTGACGGCTTTCCGACGCGAGAAATTCATTCCTCGCGGCGGACCTTCGGGCGGCGACGGCGGTGTCGGCGGGAGCGTTTGGATGGAAGCTTCCGAGGGAATAAACACACTGTTGCACCTACGATTTAATCCTGAACACAAAGCGGAACGCGGCCGCCACGGCGAAGGCTCGAACCGATCGGGAAAGGACGGCGAGGACGCGATGGTCAGAGTTCCCGTCGGTACTCAGGTTTTTGATCCTGAGACTAATGAAATGCTATTTGATTTTGTCGAGGCCGGACAGCGCTATCTTGCGGCCAAGGGCGGTAAGGGCGGTTGGGGAAATTCGCATTTCGCTACGCCGACACGCCGTGCTCCAAAATACCACTACACTGGACGGCCAGGCGGCGAGAGAGAACTTCAATTGGAATTGAAACTGATCGCCGATGTCGGCCTTGTCGGCTTTCCGAACGCCGGCAAATCAACCTTGATCTCGGTCATCTCCGCCGCCAAACCCAAGATCGCCGATTACCCGTTTACGACGCTCGAACCAAATCTCGGCGTAGTTGATATGGGGGATTTTCGAACCTTTGTCGTTGCCGACATTCCTGGCCTTATTGAGGGAGCATCTGACGGAGCGGGTCTCGGTCACCGGTTTTTGAGGCATGTCGAGCGGACAAAGCTCATTCTTCACCTTGTGGATGTGTCGTCGATCTCGGGCCGCGATGCTGTCTCGGACTACGAGATCATAAATCGCGAACTCGCGAACTACGACGCCAATCTCGCCGAACGCCCACAAATCGTGGTCGCAACAAAGATCGACGCCCTCGACGAACCGGAGCGACTCGACGCATTGAAGAAACGGGCAAAGAAAGATAGAAAGGCCTTTTTCGCCATCTCGTCCGTGACGAACCATGGTATTAAGGAACTGGTCGCCGATGTCTCACGGTCCTTGGACAAGGAAGCCGAACGAGGTGCTGGAGTTCCTTCATAGGTCTTCGTTTACTGCGTCCGAATAACGTCACATGGAGCAAATACAGGTGTCACCAGGACAGTCAGGAAGGCGGGCTTAGTCATGGTCGATATCCCCGAAAATCCTCAGCGTCGGAAAGCCCCAATGATAGCTTTAACCGGCCATCGCGTCGGCTTCTATGGCGGTAGTTTCGATCCCGTCCATCGTGGGCATCTAGCGATCGCGAAAACGCTGTTCGAGCAATTCGAGATCGACGAGTTCGTTTTCATCCCGGCGTTCCACGCGCCGCATAAGTTTCGGCTAAAGCCAACATCCGCTTACGACCGATACGCGATGCTCTGTCTCGCCACTCAGGGGGAATCGAAGATGGCCGTTTCCAGAATGGAGATCGAGGCTCCCGAGCGTCCCTTTTCGGTCGAGACCCTGACGCGGCTAAATATCGAACGACCGGACGATGAGAAGTTTTTCGTCATGGGTGCCGATTCGTGGATGGACATAACAACATGGCGCGAATGGGAAACGGTACTTACCTTATCAAATCACATTGTGATAACGCGGCCGGGCTTTGAAATTGGCTTCGAGCACGTTACCGAGGATATCAGAAAACGCATAGCCGATCTGCGGACGTCGGTAATGCCCAAAGACCCAAGACCCAAAACCCAAAACCAAATCTTCATAACCGATTCCGTCAACCTCGACATCTCCGCCACCAGGATTCGCCAAATGATCCGCGAGAACGACCCCGCCTGGCGCTCCGATGTCTCACGGGAGGTTGCAAATTACGTCGAAAAATATCAGATTTATAGATAGTGGTTTAATTTAATATGTTTTGGCGTTTTCTTTGTGATCTTTGCGTCTTCCCTTTGTGTCCTTTGTGATAAAGGGTTTTATCACATCAACACAAAGGGGCCTCTGATCGGATTTTCACAAAAGTAAACCACGACGAATTTATAACTAATGGAAGAAACCCAGGAAAGATCGCTCCAGCGTGAAGCGGTCAAGATAGAAATCGCGGCACGGCCCACCCCGTTTACCGAGCTCGACCCGGAAGTACAACTAGCGATAAAATCCGCCGCCGAGAAGAAGGCGTTTGACATGGTCGCTCTCGACCTGCGAAGCATCGCCAGCTTTACCGAATTTTTTATTATTGCCAGCGGCTCGAATCAACGCCAGGTGCAGGCCATCGCCGACGAGATCAACGAGCAATTGAAGAAACAGCTTTCCACCCGTCCCGTACGCATCGAGGGTTACAATTCCGCCGACTGGGTGCTGCTCGATTACGGCGATTTTGTCGTCCATATCTTCAACGGCGAAGCCCGCGAATTTTACGACCTGGCCAGATTGTGGCGTGACGCGGGCAAAGTCGAGATTCCGGAAAATCTATAATGCTCGCTTACGTGTCATTCATTATTGAGTTCTCGTGATCAGATCTTCCCGCCTTTCGCGACGTGGCAGACGGGTACGCCCACTTAACAGGAAGGCCGTCAATAGCACCGCGTCAACTCGCCTTGAGTGCCGCGTTCGAGAATGTAATCGCCCACGAGATCTCCCGAATCGGCAAGCGTGACCTTGACGGTCATTTGTTTTCCCGTAACCTTGCCTTCAAAGCGTACCCGCTGCGCACGCGGAGGTGCATCGCGCATGACAGGCCCCGGACCGCTCCGGGTCATTAGGCCGATTGCGGAGAATTTTCCGTCTTTACGGGTCCTAACCCGAGACGAGATCGTAGCCTTTCCACAATCAAGTTCGATCGCAGCCGAGCTATTTTCGACCAAAAACCTTATTCCGCGTCCGCCCCAGATTCCTTTTTTCACGTCGAGGCTGTTTTGTTGATCCATACTTTTACTAAGAACAACCGACTGATTTTCAAGGGGCATCCTTACCGATTCTAATTCGTTCGATGAGAAAACGCTGGCGGGCGCGTTTGCGGACGCGCCATTTCCGGCAAAAGGAACCGTAACGATGACCGATACCGTCATCGCCAGCGACAGAACGACGAAATATTTCATGTTTGTAATTGCATTGATCATAACGATTCTCCAGTTTTTCGATGTGCTGGAGTCGGGGATCGTTGCAGTTTTTCCGCAACGACGTTTTGCGGCCCACAAACTCCGTCGAAGCGCGATCCAAATAATGGTGTCTTAAGTTAATGTTGCTCGGAATCGGCCCCCTCCGTGATCACTTTTTGTGTTCTCTGTGTTTACGATCTTATTCAACACAAAGGACACGGAGCGAAGACACAAAGTGCACGAAGAAGAAGCAAGCAAAATCAAATTAAGACACGTCCAAATACCAACGAGTATGGATTTTTGCAAATTTCCGTGGTATTCTTCGACTAACAGATTTCTATACATACAATTTGTCGAATTGGAATAGTGGTTTAACGAGCCTGTTCGGAAGCGGTTTCTGGTGATCAGCCGCCGCTTTTGCAAGAGGCTGGCTTTTTTACTCAACGAGACGAGTTCTCCGGAGAAAGATCATGCTTATTGTCACGATCCTCAGCCGTAGTTATGTCAGAGCCTCAGCTTTGGCTTTGCTCGGCCTGTTAATATTGGCGTCGACAGTGTTTACCGCCTCAGCCCAGAACCGAAGTGTTGGCGTGGGTGTGAAGATCCCCGTAAAAAGTAAGGCGAGTGAGGAACGAAGGCGTCGTGAGAAAGAACGTACCCAGAGTTACCGTAAAAGCCTCACGCCCGAGAAGATCAAGAGGCAGCAGGAAGGCCCAACAGTCGTTTTGCCGCTCGTGAAGTACGACACGTCTGGACCACTGTCCGAACTCATGCTTATCCAAACCAGCATCGATAAAGAGAGCGGCGTACTGTTTGAGGCTCACACTGAAGAGTTAATCGAGGTACCGGACGACCCTTCGATGCGTTACACGCCTGCTCCGCTCGTCGAAGCATTCCTTCAGACGGCACCGCAGGCTCCTTCGATGCTCATGCCGGGTGTTACTTTCGAAGGGCCGGGCCAGGGAATCACCGGTTACACAGTCACCGGAACACCACCCGACACGACAATGGCGGTCGGGCCGAATCACGTCGTCGCGTGGGTAAACTCGCAATTCATGATCTTTAACAAACTCGGCGTTCCCCAAGGTACCGCTCCGTTTTTTCTAAATGGAAGCACAATTTGGGGCGGCTTTGGGGGTGTGTGTCAAACAACAAATCGCGGAGATCCTCTGGTCGCTTATGACCGTGTAGCCAATCGATGGGTCTTCAGCCAATTCGCATTCAGCTCGAATGCGATGGGCGAGACGATCATGCCTTATAGGCAGTGTTTTGCGGTTTCGATGGGTCCTAACCCGGCCGGGCCATACAATCGCTACGAATACAGCTTCGACACGGCTGGTGCGGGCGGCACCCCATCTTTTAACGACTATGGGAAAATAGGCATCTGGAATGATGCATACTATGTTGGTTACAACCAATTTGGCGGCTCGCCAGCCGGGGCTGGTACCGGAGCCGCCATGTGTGCCTACGACAGGGCCGCGATGATCGCGGGTACGGCGGCCGATGGTCTTTGTGCGCCGATCACTTTTTACGCGGGCGGCGCGAGTCTATTCCCGTTTGACAATGAGGGTCCGGTACCGCCAGCCGACGCGACCCGCGGCGGCGCTTTTATTCGTCAATCAACCAATGCCGGGGGAGAACTGCGCATTTTGCGTCTCCTGCCAAATTTTACGACTGATACGGTAACCATCACAAATGGTTACGGCGGGGCGACAGGAAGTTTTGTCAGCCTTCCCGTAGGCGTAATCCGCTCGTGCAATAATCTTGTTGTGTCTGAGTGTATATCGCAGCCCGGGACGGCTACCCAACTCGACTCGCTCGGCGACCGATTGATGTATCGCCCCGCCTTCCGAAACCGCGGTGGTGTAGAAAGCCTTGTGATAACACAGGCGGTCGATACCGACGGCGCGGGTCCGCAGGGCGCCGCCCTGCGCTGGTATGAGATCAGGAACCCGCTAAATAACCCGGCCGACGCGGTGCTCGCAAATCGACCGGTTCTTTTCCAAACCGCGACCTTTAATCCGGATGCAACTAACCGGTGGATGGGATCGGCGGCGATGAACGCTGACGGCGATATTTTCCTCGGGTATAGCCGTTCCAGTTCCACGGTTTTTCCCGGTCTCGGAGTCGCCGCACGTCAGATCGGTGACCCAATTAACACTTTACAATCGGAGGTCGTCGCCCACGCGGGCACGGGTTCGCAAACCACATCCGGCGGACAGCCATTAACCCGATGGGGTGACTATACCACCGCGCAGGTCGACCCATCGGACGACCGGACTTTCTGGTTTATAGGGCAGTACCTGGCGACAAACGGCGCCTTTAACTGGCGTACCAGAATCGTGAGTTTTGCGTTCCCAACCGGAGCGAACCCGACCCCGACCCCGACCCCCACGCCAAAGGCGACGCCGACGCCCCCCCCCCCGCCAGGAAACATCTTTG
>JANPCJ010000246.1:0-7888 GCA_031430895.1 Chloracidobacterium sp. | reverse complement strand
CACAAATTCCTGAAATGTCAGAACGTCGGCGTTTAGCATAAGAATCGTTTTGAGTCCGGCCTTAGGCGGCTCTTTACTGCAAACGAGGGGGCCGCCTAAAGGCGGGACTCAAAACCTAATTCCTCAAAATGCTCGCGTCATCGACGTCTATCGACCGACTGTTCCGGAAGAATGCGATGATGATGCCGAGACCGACGGCGGCTTCGGCGGCGGCGACTGACATTACCATAAAGACAAACAGCTGTCCCGTCGTGTCGCCGTAGTACCTGGAAAACGCCACAAAGGTCAAATTTACCGCGTTTAGCATCAGCTCGATGCACATAAACATGCCCAGAGCATTACGCTTGAAAATAACGCCGACTGTGCCGATCGTGAATAATATTCCTGATAACGCCAGGTAGCTGGCTAAACTTGGTTCCATCTCTAGATCAACCGCCTCAGTTCTTCCAGATTCGTCTGTTCGTCAAATACAGCGCGAATCAGAATTTTAAAATTGGGCAAGACGACGCTCTCGATGCTCCCGTCTTTTGCTTTTAGGAACAGGTCGTATTCCTCGCCTTTGAGGATATATTGCTCGACCATTTCCGTCTCGGCATCGACTATCCAGTATTCTCGTATTCCATGGGCCGCATAGTCCTGAAACTTTGTTTCGCGATCGTGCTGCTCGGTCGAGGGCGACAAGACCTCGACGACAAAGTCGGGTGCCGGAAACTGCATCTGAGTCGGAGTAAAGTCTTTTGATTTGTCCTTACCAAAAAAACAGATGTCGGGTTCATAGTCGTTTCGCGTCAAAGAGATGAGCATCTTCTCGGTTCCAACAAAGCCTAGATTGTGTCGATCTGCAAATGCGCTTAACAGACGGGAGAGCAGACCCGTCGAGGAAAGATGCCTCAATTTTGCCGGCGATTGAAAGAAAATCTCCCCGTTTATAAACTCCATCTTTTTGCCCTCTTCGATAATTTCATAAAAATGCTTGCGCTTTTCCTGTTCCTCTTCAAGCGCGGTGTGCAAGCGCTCGGAAAGAATCGCGGCATTTGGCATCTGCATTATTTGATCTATCGAGACCTGCATATCGGCGAGTTTATTCTTCCTCGTTTCGTAATTCCAATTCGTTATCTATGACCAATTCAAGCTGCGGCTGTGTCAAACGTCTCGCCAGGATAACCGCCCCGATGATCGCCATTAACAGCAAAACTCCGACGATCTCGACCGGCAGCAGGTATTCCGTGTACATTGCCTGGCCGATGGTCAGAGTCTTTCCGGCGCTCATTGTTTGATCGGCCGGAACATTCGGCGCACGCATTACGGCGTAAAAAATGAAGAATGTCTGTGCCAACAGTAAGACACCCAACCCACCGCCGAGAGCATATAAATATCGGAGTCGATTGAGGGGTTTATCGTCGTCGAGATTCAACAACATGATTACAAAAACCACCAAAACCATGATCGCGCCCGCGTATATCAAGATCTGCACAGCCGCGATAAAGGGAGCGGCGAGCGTTACGTAAATACATGACAACGCAATAAATACGCCGACCAACGAGATCGCGCTGTAGAGCGGATTCTTGTGATACACCATCGAGACCGCGCACATGATGGCAAATCCGGCAAAAAGAAAAAATAAGGCGGTCGAAATCATAAGAGCGGTGACGGGTGACGGGTAACGGGTAACGGGTGGCAGAACTTCCTGTCACCTGTCACCGTTTACCTGTCACCTAGTTCAAAAAGTACACGATCAAGATCGTCAAGATCACATTCGCCAAAGCGACTGGCAGCAAAAACTTCCAGCCGAAATTCATAAGCTGGTCAAAGCGGAAACGCGGCAGCGTCCCGCGAATCCAAATAAATAGAAATAAAAAGGCACAAATTTTGCCGATGAAAAAGACATGGCTGGCAAGAGCGTACGGAATCGAACCCGGCTCAAAAATGTGGCCGAGGCCCGGCATATACCATCCGCCAAGAAACAAAACCGTACACATCACGGAAACCGTGAACATATTCACGTACTCCGCCATAAAAAACAGCGCAAATTTTAGAGCCGAATATTCAGTGTGAAAACCGGCGACGAGCTCGGTCTCGGCCTCTGGCAAATCGAATGGAACACGGTTGGTTTCGGCGAAGGCGGCGATCAGAAACACAAAGAAACCCACGATTTGCGGAATGATAAACCATCGGAAAGGCGAATGTATCTGGGCGTAAACGATGCCGTTGAGGTCGAGTGTGCCGGCCAGCATTACGACGCCGATCACCGACGCGCCCATCGCCAGTTCGTATGAGATCATCTGGGCCGATGAACGCAGACCACCCATGAGACTGTATTTGTTGTTCGACGACCAGCCAGCAAGGGCGATGCCGTAAACGCCGACCGATGTGATCCCCAGAACAAACAAAACGCCGACGTCGATTCTTGCAATAGTCATCGGAAGAGCGGTAATTCCCTCGCCCAGACCATACGGCAAAAAGCTCCAGTCAACCGTCGTGATCGCCGGGCCGAACGGATAAACCACGATCGGCAGCAACGCACAGGTCAACGCGACCATTGGAGCCAGAAAATAAACAAACCTCGTCGATTTGTCAGGGACGATGTCTTCCTTAAGAATAAATTTGAGCAGATCGGCAAACGGCTGCAAGACGCCCCACGGTCCGACGCGATTTGGCCCGATGCGTCCCTGTATCCAGCCAAGCACCTTCCGCTCGGCAAGCACCGTGTAGGCGACGATCATCAACACGCCCTGAAAGGCGAGCAGTATCCCAACACTGATAACAATAAAGGGAAATGCAGTTTTTAGAATAGACTCCATCTTTCTACAGCAATTCGATAAACTCATCAATCGTCAGGCCAACCTGTCTGACGATCCCCCTCAGTGTGCCTTTGGCGACCTCTCTTTATGATCGGGTACTACAACGGGACTGAACGGTGCCGTTACCTGAGTCACGCCGCAATCTCCACTATCTCTTCGTAAATCGGCGGTGGAATCGGCTCATTATGGGCATCGAGACTCTCCACGTACAGTTCTATGGCTTCTTTGATATTCTCAATCGCCTCAAGTCGTGATGCCCCTGGCTAATGCAGCCCGGGAGCGATGGAACTTCAGCGACAAAAACGCCGTCCTCGTCTTGTTCAATGGTGACGCGATACTTCATCAATCAAACTCCTTTGACATTGATTCTATCACCCGCACTGACGGCTTCTGCCTTTTCGCCTTGGCGGGGTGTGCCATTCAAGGCAAATTGCACAAGCGGCGACACCAGCAGGTTGTCAGGCTTCGGATTGCCGTGGGCCAGCAGGTGAAACTGGTCGGTCTTGCTCGTCATGACGGTAAGTCGGTGCAGTTTGTGGCCGACCTTTGGCACCGTCGAATCTTTCTCACCGCCGGTCTCGATCTTGTCGATCTCAGTTTTTAACCGCGTGATCTCGGTGGTCATTTCTTTCTCGTCCACCAAAATATATTTCACCTGAACCGGATTCGATTCGTCTTTTAGGATCGGATAGCGAAGGCCTTCATACGCGGCGACGCTGTCGGCGATGGCTTTGAAAACCATCGACGCCGAAAAATCGTAGCCGAATTCTGTTCCCATCTCACGTGCAATGAGGCTCGTAATCATCCAATCGGGCTTTGATTGATGAACAGGCTCGATTGCCTTACGAACACGCTGGACGTTCCCCGCGTTATTCGTAAACGTCCCGTCAACCTCGGCAAAACTCGCAGCCGGGAAAACGACATCGGCAAACGCGGTCGTATCGGTTTGGAACAGTTCCTGCACTACGACAAAATCCTTTCCTTCGAGAACGCTGGCGTCTTGCAGACTGCCGCCGATCAGCAAAGCTTTCGAATTCTTGATAACTTCGTTGACCAATTTCCGGCCCGGCGTCATATCGTGAGCGCCGACGGAATTGTTGTATTTCGGCAGCGGATGCAACGTGACGCGGCGACCTTCGGCGGCCAATTTTGCGGCCGAAGAAGCTATAAGGGCCTGCGCCCCGCCAGACAGTTCTCCGCCAATCATGATGATTAGATCGCCCTGCGTTTCGTCGATGGTCTTTCCCGCTGTCTCGATCTCGCTTATGTCGATACCGCATTTTCCAGCTACGAGCCTGTCATTCGATTCGTTAAAAACAGCCAGAGCGAAGGTATCGATAGATCCCTCATTAACATGGATAAACTGCGTCGCACGGCGCGAAAGATTGATCGGCCTTTCATTTACGCAAATAAACTTAGCACCGCCGTTTCGTACCGCTTGCCTGATCTGTTTCGCAGTATAGCTCTGTTCCTCTTCCGGCTCGCCGCCGATGAGAACGATAGTCTTGGCGTAGCGAATTTCCTTGTGTGTACAGAGTGGAACGCTCAGGTTATCAAAAACCACGCTTAGATCTTGCACATCTGAAACAGCGAAATTGTCCGTTCCTATCGCCTCGGTCGAGAAGCGTTTTAGCGTGAAAACAGCTTCGTTCGTGAGTCTCGGACTCGCTATCACGCCAACCGATTTGCCGTGTTCCTTAAGTTTATCCGCCGCAAATTTGATGGCCGCATCCCATGTGGCCGGAATAAGCCTACCACCCTTCGAATAGCGGATCATCGGCGTTTTTATACGGTCGGCGTGATTAATAAATCCGTGTGCGAAACGAGCTTTTACATCAAGAAACTCGCCATTGAGACCATTGACATAACGGTCGCGGGCAACGATACGATGCACCTCGCCGCCTCGCGAGCCGATGCTGAGCTGCATACCATCCGAGCCGTAAATATCGGTCGTAATTGTCTGATCGAGTTCCCACGGGCGCGTTTCGTGGCGATAAACGCCGTCAAGCAGTGTTCCGGTAGGGCAAACCTCAATACAGTTGCCGCACTGAGAACAATTGAGCCAGCCGCCGTATGTGCCGATTACGGTGTTGACGCCGCGATTGCCGGCCTCGATCGCGTCTTCGCCCATCCATTCGTCGCAGACGCGCGTGCAGCGTTTGCAAAGTATGCATCGTTGCGGGTCGTTGGCGACGATTGGCGAGAGATATTTTTCGGGTTGAGCGTTCTTTTTTTCTGAAAATCTTTCCTCGACATCACCCCAGTCAAAAATGACTTCCTGCAATTCACATTCGCCGCCGCGGTCGCAAACCGGGCAGTCGAGCGGATGATTGATAAGCAGAAACTCGCCCATCGCCCGCTGGGCTTTTTCGACCTCCTCAGACTGTGTCGTGACGTTCATGCCGTCGGTGCAGATGATCGTACAAGACGTTTGCAGCTTTGGCATCTTCTCGATACGGACCAAACACATCCGGCATGAAGCCTGTATTTCAAGGTCCTGATAATAACAAAACGACGGAATGCCAAAACCTTTCTCACGACACACATCGATCAGCCGCGCGCCTTTATCGACATCGTACTCCAGCTCGTTTATCGTTATTTTTATCTGTTCCGCTGCCATTTATTTCACTTTCGTAACCGCCTGATCGGGATGTGCCGGATTCGGAATCACTACTTGGTTGGCACAATCAACATGTAAATCCAGCTTTTCCAGTATTGTCTGACCAATCAGCACTTCATCGCCCAAGACAAGTGCTTCGTCGCTCGTTTCGCGATTCTGAATCCCTACAACGATTGCATCAGTCACGGGTACGACCTCTTTCCGGCCGTCGGCATATTCGCCGCCTCTTTGTCGCGGCGTTTCAAGCCCAAGGTTTCTTGCCACATCGGACGGAATGACGGTCTGAACCGCACCAGTATCAACCATTGCATAGGCGTCGTAAAAACGAACATCGGCCAACTCCATCTGTCCACGTCGGGCCATGACTTGATCGGCGGCATTCGTTATTCTTACTTTTATTCTGACTTCGCCCATACCTTCAAACCTTTCTCGAATACCGAGTTTCCGTCGCCTTCGCTTCGTCGCCATCCGGCGAGATGTTGAAGGCCGTCAGAACGATATTGTCGTCATCAATAACATCGATCTCTGTGCGCCAGCCCCATCGCGGCACGTCGGGGCCGCCGGCATCATACGATCCCAACACGCTAAATCTATTGCCCGATTCGCCTTCGGAAAACATAATACCGGTGGACATATGATAGCTATCGACCCACGCCGCCTGAAATTTATTTGTTGCGAGATCAAAGCCATAGATTGCGACGCCCTCGAAGGGTTTGTCCATCAACTGTCCGGCGTATTCATGCAATACGAAGCGTCCACCAAGAATGGCGGTCATTTTGCCGGCCATCGGCGATTCGTCGGCGATGACATCGGGCTCGAACCATGTTTTGGTCACGCCGTCCCACTCCCCGACCAACTTTGCAAGCTCGGCATGAGCTCCGTTTGATTTTGACTCTTCAAATTTCATCGGTTGACAGGCAAGTTTCTTCCTAACAGGGAAGCACACTCCCTACCGGTCGTGTTTCCGCCTTATTTCGCCTTTTTATCTGCGGGTTTTTCTTCCGCCGCTTTCACGACCGCCTTTTTCTTCCTCGGTCTTGTTTTCCCAAAACTTCCGGCAAATATCTTGCCGCGTCTCGATCGCATATCACCTTTTCCCATTATTACTCCTTGTCTATTCAAACATTCGGCATTACGCCGTCAGAACTTGTTTTATCCGTCAACCACTTCTTAAAATCGTCCGGAAACTGCTTGATGGCGCTCTGTATCGGCCACGCCGCCGCGTCGCCTAGCGGGCAGAAAGATTTGCCTTCAATGTTGTCGCAAATGTCGAGCATAAGCTGCGCGTCTTCGGGGCGTCCGCCGCCCGATGCGATGCGGTCAAAAATCTTGACGAGCCAATCGGTACCCTCGCGGCACGGCGTACACCAGCCACAGGACTCGTGTTTGTAAAATTCGGTCAGGTTCTGGGTCGATTTGACCACATCGACCGTCTCGTCCATAACGATCATGCCGCCGGTGCCCAGACTGGAACCCGCAGCGACGAGACCTTCGTAATCCATTGTGACGTTTTTGCCGAGGATCTGGCCAGTGTTCATTATGTAAACGCTTGAGCCACCGGGGATAACGGCTTTCAGTTTCTTATCATCGCGAAGCATCCCGCCGCAATCGTCGAATATGAATTTCTCCATGTCGGCGTAGCCCATCGGAAGCTCGTAAACACCCGGTTTTTTAACGTGTCCGCTGACCGACCAAAGCTTTGTGCCGCCCGATTTTTCAGTACCCAGATCGCGCCATGCGATTCCGCCCATCTCAATAATTTGCGGTACGGAAGTAAATGTTTCCACATTATTGACGATCGTCGGCGATGCGTAAACGCCTTCGACGGCGGGAAAAGGCGGCTTTAGACGCGGGTGGCCGCGATAGCCTTCGAGCGAGCTCAAAAGGGCCGTTTCCTCGCCGCAAATATATGCTCCGGCACCTGTGTGCGTGTAAATTTCGACTGAGAAATCTGAGCCGAGTATGTTCTTGCCTATGAGACCGGCTTCGCGGCACTCGTCGAGTGCCGCATCCATAATATCTATCAGATATTTGTATTCGCCACGCGTGTAGATGTATCCGGTTGAAGCCCCGAGAGCGTAGGCGGCGATGATCATCCCTTCGATCATCGAATGCGGATCGCGCTCCATCAAATAGCGATCTTTAAAGCTGCCCGGCTCTGATTCGTCCGCATTGCAGACGACGTATTTGGTTTTCGGCGAGTCTTTTGGCACGAAAGACCATTTCATGCCGGTCGGAAATCCGGCCCCGCCGCGCCCCCGCAACGCGCTCTTTTTAACTTCCTCGATAATATCAGCCGGCGCCATGCCGAGGGCCTTTTTCAGCGGCGCGTAACCGCCGGTATCGCGATACACCTTTAGCGTATGCCCATCTTTGATGTGCATTCGTTTTAGCTGTAATGGTTCGCAGCCGATTGCCTTGATTTCCATAAGTCGGACCGCGGGCGGCTCGCCCGCGTGTATCAGAC
>JANPCJ010000245.1:0-2831 GCA_031430895.1 Chloracidobacterium sp. | reverse complement strand
GAGGTCGTTGTGGTCGTTACCGGTGCTACCGGTTCCGGGTCGCTGATCGGAGTGACCGGATTTAAAGGGTTAGGCATCGGTTTTGCGGTAGTGCTAGCAATAAAGGTATCTATGCCCTCGGTTTTACCAAATCGCACGTTGTAAAGGTCCGAGATAGTCTTGTAGAGACTGTCCTTGTAAGCCTTTCCCTTCGGTGTCGGATCGGCCAGCTTATACGCACGTGCGTAGGCATCTATAGCGGCCTCAGCCGTGCCATTCACCATCGCAACTTTGGCCTTGATCTGGTCTACCAAAAGTTTTGCAGCTTCGGGGGTGGCATTTGGATCTTGTTTCTTTTCAAGCTCGGTAACCTCGGTCGCGAGTTTTTTGACCTCGTCAAAGTAGTACGACCCGATTGATTGAAACACAATGGGATTTGTCTTGGTGTCAGAGTTCAACTGCGTAGCCTTGTAAAGATAGCTAAGGCCCTGCTTTTTATCGTTTTTATCAAAAAAGTAGATATAGCCGATGGTGTAGTTCATCCAACCGAGAGCATCTTCCTTGTTTTTGTACGTAAATGGTGCGAGACCGAAGGTCTTAAACGCCTTGTTCGCTTCGAGGTCGGCGATAGCCATCTTGGCATAGCGAAGGGTGTCCTCGTTCCACTTCGTCACACGGGGCGTTTTGGCGGTCTCGTCGAGGCCGATAGAACCAAGGACAAAGACTGCAACTCTGAACTCATCCCCGTATTTCGCAAGAATCTCCTTTCCGGAGGCATAGACCTCATCCCAGTTCTTCGCCTTGAGAGCCGCGTCGAAGCGGGCCGTTAAACTGGCCTTTTCAGATGCGGCCTGAGTCTTTTTAAGATTCTCCTCTAACACGGGAATCGTTTTTTTCAGATAGTCCGCAAGTTCCTTGGCCGATTCGCACGCGCCGTATTTTTCCAAAAACTGTTTACCAACGTCAATAGTTTTTTTGCGGTTATCGATATCCTTTAAAGGGTAAAGCGCCCTGAACTCGTCGCCCATTTTGGTTTGAGCGTCAGCGTCGGCACAAACGTCTTGTGCAAAGCCCGCGACAGCTCCAAGAGCAAAAATTACGGCCGTCAACAAGCCAATGTTTGCATATCTAAAAATCGTTTTCATCTCTTCCTTCCTCGGGTAAAGCCCTAAAACTAGAATTTTTTCTCGTCAGCCGCTTCGCCGGATAAAGCGTCACCGGTTTGGCGTCAAATCAGATGTCGTCGCTTGCAAAAAAGTTGCAAGACTTTCGCTCGCCCGATGTCCGGCATTCGCGATAAAATGACGAATCAAAAGTTAACTCGTGAAAAGCTAAATAATCCGTCAAGTTTCGCCGCCCTGTCAAGGTAAAAAATGAAAATAGCCAAAGCAAAAAGGACATCAAACTTTCTCGCCGCCGGAAAATGGTTTGACGTCCTTCTGCCGAGCTTCAAATGTTCGGTTATTCGGGCTTTCGCGTTTCCTTCTTGATTTCCTTTCCGTCCCGGTCGTAAGTAATGATAACCGGCGGAAAAACGGGTTTGGAACTGCCGGTTTTCGTCACCAGTTTTTTCGCGGGCGGAGCGGTCGGTACGATAATTACATCGCGGCCATCGGTTGGCCAGGCGGAATCCGGCGAAATGCCTCGTGCGATTTCCGCTTCTTCATCCTCGCCCTCTTCGGCTGTAGCAACCGTGCCTGGAACTGAGTAGCCCCTCGGTTTGAGTTTAAATTCGGTTTGAGCGAGATTACGGTCGGTTCGAACGATCTGCGGGGCCAGGAAGCGGTAAATCTGTCCGGCAACGGCCGCTGCAATTCTACCGCGTTCGCCCGGGCCGCGGGTGATGACCGCAACCGCGTATTTGGGATTCTCGATCGGGGCGACGGATGTAAACAGGCCGACCCACGAACCTTTGTCAATGCACGAGCCCGTCTTGCCCGCAACGCCTATCGTCTGGTCCATATTGCGGCGGGCCGTGCCGTATTCGGCGGCACCCATCATTCCCGGTATCACGCGGCGGACATTTTGCTGCGGAAGCTCGACCCTTGCCCTGTAAAATGTCTGAAATCTCGCATTGTCCTCGCCATTGCGCGGTATCCGCGGCAAAACGCGTTTGCCGCCGTTCGTAATGGCCGCGGCCATTACTGCCAACTGAATAGTCGAGACCTCCGTATCGTCGCCATGAGAATAAATGCGGGCGTTGTTGTTGCTGTATGGCAGACGTCCCGGCGTTTCGCCCTCAAGATTCAATCCGGTCTGCTCACCAAGGCCAAGCTGTTTTCCGTATTCGACTAATTTCGTGTTGCCAATCTGTGCTCCGGCGCGTTGGAAATAAGGATTGTCCGAGAAGGCAAGTGCGTCGTCGAGATTGCGGCGGGTCGACGTGTTGCGAACAGATCCGTCTTCTCTGCTGATAACGCCTTCGTTAAGGCCGGCGGTGGCAGTAACGAGTTTAATGGTCGAGCACGGTCTGATGCTGCTGCGGACGGCCCAATTCTGATTAACGATCGTCAAGACCTTGCCCGTCTGGGCTTCCATGACGACGACCGAACCGGCGTGTGAGCCCAACGCGTTGATCGCCACTTGCCGAACATTCAAATCTTCACCATCCGTCTTATCGCTGGCAATGTTGGCAACCGTCTCGGTACGAAGGCCGCGCTCAAACGCTATCCTACGGGCGCGTGCCTCGCGGGCGGCCTGTTCGCGGCGGCGGCGTTCGGAGATGATCGATTGTTGACGTTCTTTTTACCGCTGGCGACGTTCGGCCTCGGCACGTTTCGCCTCGGCTGATTTTTTCGGGTCTTTTTTTGTCTTGGCGTCTGCTTTCGCCTTTTCCTTGGCGGTTAATTTTT
>JANPCJ010000244.1:0-22084 GCA_031430895.1 Chloracidobacterium sp. | reverse complement strand
GCCAAACAATCACCGATACTCGCCAACATGTCGCCGTTCTCAAGCCAGTTCATAGAGTTTGATTATTGCACAAGCCCGCGCGTAAGCAAGGGCGAAACATCCAACTTGCATGATTCGCCCTTGCTCACGCGCGGGCTTGTGCAGCAGCCGTCGGTAGTTTCATCACGCGTATCTGCCGCCCCAGGTAGCCTGGGATGCTTTGCGATCTCTGCGTCTGCCTCCGTGACCTCCGCGTTGAAATATCCGGACCAAGAATTCAACGCGGGGAACGCAGAGACTCTCGCGGAGGAGGCTGTCCGAAAAGTCCCTGAAAGGGACGAATCTAATAGCGTCGGGAGCATCCCGACGATTTTCAAGTCTCGAAGGTGCGCGTCCCTGAAAGGGACGAATGTCAATGTTTATGCCCATTTGTCCCTTTCAGGGACACGCGTCAAATTCTAATCGCCGGTCGTCGGGATTCTCCCGACGCTATTGAATTTTGTCCCTTTCAGGGACTTTTCAGACACCCTCGTGAAATGGGCAGACCCGCCCGTGAAGAGCGTTCGCCCAGGTCGCGGCCGACACTGCGTGGATGCAGTATTGGACGGCGTTTCGCAACGAGGCTGACGCACTCTCTCTACCGGCGCCGTGTTGCACAGATTCCTAAAGCTGGAACTAATCGCTGCGCGTCCGCTGGGCGAGCATTTCAAAAAGGGCGTTTTTGAAGAAGACCTTTTTCAAAAGGGAATCGGGGTCCATCGCCTTGGAGGTTCGCTGGGAAGCTTTTGTTGCGGCAATGGTTGTCGTTTGCGAAACGATCCTTACGGGGTGGCGGGTGAATTCGGCGGCAATGGTTTTCTCGGTCAGATGGATGGTGTGATCGGCGAATGCGGAGAGCTCGATTTTGACGCCGAGAGCATTCCAAGCGCCGTGGAGTCTCGAGGCCAGGTCATAGAGAGGATGATGAATGTTGACGGTAAAAAATAACAGGCCGCCGGGTTTCAATACGCGGACGATCTCGTTGATGATCTCGAGCGGCCGCTCGGCGTGGTCTATGACGTTGTCGCTTAGGACGATGTCGAACGACGCATCGCCAAACGGCAGTTCCTCGCCGATTGCAGCAACGGTGACGGCGGTGGCCTGCACTCGCGGGAAAAGCCGCTTGTAATCGACGGCCAGGGGATCGACTCCGATGCCGACATTGCCGCCGAAACCAAAAACCAGTCCGTGCGCCCCGCTGCCGACCTCGAGCACCTTGTCCGTCGGCAGAATAGGTTTGATCGATTCTAGCTGACGCCGGATTTGCTGGGCTCGGAGAAAATTTGTCCGGGCAAGCTCATCTTCGTGACCTTCGAGCCCGGCCGCTTTGTTTTCCTGGTAATCAAGTTGCCGTTCAAGCGCCCGACGACCGCGCTCTTGGCGTTTTTTTTCGAGCCAGTTTTTCATCGTTCAGAGTTCAAACTTAGTTACTAGCGGCACAAGCTAAAGCTTGAACTTAAGCGGAAAACTTCCCCCTCACCGTCTCGCTGACCATTTTCCCATCCGCCGGTTTTCCGGCCAAATGAATCATCGCCGCTTTCATGACACCGCCCATGTCTTTGATCGACGTTGCTCCCGTTTCCGATATCGCGGCGTCGACGGCGGCGGCTATCTCCTCCGCCGACGCAGACTTAGGCAAATAGGCCTCGATAAATCCGATCTCGGCCTTTTCTTTGTCGGCGAGATCCATCCGCCCGGCTTTTTCGTACTGCTCGACCGAATCGCGGCGCTGTTTAACGAGAGTTTGCAATGCTTTCTTGATCTCGTCGTCGGTCAAATCTTCGCCTTTTTCGATCTGACGATTCATCAGATTGGCCTTCACCATGCGAAGCACTGAGAGCCGGTCGGCATCCTTCGCCTTCATCGCGGTCGTCAGGTCGGCGACTATCGTGTCTTTCAAACTCATAGAAATCCAGTTTAGTGTCCTGAGTCTCAAGTCTCAAGTCAGGAGGCAGGAGTCGGGAGTGGGGAGTCGAAAGTCGGGAATCGCGTGTCGGCTGTTACAATTCCCCGATGCGAGCTTTGCCCAGCTTGTGCTAACCTTTAGAATCTTTTCATTCCTGATCTAATGTATCAAGACTCAAAACACCGTACTCCCGACTCTCGACTCCCCACTCCCTACTCGCTTCGTTGGCGATTCGGCATCATCGCGGGGCTGTTTTTGGCCATCTTTTCGTTGTACCCGCAGTTTAAGATGATCTATCTTCGCGGGGCCGAATGGAATGGCCATTATGCCTATAACGACATTGATGAGGTGGCATACGGGTCGTATCTGAAAGCGTTGATCGACGGGCGGCCGAGGAAGAACGATCCATACACGGGCCGCGACGACACACCTGAGAATCCACAGCCGGAATCGCTTTTCTCGATACAGTTTGCCGGGCCATATACGATCGCTCTTCCGGCCCGCTTTTTTGGCGTCGGAGCGCCGTGGGCGATGACGATCTCGGGGGCCGTCGCGGCGTTTTTGACGGCGCTTGCGATATTTTGGCTGATCGGTATGATAACCGGTGACTCGCTGTTCGCCTTAGCGGGAAGCCTGGTCGTACTAACCGGCGGCGCTCTTTTCGCCGGCGAAGGAGCGATCGGCGAAATCCTTGGTACGAGCTATTCCTATCCATATTTTCCGGGTTTCCGGCGATATGTCCCGGCGATGGCGTTTCCGGCGTTTTTCGTGATGGTCGCTCTAGTGTGGAAGGTGGTCGGAGGTCGGAGTTCTTGGGTTGGGGGAGACAAGCAGAATAATGGTGTTCAACCACCCGCAACCGCAGGTGGTTCTGCCATTTGGCAGCGTCTCCTATTCTCGCCTACTCCCTTTCTCCCCATCTTGCTCGCCGCCCTTGCCTTCGCCTACACGGTTTTTTCCTATTTCTACGTCTGGACAACGGCGGCGGCTTGGTTGGGTTGTGTCGGTATTTGCTGGCTTGTCATCAGGCCGGACGGTTGGCTCGGCGATATTAAAAAGCTGGCCATGCTCGGCGTGGGGTGTGTCGCGTTTCTCTTGCCGTATGCGTATTTGCTCTCTAACCGAATGCAGACGATGGACGACATGACGCTGCTCATCCGCACACGTGCCCCCGATCTGACCCGCACGCCGGAGCTAATCAGTCTTGTTGTTTTGTTAGGGATTGCCGTTGCGGTTTTGTTAAAAATAGTGCCGTTAAAAGACCGCGGGACGCTGTTTGCGATTTCCCTCGCCCTTTCGGTGATCGTGGTCTTTAACCAGCAGATCGCAACCGGCCAGTCTTTGCAGCCGATTCACTACCAGGTGTTTATCGGCAATTATGTCGCGGGGTTGGCGGTGGTCGTCACGATAGGACTGATTTGGCGCACCGCATCGGCCCGAACATCATTAGCAGCGAGGATGGCTGTTTCCGCTCTTGCGGTGATTGCGGCTGCTTGGGGCTTTGTCGAATGTCATTATACGGTCCGTATTCTCGACGACGTAAATATTACCCGCGATGAGGCCTATCCAGTTGGCCGGAGGCTGGCAGAGCTTGGGAAAAATGAGCAGAATCCGCATCAAAAAGTCGTTCTTCATCTCGGAATAGCCGAGGGCGACGATCTGCCGACGGTCGCGCCGCAAGCGGTTTTGTGGGCACGGCATCAGCATGTGTTTGCGGGTGTCACGCACCAGGAAAACAAGGAGCGGTATTATCAACAGCTTTATTATCAGGGAGTTGACGGAGCCTCACTGGCGGAAGGCATAAAAAAAGGCGACTTTGTCGCGATGATCGCCCTCTTCGGCTGGGGCCGCCATACCGACCGTTTGAACTCGGAATATAAACCCCTGACATTTGGCGAAATCGACGCCGAAGCGGCAACGTATTCGCGATACGCTAAATTCTTCGATGCTGCACACGCGATACGGCTCGATTATCTGATTGCACCTACAGATGCGGGACAGGATTTTGCCACGATCGATCGTTGGTACAAGCGCGATGCCGGTGAGGTTTTTGGGAAATATGTCGTCTACAAGCTCTCGATCCGATGAGTCTCTTTCCCGTAAGCCGCTAATGCAGTGTATAAGCCCGCGCGTAAGAGGCCGTGTCAAAACTCGCTTTTCGGGCTTTGCCCGTCGATTTGCGGCGAAGCTTTGCTTCGCCGGCAGCCGTCACAAGTTTGCACGCGGCTATGCCGCCGTCCTCCGCCCGATCGTCAAATAGGCCAGTAATTATCGGCCCCGGAGCGGCGGCCCAGCCGCAGAACCGTTGGAGGCTCTGTCGGAAAAGCGGAGCTTTTCCGCACATCGAATGGCATAGCCGAAGAACTTCAGAGCATAATCCACGCAGACTTTTGCCACAGCCTCGTGAGCAAGGGCCATACCCGCAAGTTGAAGGTATCGCCCTTTCGCGCTCGCCTTGTGCAATAGCCAAAGCCGCAGATGGAGCAAGAAGGAAAAGTTGCAAAAAAAGAGGCCGCCCTGACGGACGGCCCAATATGTATTGCTATTAAATATAACTGCTGCCTAAGCGGCCAAAAGGTCGTTTGAGGTTTCGGCAAAAACGCGTCTGCCGTTTAGGGCGTCGTCGATGATCTCGCGAACGGCGGACGCATCGGGATTAACATCCATGCGGGCACAGGCCCGAAGATGTCTGATGATGCCTTCGGCCGCGATGTCGATCGCGTCGCCGGTCAATTTAGAAAACCGGCGGGCCTGGATATGGTCAATCTGCAAAACTCTGTCCTGCAATGTCATTGGTCTAGCTGCTGCCACTTTTTATTCTCCTTGTTTCAAATTTATGTGCTGCGACACAAGTTTCGCGTCTTCGCAAGAGCGAGCATTAAACAAAGCGAAACATAACCTTGTCTAAGCTTAAATTAGTTGAAATATCCAGCCTTTAAGTTTGCTGAAAAAAATCTTTCACGACAGTCGTTTCAACTTGTAATGGAATGTTAACAAAAAAAAACACAAATGTCACGACTTTTTTTTCACGCCGAAAAGACAAAGAAAAACCGGCAAACCACAAGATTTACCGGTTGGGCGAAACGAGTTCGCATTATAGTGTGTGTCTTAGCCGACGGCGTCTTTCATTGCTTTGCCGATGCTGAACTTGACAGTTGTCTTCGCCGGTATCTTGATAACCGCGCCGGTAGCCGGGTTGCGACCGTCGCGGGCCTTGCGGTGGGTCTTCTTCAATTTGCCAAAGCCGGGCAGTGTAAATTCGCCATTCTTCTTGACCTCGTCGGTTGCGAGAGCCGCGAGAGCGTCGAACATTGCCTTTACCTCTGTCTTCTTGCTGCCGGTCGATTCCGCCAAGCTGCTGATGATTTCCGTCTGTGTCATACGAGCCATAGTTTAAATATCCTCCAGTTTTTGGTTGTGAATTATGAAAAATTTTCCTCAAGAACAAGTTTTGCCTTCTCTGTAGCGCCGTCGGCAAATGGAAAGATCGACCAATCCTAAATCTTAGAATGACTGGTCGGGGCGGCAAGATTCGAACTTGCGGCCTCACGGTCCCAAACCGTGCGCACTACCAGGCTGTGCTACGCCCCGAGCGTTCCGTTTTTACGAGAAACGATTCCAAGTGTCGAATTCTAAGCCTGAAAACACTCAAGGTCAAGTCACATCGCGGCAAAATGCCGTAATAACGGGATTATTTGCTCAAATGCCTTCGAACGATGGCTGATTTTCCGCTTTACCATTTCCGGCAGTTCGCCGAACGTCAGATCAAATCCGTTCGGAATGAAAATTGGGTCGTACCCGAAACCGCCCACGCCGCGCGGTTCATGTGCGATCCGCCCTTCGCATACTCCCTCGGTCGCGAACAGTATCTCGCCCTTCGAATCCGCAACGGCCATAGAGCAAACAAACCGCGCCCGCCGCGTTTCATCGCCGGTCACAGCAACTTCGGCCAGCAGCTCCGTTATTTTCTCAGCAAAAGTCGTATCCGGTCCTCCATATCGTGCCGAAAGAACACCGGGGCGTCCGCCGAGCGCCGCTACCTCTAGCCCCGAATCGTCGGCAAGGGATAACAGGCCAGTTTGCAATGCGTATCCGCTCGCCTTGAGCCGTGCGTTCTCGGCGAATGTCGAGCCGGTTTCAGGTACCTCGTCAATTCCGGCGAATTCCTTAATGCTAACAATTTTTACCTGCGGAGCGTCTAGCAAGTTCGTTAGTTCTGTGATTTTTCCCGGATTGAGCGATGCGATCAAGAGTTTTTTAATTTGCTGTGTCATGTTTGAGGTATAGATTACGATATTGAGTCGGCTCGCCAAATGGCCGCGAAACACTTTTATGTTGCCAAACCCCTACGAATAAAGGTATAAATTAGATAGCGGCTTTCCGCTCCTTTCCTTTGTCCTGAAACTCTTATCTCGTGAGGACTTCCCCGAATTGACCGCCGTGTTAACTGAAAATCCAGTCGAGGTTCGCCCGCAAACGCCGCCGCCGGTGGTGAGCGAGGACGAAATGGTGACCGAGCTTGGCATCTGGCTTTCGGGGCTTGAGAGCTTTTTGCTTGCTGGCCACCACTATTTTGTCGACACCCGGAGCGCGACGGCGAAGCCGGATTCGTCGAAGGAATTCCGGCTTGTCCA
Source organism: Chloracidobacterium sp. (assembly GCA_031430895.1). Lineage (GTDB taxonomy): Bacteria > Acidobacteriota > Blastocatellia > Pyrinomonadales > Pyrinomonadaceae > OLB17. The sequence continues at coordinate 15,526 of JANPCJ010000244.1, read as the reverse complement.
TTCGACGCTTCAAAGGTGCGCAATGTTAAACGCCCGATTGCTGAGTGGCCACACCGGCGTGACGACCGCCGTGAACGGGCAGATCGGATACCGCGATTTGAAGGAACTAGCATCCGTGCTGCGCGACGCAACTCTGTTGAGCGAGGGGCTGATCCACTCTCGATCTCTCAACACGGGCGAGTGGAAAGCCTGGAGCAACATGCTTTCGCACAGATTTCGAAATCTCCCGGCGTTTGCAAAAATTATCCGCTTTGCCGAGGATGACGGCGAAAAATACTTGCCCGCACCGCTGTATGATCTGGCCGGCGAAGCGCAGGCGCCCGCCGAGAATACGGCGGAACTCGCATTGATCCTTCCGCGTTTTGGCAAAATCCTCAAGTGGCTGAGCGTCGTCGGAAGGATGCTCGAAACGGACGAGCCACTAAAACCCGCTTTGCTCATTTTTTCACGCGTCAACGAACAGATTTTTGAGCTGACCGCCTACATAAACGGACGACTCGAGCGGTTTCCTAATGAGGAAGTCGAGCTATTCGCGTCGCTCGATGCAGCGTCATACACCGCCTCGATAGAACTCAAAAAGGTATATTCTCAGGAACTCGCCGGTCTCGCCAGTCTGCGGCCGTCGCCGTCCATCTACGCGAGAATGGAAACGGCCCATTCACTGCTGAACGACGGCTTTCAGCAAATTCTCGCGGGGTTTGCCCGATTGATCGACCCCGATTCGGACATCTGCGACCTTTTTCCAAATTTTCGCGTCAAGCGGGAACGATCTATGGTTTTGCGATCAGAGCTTTGGGAAATGACGCGCATTGTCCAGGAAGCGGAAAAGAATCCCGAAAAAGAGCGTATCGAGGCGCTTCATAAGACATTGCGTGAGTTTTTGAAGGGAACAGTCCGCTACCTATTCTACAAGGACACGGAAACGGTCGAACGGTTTGTCGAGGAAATTCTCGTAACAAAAGACAACAAAGATCTCGTCCCGATCCTGCATCGATTCGGTGCCTATCTCGAAACCCTCTTCGGCCAAGTCAATCTCCGCGCCGTACTGGAAAAACATCCATTTGACCGCCGCTGATAGATAATTATTCTCAGCTATCAGCTATCAGCTATCAGCTATTTCGGAAGTTCTATTGCGACCGAAGAGTTGCCATCGGCTTACGGAACAGGACGTCGAAACTTGCCGCCGCTCCCACGACAGTTACGAGTAATGCTGTAACTAACACTCCGGCGATCGTCACAACCGGGTCGAATTCCGAATCGATATCCATCAGATATCTTGCGACAAGATAGGACAGGCTGACGGCAAAGCCGGTCGCGATGATGCCGGCCAACAGACCCAGCAGACCGTATTCGGCGATGAGAATTGTCGCGAGCGTCCGGCGGTTGGCGCCCAGAGTTTTAAGGATGGCATTTTCGTAGATTCGCTGCGATTTTGTCAGGGCGACAGAGCCGATCAATATCAATATACCGGTCAAAAGCACGAAGCTACCGACAAATGAGATGGCTATGACGAAATTATTTACCAATTTGTTGACGGCCGCAATTATGTCCGCGACATCAAAAATTTGGACATTGGGAAACTTATCAAGCACTTCTCGTTGGAGCCGCTGACGCTCGGTCGCTGGAACGTGTTTTAAAACCGTAGCGGCAAAACTCTGCGGGGCCGCATCGAGTGTGCCCGGGCGAAACACAAATACGAATGCTGTGCGGGCGTTTCGAACATCGATCTTTCGGATATTCGCAACACGAGCTGTGATGCTCCGTCCGGATATGTCGAATGTTATCGAATCCCCAGGCAACACTTTCAATGTTCCGGCCATTGTTTCCTCGATGGAAACCTCCGGTTCGCTTGAAGCGTTAGTTGCGTCCCACCAGCCGCCTGCGACGATCGATTCGTTTTCATCGGTTTTGTCTCGATAGGTGATGGCAAATTCACGCCCAATCTGTCCTTGTTGTTGACGGACTTCACGTTGCTGATAGTCGATAGGCTCGCCGTTGACGAATGATATCCGGGCGCGGACCGTCGGAATCTCTTCCGGTTTCTCGCCTGTCTTTAGTTCGATTATCCTGGAAACATCGGCGATCTGGCTTTTCTGAATATCAACGAATATCAAAGACGGCAGACGCCGGTTGCGCGAAAAATCAAACTCGCGGACAAGATTGGTCTGCATTATCTGCACCGTGATGACGACAAAGGCTCCGAGGCCGACGGCGAGCAGGATTATTCGCGTCTGGTTTCCGGGCCGGTAGAGCGAATTCACGGCCTGGCGGATCGAGAACGAACTCAGCCGTTTGACCTTTTTCAGAAGCCACGTCAAAACCGTCGCTGCCGCATAAAGCACGGCGCCGGTTGCCGCCAATCCGCCGAGAAAATATGCTCCAACCTTCAGGGAACCGGCCTGCCAAACAGCGAGGCCGAGCAGGGCCGCGAGAAATATCGAGCCAAAGAGCCATTTTGTCCAGTCGAGCTTTGACAGATTTGCGTTGTTTTCGTCGCGGAGCAGTAGCTTTGGCTTGATCGTCCTGATCTGCAGCAGCGGCAATGCCGAAAATAGGAGAGAGATCAAAACGCCGAGGACCACGCCCTGCCAGGCGGTCGGAAAATTGACCGCGTAGCTCATCTTGGCGGGCAGCGCGTCGATAAAGCGCCAGCGTGCGAGCCACAAACCGCCTTGCGCGAGAAACACGCCAAAAACACTGCCGATCAGCCCGAGCGTCAATATTTGCAGCAAATAAACGGTGATGATCCGTGTTCCGCTTGCACCTAGACATTTCAACACGGCCACTGTTTTACGTTTTTGCTCGACGAACGCCCGGGCAACATTCCACACACCGACGCCGCCCAGCACCAGGATTAGCAAACCCGTGAGCGAAAGGTAGTTTTCGGTCCGCTCAAACTGATCGCTGAGATTTTCCTGCTGTTCGCGATATGAGTTGACCTGAATAGTGGTGCCTTTTAGAGACTCGCGTAATTCAACGACAAAGGGAGTAGGATTGTCCGTCGTGCGGTACAGGATGCGGCGTCTGATTCGGCTGGTGCTCCGCGTTATGCCCGCGTCGTCAAAGGCTTTCTTTTCGACGAAGACGCGAGCTCCGAGCCGAAAGCCGCTCGATCCGCCGGGTTCTTCGTCAAACGTGGCGCCTATCGTAAATTCGCCTTCACCAATACGCAGCTTGTCGCCGAGCTTGATGTTCAACTCTTCGAGCAGAACCCTTGCTACAACCGCGCCCTTATTTTCAAGTAACCGAAAATCGAACGGCTCGCCCGACGAGAGCGTAAACGTGCCCACCAACGGAAATGGCGGCTCGATGCCCCGCAACTCTACAAATTCCAAACTCTCATTCGCCGCGTCGGCGGGCCGCGCCATGGAAGCGGTGGAGATCGTCTCGTTTCTCGCCTCGACGGTCGGAAAGCGCCCGACAACCTCCTCGATCTTAGCGACGTCAGTCGGCGAAAAATCATTTGTCGAGCCTATATCGACATCGGCCGTCATAAGCGCTCGCGCGTCATTGCCGACAACCCGCGTCAGATTCTGTATCAGCGATCTCAGCGCCACAACCGACCCGACACCCAACGCGATACACAAAAAGAAAAACAACAAACGCCGCCATGATGAGCGAATCTCGCGACGCGTCAGGTTAAAAATAAACTTCATCTACGCCGTCACCTTTACTCGTCTCGGCCGACCGCCTTTCTTGCCGTTTGCCGCGCTGGCGGCACGTTTTGCCGGCGTTCGTGCCTGACCGCCTTTACGGCCGATTGCGGAAAGATGTTCATCTATGTTTTTCATCCATTTTCTGTTCCCGAAAACACCTTTTAGAAAATCCTCGACATAGAACTGAACATCGAGTTCATTCCAATGGATCTGCGAACCTTCCGCCATAAGGCTAAAATCGGACAATGCCTTACTATCGTCCGTCTGTAGTCCCTGAACCATACCTATTGGGATAAGCAGTGTAACGCCGGTTTCCATCTCCAAAACTATGCGCATGGACGCTTCGTCATAGTGGGCCCCGACTGCTTTTGGAAGAGCCCTGAGATGTTCTTCTCCTCGTTTGAGAGCCTCAACGTACTGACGTTCAAATTCTTTGTCCGTCATTGATTTCAAGTTATACTTGCTCATGAATTTTTCTCCATTCCTCGATCAGATATTGCCTATTAACTTCTATGATCTCGATCATTCGGGCAATGTCTCGGCGGCTAAACCGCCTGTCACATCACGAATAACTATCTCGTCACGGAACTCGATGATTGCTTCATAGCCTTGATGCCAGACATGCACATGCGCCGGTGGATGTTCGCGGGTGTAAATCCTGAATTGAAAACCGCGTTCGTTGATAACTGTCGGCATGTTGATAAATTATAACCTAATCCGCTTAGGTTTACAACGACATCAAATTGATAAAGTTAGATCGTCCGTTAAGACACGGCCATCCGCCAGAATGATCCGTCTTTCCGCCTCCCGCGCCAGGCTCGCATCATGTGTCACAAGAACGAGGGTGACATTGTTTTGCGCATGGAGCGATTTCATCAGGTCAAAGATATGCTGCCCATTTTTTGAATCGAGATTGCCGGTCGGCTCGTCGGCCAGAAGTATCTTTGGCGAATTGGCGAATGCACGTGCGATGGCGACGCGCTGCTGTTCGCCGCCGGAGAGTTCAGCCGGGTAATGGTGGCCGCGATTGGTTAGATCGACCTGTTCGAGCAGGGCGGCGGAACGCGCTCGAACATCGGGCAAGCCGAGTATTTCCATCGGGATCAATATATTCTCGTAAGCGGTAAGGCTTGGAATCAGGTGAAATGACTGAAAGATAAACCCGATCTTTTCGCTGCGGATTCGCGCCAGACCGTCTTCGCTGCCGGCGGTGATCTCGTCATCGTCGATAAAAATACTGCCGGAGGACGGAGCATCGAGACCGGCGATCAGACCAAGCAGCGTCGATTTTCCGCTGCCCGAAGCACCGGTGACCGCGACGAATTGGCCGTCCGGAATGTCGAACGAAACGTCGTTCAGGATCGTCAAATCCTCGGTACCGGAACGGACGGTTTTTGTGACGTTTTTGAGTCGAATCATAGGGTGATTTTACCGCGGAGACGCAAACATGGTCGCTAAGCTCGAAAAAATAACAAAAAGTTCTTCTGCGCGTCTCTGCGTCTCCAGCGGTGAAATTCCGGCCAGTCATAGCTTGCGAAAAAACCGTCAACAAGTTCCAATAAATTTGCATCAAAACCGGCGAGGCGTTCGTAAATACAACAATACATTATGCGTTTTGTTATTCGAATTTCAGTATTGCTAAGTTTCACCTTTTTAGTCGGGGCATCTTTTGGCTGCGAGGCCGGGAATCCCGGCCGGAACGCCGGATCGACGGCGAATAGACCGCTGGCATTGCCTAAGGTCACTGGGAATAGACCAAAGATCATTGCCCTTGGCGATAGCCTGACGGCTGGATTCGGGCTGTCGGAAAAAGAATCGTATCCATATCTCTTGCAGGAAAAATTGAGGGCCGACGGTTATGATTTTGAGGTTGTGAACGCCGGTGTATCCGGCGATACAAGCCTTGGAGGGCTCGAGCGGAGCGATTGGGTACTGGAACAGGAAAATGCCAAGATCCTCATTCTCGAACTCGGTGCCAACGACCTGCTTCGCGGCATGCCGGTCGCTCAGATGAAGAAAAATCTCGACCAGATCATCCGCAAGGCAAAGGCAAAGGGGCTGAAAATATTGCTGTGCGGAATGCTCGCCCCGCCGTCGATGGGCAGTGATTATCAGCAGCAATTCACCGTCGCATTCCCCGATCTCGCTACCGAGCATAAGGTCGAGTTTTTGCCATTTCTACTCGAAAACGTCGCGTTAAAGAAAGAGTTAAACCAACCCGACGGCATCCACCCAAACGCCGATGGCGAAAAGATCATGACGGACAATGTTTATAAAGCCCTGAGGCCGATGCTGGCTCGTTAAGAATTTTTGCCACGAATTGCACGAATGAGTAGGGTTTCTGATTCGTGCAATTCGTGCAATTCGTGGCAAAATTCTTCCTATGAACGTCACTCATCTCGAATGTGCTCTGTGCGGTCTCCGTCACGAGGCGAATACGCTGCAAAACCTCTGCATCACTTGCGGCAAGCCTTTGCTTGTTCGCTACGATCTTGAAAAAGCGGCGGCGACATTGACCCGTGCATCGCTGAAGACTCGCGAATCGAGCCTGTGGCGTTATCGCGAAGTTTTGCCGGTTGTTGATGGGGCGAACATCGTCTCGCTTGGCGAAGGTTGGACGCCGCTGTTCAAGGTTGACAGATTGGCTGCGTCCCTGGACATCAAGCTCGACCTCTACATCAAAGACGAAGGCCAGAATCCGACGCAGTCGTTTAAGGCTCGCGGGATGACTGCCGCGATCTCGATGGCAAAAGAGCTTGGCGTGACAAAACTCGCCGTGCCAAGCGCCGGGAACGCCGCGGGTGCGATGGCCGCCTACGCCGCCCTCGCTGGGATGGAAGCCAACATTTTCATGCCCGCCGACACGCCGCGTGCGAACATCGTCGAATGCCAACAGACCGGCGCACGCGTCACGCTCATCGACGGCCTCATCACCGATTGCGGCAAGATCGTCGCCGAACGCAAAGACGAAATGGGCTGGTTCGATGTCTCCACCCTCAAAGAGCCGTACCGCGTCGAGGGCAAAAAGACGATGGGATATGAAATTGCAGAGCAATTTAGTGATGAGTTTAGAGTGATGAGTGATGAGTTCAAAGCCAAAAACTCACCACTCACCACTCACAATTCACCACTAGACAAACTCCGTTTGCCAGATGTCATCATGTACCCCACCGGCGGCGGCACCGGCCTGATCGGTATGTGGAAAGCCTTTGACGAGATGGAGCAAATGGGCTGGATTGGAAGCGAGCGGCCGCGAATGGTGTCGGTGCAATCCGAGACGTGTGCACCGATCGTGCGTGCCTTTCACGCTGGCGATCGGTTTGCCGACGAGTTCGAAAATGCCTCGACCGTCGCCTCCGGGCTTCGCGTGCCAAAGTGCATCGGCGATTTCCTCATCCTCGACGCCATCCGGGCCTCAAATGGCACCGCCGTCACCGTCACCGACGCCGAACTAACCGCCGCCGTAGCCGAGATCGGCGCCCTAACTGGCATCTTCACCGCCCCCGAAGGCGCCGCCTGCCTCCCCGCCCTACGAAAACTGATCGACCAAAACCTCGTCCACGAAAACGAGTCCGTCGTCATCTTCAACACCGGCTCCGGCATCAAGTATCTCGAAGCGTTTGAATAAAGGATTCTCGTCGCATCGCGACGCCTCATTGTAGCCGTGGGTGACAACCCACGGAACGGGTAAAAACCCACGGAAGGGTGAGAACCACGCATCCCGTCGCATCGCGACGATTGAATCAATCGAACAAATATTTCTCGTCGTAATCGACACCATGCTTCTTGAGAAGGGCGATGTATTCCTCTTCGAAACTTCGTTTTGAATGATGTTCGCGTTGGTCTCTGATGTATTGAGCGACAGAAGAGATTGCCGAATGCGAAACCGAAAACACGCCATATCCATCCTGCCAACCGAAATCGGCCAATCCCGCGAACTCTCTGCGGATTCCGTAGGACGAATCGCCCTTCAACGCCTTTGCACTTTGACTCGAAGACATCGTTGTGGGCACTCCGACGAGGGCGTGAACATGGGTCTCGATGCCGCCAATTTGAATCGGAGTCATGCCGTGGTGTTTGGCAACACCCGCAATATAAGCCCATACCCGTTCTTCAATATCGGGTGAGATCGTTTCGTCCCGGCCCTTCGTGCTGAATACGAAATGCAGATAAACTTGCGAATATGTATTGGCCATTATTTCAATCGTCGCTGACGCGACGCGGACATATTAACGCATTTCCCGTGGGTTTTCACCCACGGCTACAATCAAATATCGCTACGCGATAAAGCAGTCGCGTTCGCGGTTTCGAAGGTACGTTTCGAAAGTTCATAGGGCCGCGTTGTTTTCTTTTTGAAGTATCTCGAAGCGTTTGAGTAAGCAACACGTCCAGACGACCCCCCGCAGTAGTCCAGCCACCTACCGATTCGCGCAGACGAGTTACCGAAGTGTTCCAGAGCGTTACCGATGTGTGCAGGGCCGTTACCGACGTGTTTTGGACGATTACCGATTAGCGCAGATTAGTTGCTGCTCCCGCCTGAATAATTACCGAAACGAACAGAATATTTACCGATGAGGTGCGCTCAATTACCGCTTGAATAAATATTGATTTGGGAATAGTATGTTGTCATCGTTTAAACAGACCGACTTTTCTACTTCCAGATAAGGAGAACTATATTTATGACCGACCGAGAAGAAAACATCTATGACATGTTTGTGAGGACGCATGTGTTTAATGCGGCGAATTCGGGTGACTATGGGACGATTGCTGCGGCGGCGGCGCATTTTGCGACCGTGCAGGCAGCGGTTAACGCACTCGAAATTTACTCTGCCCAGCAAACATCGGGCGAGGGTTCGGCGGCAGTTGAACGGAAAAGTGTGTTGCGTGCCGCGATACGTCGAAAAATGACGGCATACGCTAAGACTGCGAGAGCGATTAATCTCAACAAACCCGGTTTTGATGAAATGTTTAAGGTGCCTGACAGCGACAACGATAATCTGCTCGTCGCCACGGGACGCGAATTTGTTGCGCAAGCTGTGGCGAACGAGGCCGAATTCGTAAGCCTCGGCAAACCAAAAACGGACGCGACCGATCTGACCGCCGACCTCGACGCCTTCGAAGCGGCACAGGTCGCCAAGGCCGAAGCCAACCAAGACACCGTCGGCGCCACAGCCGGAATCGACAACGAAACCGACGCCGGTATGAAAGCCGCAAAAATACTCGACGCGATAATGTCCAACGTCTATCGCGACAACCCCGTAAAACTAGCCGCCTGGCGAACCGCCCGCCACATAAAACGCGCCCCCAGACCGGCTACTCCGCCAACGCCGTAATGTTTGGTGTCTAAAAAACGTCATTGATAACACCGATATGGTGTATTATCAACAACGTCGGGTCTTAACAAGTAGTTGGGCGCCATCAAGTAACGCTGCTAGAATCTCCGATTATGAGTGAAACTATGAAATGGTGGGTCGATCTCGCTGCAATCTTAACCTTCATCATCACGGCAATCGGCGCTTTCGTCGGCGTCTATGGTTATATTCGTTATCGATGCGAATTTCATCGCAAGAGTAAGAGCCTTGAAAAATACCTTCAAGACAAAAAGGCAGAGGACAAACCTCTAAACAAACGCGGTCAGCGATCGGTGCTTCAAATTATTCGGGATGTTGGAGTGACTCAGGACGAAATCATAAGAATCAGCTTTCACAATCCCCACGTTGCGAGGCGTGTCAAGGCCGACGAAATAAGCAATCTGGCGACTGACCTTCTCTTTGAATATGAAGAACAACCGAAACCACCAACGCCGTGAAGGAGCGAAAACTCATATGAAAATAATACTGATTGGCCTGTTTATCGTCGGTCTATGTCTTCCTTTATTCGGCCAAGTATCCGGTCAAGATATCGAGGTTGTAACAAAGGACGGCAAAGTGGTTGTTCTAAAGAGTAACGGAACTTGGGCGTATAAGGAGGAATCTCCGACGGCTACGAAAGCTCAGCAAAAGCCTTCAACTCCGAATCCGGAGGCTGAATCAAAGGACAAAGGCGATTGGGTCATGAAGTATTATGTTGACAAATTTCAAAAGGAGACCGATCAGCCCTATCTAACAACATCTCATCGTATCTCGGGAACTTTCAGCAATTCAGCCACACGAAATTCCACTCTTCTTGTCACGGTTCTCTACGACCCTAATAACGGACTCGCTTTTGAATTTTATCAATATGGTTCATCTCCGTATTCTGCATTGTTTAAGTCGGAGAGCTTTTCCGTGTCAATAGAAGATGGTAAGGGCAAACAACATGAGTTCCCATATGGTGCGATTCTCAGCGAAGGCAGCTTCAGAATCCAAGTCCTTCCTTCCTACAATAAGAAGAAAAATAAACAAGCTGAAGAGCTTTTACAGTGCTTATTGGATGGGGGCACGGTTAAGTTTCTTCTTCAAACCACTGACCGTTCGACTCAAACTTTTCTTTTTGAGCTGGACGCTGACGGATTTTCTGCCGCCTTTAAGGGACTTGCCGAGCCGAAGCCAAGTCCATCACAAGCAACACCAACACAGAAACCAAGTAAATAATTCTTTTCAGTGTCGTTGGTTAAGGGAGCCGCCTGCCTATTCACGATGAGCTTCCGGATTATTATTCAGCGTCGCAATCTGTTTCTCAAACTCGGCGTAGCGGTCTTGTAATTTCTGCATGTCGCCGCAGTTTCATCAACGCGCAGGAGGCTGAAAATTAGCCTTACTGACCAAATTTTGCTAAGATTTGGACACTATTAGTGTGCTTGCTCATTTGTAAAACATTATGTTTAGCGACAATTTTAGACGCGGGGAAAAAGGCGGGAAGGGGCGGAAAGGGTCGAAGATGGCTTCGGCGGCGGCGGATATTGGGTGGAAGGCTTTTCAGGCGGTGAATAAGGCTTTGCCTGAGAGCGAGGCGATCACGCCGAAATGGGCGGCCGAGCCGCTGCTCAAATCGTACGAGCGGACGGCGCCGCCGCTTGGGTTTCCGCGTGAGACCGATTCGCTTTGCCCGGCGTGCGTCAAGAGCGTTCGCGAGGGCGTTATTAACAAATCCATCCCGCTTGAGATCCTGATGAATTCGCATCCCGGCGAGATCAAGGCTCAGATCGTCGAGGAAAACGGACAGGTCGTGATGAAAAAGACCTGCCCGACGCATGGCGAGTTTGTCGATGTGATGGCGACCGATCCGGCGTTTCTGGCACGCATCGAATCGTTGTTTTACGGCCGCGATTTTAAAGCGGCTGAGGACAAACACGTTCATCATCACGGGACTTCGGATATTAAATTTGGCCGCGGAGCGGTGCTCACCGTCGATCTGACTAACCGCTGCAACATGATGTGCAATCCGTGCTTTATGGATGCAAATCAGGTCGGCTATGTGCATGAACCGACGTTCGAGGACACGAAAGAGATCCTCGACAGAGCCGTTTCGTTCAAGCCGCGTCGGCAGATCATCATCCTTTTCTCCGGCGGCGAACCGACCATCGCACCGCACTTTCTCGAATCGGTCGCTTACGCAAAGAAGATCGGGTTTTACCGCATCCTGGCCGCGACAAACGGCATTCGATACGCCGAGGACATCGAATTTTGCAAGGCCGCGAAAGCCGCAGGGCAGCACGGCGTTTATTTGCAGTTCGACGGAACCAATGACGAGGACAACAAACATCGCGGCGTCGGCAATCTGTTTGACGTAAAGCTCAAGGCCATCGAGAATCTCGCTTCGGTCGGCATCAAGGTGACGCTGGTCACGACGATCGTCAATTCGTGGAACAACGAAGGAATCGGCAGCATCGTCAAATTTGCCGCCGAAAACATCGACAAGGTGCAAACGATCGCGTTCCAGCCTGTGTCGTTCACCGGCCGCGACGAAGATGTCTCCGACAAAGACCGCATCGCACAGCGTTATACGCTGTCCGGAATGACCCACGACCTTAAAAAGCAGCTCGACGGCGTGCTCGAACCTTTGCGCGATTGGTATCCGCTATCGAGTTACTCGGCGTTTACGAGCGTGATGGACATGCTGCAAGGGGCGGACGCTCCGTGGGGTTGGTCGTCGTGCAACTGCCACCCAAATTGCGGTATTTTCACGCTGATCGTCGTCAACAAAAACACGAATCAGATGACCTCGCTCTTCGATTTCTTTAACTACGAGCAGTTTATGAAGGACGTGACCGTCATCACGGACACCGCCCGCGGCAAGAAACTCACGATGGCCCAACTCGGCATGGCGATCATGCGAAACTTCGATGCCGGCAAGGCGCCGGAAGGCTTTCCGATCTCGCAGATACTTAATTTATTCAAGCCGTCGTCAACCAACGCGAATTCGGATCGCAATGATCGCATGACAAGTGCGGGCCAGGATACTAACAGCGACGACAATTGGCGCGTACTATGCGTTGAAGGGATGTGGTTTCAGGACCTCTTTAACTACGATTTCCGCCGCACCGAGATGTGCGTCATTCCGTACGGCACACAGGAGGGCGAGGTTTCGTTCTGTGCATACAACACCGGCGTCGGCTGGCGCCAGATCATCGAGGAAATGCACAAAACCGCTTCATTGTCAGAGTGGTATAAAGAGAATGGCCGTCACGCGGTTTATGCCAAGGGTCACGAGGTGCCGAATATCGCAAAAACGCGCAGCCTGAGTTTGCCGGTAATCGCTAAGGTGCTGGAAGAAGATATCGATAAAGCTGTTGCCACGCCATATCTCGTCGAAGAGCACGAAGTCGAGACGGTCGCTGTCTAGGTGGTATCTTTCGCTCCAAAGTTTTGACCGGCTTTTTTCTGCGTGGGGAATGGCTGTGGCCAGAAAAATTGTCTACGCATACTGCACGAACGGAGCTTGACCTACTGGGATGAGAATTACAAAAGCGCTTCGAAACATTGGCGGCCTCGCCAAACTGATGGCCTTTGGTATGCCGCCGAATGCCGTCGGCTCGATCGATGTGACAAAGCGGTGCAACCTTCGATGCGAGCACTGTTATTTTTTCGCCGAGGAACATAAGGAAGTCGAGCTTACGGTCGATGAATGGATCGAAAAGTTCGAAGCGATGAAGGCGGCGGGCGACCCGATGCTGCTTTGCACGTGGGTTGGCGGCGAGCCGATGGTTCGCAAACAGCTAATCGACGTTGGGCGTAAATATTTCAAACACAACACTATAGTAACGAACGGGACGATGGAGCTCCCTGAATGGACTGACTGTACATGGGTCATCTCGATCGATGGCACGGAAGAGGCATTTGCCAAGATGCGGGCGCCGGGCATCTATCAAAAGATCAAGGAAAATGTCCTGCGCCATCCCGATCTGAAAATTCAAATCTCGTGTGTTCTCACCAGCCTTACGGTCGATTGTATCGAGGATTTGATTGTCGAATGGGGGCCGCTCGCCCGCGGCGGCATCATTTTTGACTTCTTTACGCCTGTGAACAAGCTCGATGAGTCATTATGGCTCGATTGGGAGACACGCGACCGGATAATCGACGATCTGGTTGCTTTGAAACGCAAATTCCCGGGCGTGATAAACATGCTCGATTCGACGCTCGATCTGATGCGGTCGCAGAATTCTCGGAGCGTTACCGACAACTGCCTCTTCAAAGAAAAAGCCTTTACACTTGGCGCAGACGGCAAACCGAAAGGGAAATGCATGATGGGCGACAATGCCGATTGCGACAAATGCGGGTGCGTTGTGCCGTTTTATATGGCGACGATGAACTCGCCACGGCTGTTGGCGAAAGAGGCCTTTAAGAAGGCCGTCGGTCGGAATTAGACAAAATTTGGACCACGGGCGGCCCGCCCGTGAGCGGAAACACACGGACGGGCCGTCCATGGTCCCATTAAAATGAACAGCCTTGTTTTCTCAAATATGCTCCACCGTCCCGCTCGGACGGCGGTAAGTATCATCGGTATCGGGATGGGCATTTTGCTGATCGTATTTACGGTGGGGCTGGCCAACGGAACGATGCGCGAGCGGGCTGCGCGCGAGTCGAACGTGGGTGCCGAGATCATGTTTCGGGCGTCTGGAAGTTTGGGGTTGAGTGGTTCAGACGCTTTGCGGCTGCTGGTTTCGATGCAGGCTGAGATCGAGCGGGTCGAAGGTGTCAAGGCGGCGGTCCCGATAGCCCAGAACAGCGTCGCGGCGACGGATGGGTTGACCGGCAGCCGGTTAATCGACGGCGTTCCTTTTGCACCCTATGCGGCGACGGCAGGATTGCAGGTTGTCCATGGACGTGTATTTGTCGATGGCCGCGATGAGATGATGTCAGACATGGCCTGGATAGACCGCCGATAGCTTAAAATCGGCGATAAATTCAGCATCTACGAACGCGATTTTGCGATCGTCGGGACATACGAGCCAAGCGCCGGGGCCCGGATTAAGATCCCGCTTTCCACAATGCAGGCACAGCTTGGCGCCGAGGGAAAGGCGTCGGCGTTTCTTGTCAAGGTCGATGACGGTGTTGATCCGCAACTGATTGGCGACCGGCTCCATGCCGCATTCCCCGAAAATCAAATAATTCTGACCAGTGAGATCCCAGAGTTGTACATGCAGGGCATTCCCGCCCTAAATGTCTTTCTTGATGTCGTTATCGGTGTTGCAGCAGCGATCAGCGGTCTCATCATTTTGCTGACGATGTACACAACCGTGACCGAGCGGACACGCCAGATCGGGGTGCTGAAATCGCTCGGAATGTCCAATTTCAGTATCGCCTGGACGATCGTTCAGGAAGCCCTGCTCATCAGTATCGGCGGGATAGCGGTCGGCGTTTCGACAACATATCTTCTCAAATTTGCGCTCGCAAAGTGGACAACATTGACCGTGGCCATCGATCCGCAGATTATTCTGACTATCGTCATCGTGGGTTTGGTAAGCGGCACACTCGGGGCACTTTATCCGGGGCTTCGGGCGGCGCGACTTGATGCGGTTGAGGCTTTAAATTATGACTGAAACGGTTCGGAATAGCTGATAGCTGATAGCTGTTAGCTGTTCTTATCGTTGATATATTTTTGCGGCGGAAACACCTCCAACCTCTATCTGCGCAGCCGGGATTGCCTCTCTAAGAGCTTTCTCATACACGTTGTTGCTAAAATAACGCCTTCCTTTTACAAGGACGATAAAGTCACCGGTTGCGAGGTTTGTAACTTTAAGTTCGTCCGAGAGCGAGATAAATGTAAGGTCTTCGCGACCGATTTTTGCGGCGTAGTAGGCGAATAACTCGGGTGTTTCGCACGCGGTGACGGCTCCGGGACGCGCCCTGTCGGCAATCGCGGCGACGATGTCGCGCGTGGCGACGTCGTAAAACTCGTCGTGTGGAAAATATGAACCGGCTGCCGCGATTCCGCCGCCGAGTGAATTTGTAAAGAGCCGGAAATGCGGCGTAACCGAGATTGAATTGTAAAGCGGGAATGAAATCGCGGAGGCGAAGAGAACGACCTGGGCAACAAGAGCGAACCTTGAACTGCCAAGCAATTTCGCCGTCAACCAACGTAGCGAGAAGCAAAATCCAACGGCGGCAGAGATCAAAACAAGCGGTTCGACAATGGTGAAATAGCGCGTAAATTTCCCGCCCACGGCTGAGAACGGAATGAACCAGAGAAATGCCCAGAAGAAGAGCAGGAACCTTCCGTCGCCGAGTTTGCGTCTGAACATCATCGGCAACCCAAACAAGCAGAGAGCGAGAGTCGAGATGGAAGTCTTGACGGCAATAAAAACGTAATAGAACGTCCAGGGGATGCCAGCCAGCCAGAGCGTCATCTTGTGGGGATAGATCTGACCCATATATTCATAGCCATCGTGCCCGACGCGGTTCTCGCTTGAGAATTTGAGCATTTCGCGCCATGTATCGGGCAGCAGGATG
>JANPCJ010000243.1:0-15384 GCA_031430895.1 Chloracidobacterium sp. | reverse complement strand
GCTCTTTGGATTTCTAAGACGCTAAGCTGCTCAAACAAAACGCCCCGCCGGCCACGACCGGCGGGCATAAAACAAGCCCGAACAGACCAACACCTGTTCGGGCTTTTTGTTCAGAGTTCGCGTCTTTAGCTTGTCCCCGCGATCCACGTCGAAAACATCAATGAACCGGGGTACTTGTTATTTAGGGCGAAACGACAAAATTTGATAAAAATACTTTACCTTTTGTGCGTTTACGCATAGAATCATTAGGTACGAAAGCAACTCTGCAAGCGGAGGCCGTCATCAAAGCCAGCGAAGAAGTTTTAAAATCAGGCATCGACCTTTTGGGAGTGACCATGGATCCACACTCGGCTGCGATTGAGCAGAATATCGCCTTTGGCTTTGAGGCGACAGCAGAAGTTGCATTTCAGGCACCCGTCGCTGAGGCCGAGGCTTTTGACAAAAGCGCTCCGGACATCGGCCTTTGCCGTCTCGCGGCCAATGGCAACCTCGCCGCCTTTGAGACTATCTACGAGCGCTATCACCGCCGCACTTACAGCCTTTGCCTGCGGATGACCAGCAGTCAAACCGAGGCGGAAGACCTGACGCAGGAAGTTTTTATCCAGCTTTTTCGAAAGATCGGCAGTTTTCGCGGCGATTCGGCGTTTTCGACATGGCTTCACAGGTTGACCGTTAATCAGGTCCTGATGCATTTCCGCCGTCGAAGCGTTAAAAACGAGCGGACCTCAGAAGACGGCGAGATGCCGGAGCAGATGGTTCACGGCACGTCGAATCCGAACAAGATGCAGGTCATTGACCGCATCGCGCTGAAAAACGCGATCGCCGAACTGCCAAACGGATACCGGCGAGTGTTTGTACTGCACGACGTTGAGGGATTTGAGCACGAGGAAGTCGCACGGATGATGGGAATCTCGGTCGGGACCTCAAAATCTCAGCTTCACAAAGCAAGATTAAAACTCCGCGGCCTTCTGATAAAGAAGCAGGATTAGCAAAAAATTTAATCTAACGGGCACGGACAAGGGCGGATCATTGTTCGTGTTTTTTGTGTTGATTATTGTCCCATTGCACCGAAAAAATAATGGTTGTGAAGCAACGTTTCACAGTGTTCGCTAATCTATCATTGTGGACTAAGGCTATAGTATTTCGACGCGGCAGCGTGGCAAGCACGACGCTTGCCTAATAGAAGATGAATTGCGACGAGTGTAAAAATCTGATCAGCGTGTTTATGGACAACGAGCTTGACCCGGGGCGGGCGGTGGCTGTTCGGATGCATCTTGCCGTTTGTTTGGAGTGTTCCCGGGTTTGCGAAGATTTTGCCTCGATTCTTGATGTCTGCACGGCGGAATCACCATCCGAGCTTGTCCCGCCAAACTCGCAGGCGCTCTGGTGTCGTATCAACAATATTATTGAGAACGAGCCGAAGCAAGCCACTCAACCGGCTTTCGAACAGACGAAGGGTCGTTTTTGGCAGCTTTCGTTTACGCAGCTTGCGGCGGCAGTGCTTTGTATCGCGGTTGTCAGCTCATTGCTGACTGTTGCGGCGATCAGGAATTATATGCAGCCGGCGGAAGCTGATTTTACGACCCGTTCGGCAGAAACGCAGACGACGTTTGAAAAGGTTTTGAGCCGCGTCGGACTCGTGGATACGCCTCAGCAGTCGCGGGACCGACGACTAAAAGAACAACATGCGGCGATTGAATATTGGAACGCGCGTGTGCAGGCGCGTCGCGTCCAATGGGACGGCATGACACGCGATGCCTTTGACCGCAATTTGCAGGTCATCGACGAGTCGGTTAGTGAATACACGATGCTCCTTCAGCACGATCCGGAAGACGATCTTTCGGGCGAAATGCTGGATTCAGTCTTGAACGAGAAAATGAATCTTCTCCGGGATTTCTCGGACCTTTAGTTTTGGAATGATCTGTCGATCGAAAAAATTGTTTAGTAGTATGTTTGTCGCAAGAACTACGATCCTTTTGAGCGTAGTTTTTTTCTTTGCGCTTTTTACGGGCGAGGCATCGGCGCAAAAGCGGTTTTCCCGCACATATCCCGCCGGTCAGAACGTCCGTCTTCAGCTAATGAACCGGACGGGAACCGTCACTGTCGAAGGCTGGAACCGTTCCGAAGTCAGCATCACGGCAAGTCTCGAATCTCCGGCGGCGAATATAGCTCCTCAAAGCCTGAGCGGCACGATCGTCATCAACATGGTGCGAGACAACCAGGGCCGGAATGAGGTCGGGAATGTAAATTTCACTATCCGAGTGCCTTACGATTCAATGGTCGATATCGAAACGCGGATCGGCAATCTAAACGTCAGCAACGTCCGCGGCGGATTAGTTCGTGCTCACATTTCAAGCGAGGGCGATATCGTGCTGACGAACATCAGCGCGAGTGCAGTCGCCGCCGAGAATGGTCTCGGCGACATTTTTTTTGACGGCGAGATTCAACAGGGTGGCAACTACCGTTTCGCCTCGATGCGCGGCTCCATCAATCTGCGTATTCCATTCAATTCGTCATTTCGCCTTGTCGCGACGGCACCATCGTCGCGGAGCATTAGCCTCGGCTCATTTTCCGGCGAAAAAATGAGATTCGTCGGCGACGGCCGTCGTGTCGTCGGCCAGGCCGGTGACGGAGCCGCCACTCTCATGGTCACCAATCAGCGCGGTGGAATCGCCTTTCTAAGGCGATAGACTCCCGGGTTGATTCTGTTCACTGTCCTTCGAATGAAGGCGTAAACTTACGCTTGAATCTCTTTTTTTGCACATCAATCTAAATGAATAAGCACATCATATTTCTCGCAGCATTTTTATTCGTTGGCGGCGTCGCTCTATCGGTCCCGGCTCAAACCGTTGGAGTTGCGAAAAGAGTAGTCACAAAAACCGATAAATTTGACTTCGGTGCCGGAGGAACGGTTGCGATCGTCGGCGCTCCGAATGGCTCGATTCGAGTTTCGGGTGGTGCCACGAATGAGATCGAGATCACGGCGGTTATCGGTCTCGAAGCTGCAAACGAGGCCGACCTGGCAAAAATCGCCCAGGTCACGGGCTTTATTACTGACGAGAGCGCTTCCCGGACCGGCATAATCACGATCGGCACACATGACAAGGCCGCGATGAAGAAGATCGGCAAGAAATTTCCAAAGAACCTGATCGGGCTGCCATTTTCGATTGACTATGTGATCACGGTCCCGCGTTATTGCGATCTCGAGATCGATGGCGGCAAGGGCGATCTCTGGATATCGGGCGTCGAAGGTGCGATAACTGTCAATCTGCTCGAAACGAATGGAAGAATAGAGATAATTGGCGGCAGTACCTCAGTCACAGTTGGCGTAGGCAAGCTAGATGTGGCGATGGGCGTGAGGGGATGGCGTGGCCGGCCGGCAAATATCCAGATTGCGACGGGCGAATTGACTGTTCGCCTGCCCGTGAATACGAGTGCTGAAATCGATGCGGTGATCCTTCGGAAGGGTGCTATCGAAAACTCCCTGACCGACCTAAAACCGCGCGACCGCAAGGCGGTCTTCACTGATAAGTCAATCCTTGCAAAAGTCGGCGTCGGCGGACCGTCTTTAAAATTCACGGTTGGAGACGGAACGCTAAGATTGGCGCGGCTTTAGGGCATAACTGACTGAGTAAGCGGGTGGAAGGGCGGCCGGCGATATTCATCTCGTTTCAGTATTACGAACCCCAATGTTCGAGCCGCCCGCTGACGCAGGCGGTTCGGACCTATGTTAAACTACGCTTCTCTATGTCAATCAAATCAGATATATGGCTGCGCAAAATGGCGGCTGAACAGGGGATGATTACGCCGTTTCTTTCGGAGCTTGTTCGCGAGGCTGATGGCAAACGGATTATCTCGGCGGGGTGTTCGAGCTATGGATACGACATGCGTCTGGCGGATGACGGGTTTCGTATTTTCTCCTCCGTTCACGCAAAGGAGATCGACCCAAAACGGTTTGACGAGCAGTATTCCCTGATTGAGCCGCAACTCCACGCGGCCGATGACGGTGCGAAATATTATTTGCTGCCGCCGCATCATTATGGGCTGGGCGTGACGGTCGAGACTTTCACAATGCCGCGAAACGTGACGGGAATTGCACTTGGTAAATCCACATATGCGCGGGCCGGATTGCTGGTCAACACAACACCGCTCGAAGCCGGCTGGACCGGTCGCCTCGTCGTCGAGATCGCAAATCTTGCCAACCTGCCGTTGCGGGTTTATGTAAATGAAGGCATCGGTCAGATCCTGTTCTTCGAATCCGACGAAGACTGCGCCGTCTCATACGAAGATCGCGGCGGCAAATATCAAGGACAAACGGGGTTAACCTTTGCGAAGGTATGAGAAAGACTTGCCCCCGAATTACGCGAATCGACATGAATAAGAAACAAAAAAGTTCTTTTTCGCGTTCATTTGCGTTATTCGCAGATTTAAATGATTGAGATCAAAAACTACATCGGAGGGGAATTGGTACATCCGGCATCGGGCGGGTATCTCGACAACTTCGACCCATCGACGGGCGAGGTGTATTCGCTGATCGCCGATTCGGATGACCGCGATGTGCATTTGGCGGTCGAAGCGGCAAAGGCGGCATTTCCGGTATGGTCGAATACATCGGCTGAGGCGAGACACGATATTTTGATGCGGCTCGTTGCGCTGATCGAGCGTGATCTCGAACCGCTCGCATTGGCCGAGAGCGTAGATCAGGGAAAGCCGGTTTCGCTCGCCCGCTCTGTCGATATTCCACGTGCCATTGCGAATTTCAAATTCTACGCGACAGCCGCGATGCACACCGCAAACGAATCGCATGACAGCGTCGGCCAGAACGCGATCAACTACACTTTGCGTCAGCCGCTCGGTGTTGTGGGCTGTATTTCGCCGTGGAACCTGCCGCTATATCTTTTTACATGGAAGATCGCACCGGCGATGGCCGCCGGATGCACGGTCGTTGCTAAACCATCAGAAGTTACGCCGATGACGGCATATTTGATGTCAAAACTCTGCATCGAGGCAGGTTTGCCCGCCGGCGTACTAAATATTGTTCACGGCCTCGGCCCGAAAGTTGGTTCGGCAATTGTTGCTCACAAAGACGTCAAAGCGATCTCATTTACCGGCGGCACGAAAACAGGCGAAGAGATCGCTCGCGTCGCGGCCCCGATGTTCAAAAAACTCTCACTCGAACTCGGCGGTAAAAATCCGAACATAATATTCGCCGACTGCAACTACGAAGAAATGCTGGCAACCACCGTCCGCTCGTCATTCTCAAATCAGGGTGAGATATGTCTGTGCGGCTCGCGCGTTTTCATCGAGCGACCTTTGTACGACAGGTTCAAAACGGATTTTGTCGCTCGCGTTGCGGCTCTCAAAGTCGGCGATCCACTCGATTCAGACACCGACGTCGGGGCGATAGTTTCGAAGGCGCATTTTGACAAAATAATGTCGTACATCGACCTCGCCCGCGAAGAAGAAGGCGGAACTGTCCTCACGGGCGGAAACGCGAGAGTGAACGAGCGTGCACTCGGCGACGAGGGTACGCTCTCTAACGGTCGCGTCTCGGAGCGTTGTGCCAATGGCTGGTTCATCGAGCCAACCGTCATCGAAGACCTAGCCCACGATTGCCGCACCAACCAGGAAGAGATATTCGGGCCGGTCGTCGCGATCATGCCGTTTGACACCGAAGACGACGTTTTATTTTACGCAAACAGCGTCCGCTACGGCCTCTCCGCCACCGTCTGGACTGAAAACCTCTCGCGCGCCCATCGCGTAGCATCAGGACTCGAATCCGGAATCGTCTGGATAAATTGCTGGCTCCTCCGCGATCTGCGAACACCTTTCGGCGGCATGAAAGAGAGCGGCGTCGGGCGTGAAGGAGGCTTTGAGGCGTTGAAGTTTTTTACCGAAGAAAAAAATGTATGTATAAGAGTCTGGGAACATTTGAAATGAAACTATTTTATACGCTTTTGATCTCGTTCATTTTGCTTTCGTCAGTTTCGGCACAGTCCAATGCCCCGATCGAAACGGCAATGTCGCGTTTTCTGAGATACGTCAAGATCGACACGCAGTCGGCTGAAGATCAGCCTGCTCCGCCGAGTACGAAGAAGCAACTTGATCTGGCTCGGTTGTTGGAAAAAGAATTGAAGGAACTCGGCGTTCAGAATGTTCGGTTGAGCGAGTGGGGAATTGTTTACGGGATGGTGCCGGGCAATCTAGCGGACAATTCTAAGGTGCCGACGATTGGGTTTATCGCTCATATGGATACGTCGCCCGCCGTTTCGGGGGCGAATGTCAACGCTATTATTCACAAGGATTACCAGGGCGGTGATATTGTTTTACCCGGCGATAAGACGCAGGTCATTACGGTTGCGCAGAATCCCGATCTGAAGAATTTGATCGGCGACGATATTATTACGGCGGACGGGACGACGCTTCTTGGTTCGGATGATAAATCAGGAATTGCCGAACTGATGACGATGATCGATATTCTTAAACAGAATCCGTCGATCAAGCATGGCAATGTGGCTATTGCATTTACGCCTGACGAGGAGGTTGGCGGGGGGATCGATAAATTTGAGATCGAGAAGTGGGGTGCGAAGTTTGGCTATACGGTTGACGGCGAGCAACTTGGGGATATTTCTAATGAGACGTGGTCGGCACGGACGGCGACAGTGACTTTCAGAGGCGTCTCGACACATCCCGGGACGGCGAAAGGTATTCTCGTAAACTCCGCGTATGCGGCGGGTGATTTTTTAGCGCGGTTTCCGTTGGCCGTAAAGAACCGACCGGAGACGACCGCCGGGCGCGTCGGGTTTATTCATCCGTATGTTGGCACACTCGATATCGAGACATCGACGGTCAAGATACTGCTTCGTGATTTTGACATCAGCGGTCTTGCGGGTCAGGAAAGGGCCATCAAACGCGTAATCGCCGCTACGCAGCTGAAATATCCTAAGGTCAAGATCGAATACGCCAGTGTCCTCGGGTATTTGAATATGAAAGAGGTCTTAAAGGACTATCCACAGTTGACGGATTATGCCATCGAGGCCTCGCGTCGTGCGGGCGTCAAGGCGGAACTGCGGCCGATACGCGGCGGCACGGACGGTTCGCGTCTGACGGCGATGGGGTTGCCGACGCCGAATCTGTTCACCGGTGGGCATAATTTCCACGGTAAGCTTGAGTTTAATTCAAAGAAAGGTTTAGAGAAATCGACTGAGACTCTAGTGAATCTGATTCAAATCTGGGCGGAGAAAGGCAAATAAGAGTGAAGTTACCGGGGAACGCAGGCGCCCTCGCCGGCAAGCGTTCGAACGCTGACGAACGCGGTGAACATTCAAGTTGAGAAATACCAATCTTCGTCACGCCGGAGGAACCGGCGCCGCAGGCGAGGGCGCCTGCGTTCCCGGCGTCTGCGACCTCAAATTATTTCCCGGCGTAAAGTTCGGGGAATTTCTTTTTCAGCTCCTCGAGTTTTGGCATATCGTGGATGACAATGTAGGGCTGGGTCGGATTGCGAACGAGGTAATCCTGATGATAGGTCTCGGCGACGAAGAATTTTGTTAGCGGCACTACCTGCGTCACAACCGGTTTCGGCCACGCCTTTGAGTTGTCCAACTCGTTGATGTAGGCGGCAGCATCTTTCTGCTGATCCTCCCCGTTGAAGAATATTGCTGACCGATATTGCGTTCCGGTGTCCGGGCCCTGGCGATTTAATTCGGTTGGGTTATGGGCGACGGTGAAGAACACTTTTAGCAATTGGGCGTAGGTGACCTTTGCCGGGTCGAATGTCACCAGGACCGCCTCCGCGTGTCCGGTGTCGCCCCCGCTGACGTCGTCATAATTCGCGGTTTTTGCCGCACCGCCGACGTAACCCGATTTAACATCGGTCACGCCCTTCACATTCTCAAAAACTGCTTCGACACCCCAAAAGCATCCGCCCGCGAATACTGCGGTCTGCAAACCTTTTGCGGTCGCCGATTCGGTTTCAAGGGATACGGGAGCCGCCGCGGACACATCTGGCGTCTTGGACGAACTGCTGACAATGCCGCACCCGACGGCGACGGCCAGTGATAATACGGCAACAAGTTTCATAATAAATAATGTCCTCATAAAATTCTCAACCTCGCAAGTAAGATGGGTTTTTACATGCATTCTATTCCCTATATTATAATTTCTCCATAGCGAGGCGTTCGGATTCAGAAAACTCTGGGCCGCCGGATTGTTCGTTTTGTGCCGATTCCTGTTAAAATCATCTGTAATCGGACGAGACAGATGATCGACGCCCCAGTCAATTCCCCCAAAGCGCCAGAACCGGTTGGCCTTTACCCACACGCTCGGCGCGTTGGCAATTTGCTGTTTCTTTCCGGCGTCGGGCCTCGCGAGCGGGGAACCAAGTTAATACCGGGAGTCACGCAAAGCGAAGATGGTGAGATCGTTTCTTACGATATCGAAACGCAATGCCGGTCTGTGTTTAAGAATGTGCGGTATATTCTCGAAGACGCTGGTTCATCGTGGAACAAGGTCGTCGATGTGACGGTCTTTCTGACGAACATGCGTGAGGATTTTGCCGTGTATAATCGTATTTACGCTGAGCATTTTGCGGAGAATCAGCCATGCCGGACGACCGTGGAGGTCAATAGGCTGCCGACACCGATCGCGATCGAATTGAAAGTTATTGCTACGATAGATTGAAGAATCGTTTCAGTAGTCCCGAAAGCCTTTACTTACGTGCGGGCTACTGACACGGAACTGCTTACACTCAAGCGAAGGAGACAAGGTGATAGAAACAAAGGGTTACGCAACACATGATTCAAATGCCGTATTCGCGCCGTTCAATTTCCTTAGGCGCGATGTGGGGCCGAACGACATTCTTATCGACGTGGAATTCTGCGGCATCTGCCATTCCGACATACATCAGGCGAAGGGCGAGTGGGGAAATTCGACCTTTCCGATGGTTCCCGGTCACGAGATCGTGGGAAAGGTGACGCAAGTCGGGAATTCCGTTTCGAAATTTGGTTTGGGCGATACTGCCGGCATTGGTTGCTTTGTCGATTCGTGCCGGAAATGCGAAAACTGTACGACCGGTTTTGAGCAGTGGTGCACCGTGCATTGCTCAATGACGTATAACGGCACCGAAATGGATGAGACGACGCCGACATACGGGGGTTATTCTAAGCAATACGTGGTTGACGAGGCTTACGCGCTCAAAGTCGCGACCGACCAACCGCTGGCGGGTGTCGCCCCGTTGTTGTGCGCCGGGATCACTACTTATTCACCGCTCCGACGTTACAAAGTCGGGCCTGGGAAGAAGGCTGGAATCATCGGTCTCGGCGGGCTCGGTCATATGGGTGTAAAGCTCGCGGCGTCGATGGGTGCGGATGTTACCGTTTTTAGCACATCGCCCGGAAAAGAGGCGGACGCACGGGCGTTAGGAGCCGATCATTTCGTCGTGACGCGCGACGCCGCGAACCTGAAACCGCTGGCCGGAACGTTCGACTTCATTTTGGATACGGTTTCGGCCCCGCACGATCTCAATATGTATTTGAAATTGCTGCGTCTCAATGGCTCGATGGTGCTTGTCGGAGCGCCGACAGAACCCTCCGCGATCGAGGCCTTCTCGCTGATCACCAATAACCGCAACGTTGCCGGATCGGGCATTGGCGGCATTCCCGAGACCCAAGAGATGCTCGACTATTGTGCCGAGCACAATATCACGGCCGATGTTGAGGTCATACCGATCACAAAGATCCAGGAGGCCTACGACCGAACGCTCAAGGCCGATGTGCGTTACCGTTTTGTAATCGATCTAGCTTCGCTCGACTAAAATGAAATATGTCGCTCTGCTCCGCGGCATCAACGTCGGCGGCAAGAACATGATAAAGATGGAAACGCTCCGCAGCCTCGTTACCTCGCTGGGTTTTGAAAATGTAAAAAGCTACATCAATAGCGGAAATCTGATTTTTGATTTCAGAAGCCCGCGCGTAGGCAAGGGCGTATCACACGACGCCGCATTGGCGGCGAAAATACACGACGCGATCAAAACCGAATTTGGACTAGATATTTCGGTTATGGTCCGGTCGATGGCTGAGATTGGCGATCTGATAAAAAACAATCCGTTCGAGGGACAATTCGAAAGCGATAAATATCTGCACCTATTCTTTTTGGACAGCGAACTTTCGAACGAGCAGGAAAGGCTGCTTATGGAAAATAGCAGCGAAAACGAGCGTTTCGCCATCAGCGGCCGCTCGATCTATTGCTGCCTGAAGATAAGCATTCTCGACAGTCTCGTTGGCAAGGGCTTTATCGACAAGAAATTAAAGGTGGCCGCCACCGGTCGAAATTGGCGGACGGTAACGAAAATAGCCGAAATGTAGTCAGGCCTCGGTCGAGTCCAATTGCCGCGATATTTCGCGAAGTTCCTTGAGGGCCGGTTTGTACAAGAAAGCGAAATAGATCTCGCAAAATATTACGGTTAGGACCTCGGTGATGAGAATATTTTTTGCGAGCCAGATAATCCACCGATCCGGGGTGACGCCGGGATTTTCAAAGTAGCCAAGGCCAAAAAACGTTGCTGTCAGGGTCAGCGGCGCAAAAATATAGACGGCTACGCGCGTCCGCCAGAAAAATCGTTTCAGATATTCTAATCTTGCTTTGGTCGACTCTCTGACGCTGACGCTCGCGATGTTGAAACGCCAGCCTTTATAAAGGCCGCGCAATTCACGGATATACCAAACGCCGAGGATCAGCGCCAGAAAAGCGGCGAAAATCAGTCGCGGGTAGAAAAAAACAGGAATGAGACACGCAACAGCCGTGAGGCCCTGTACCCACGAGTCGATCCTCGCTTTTCGGCGTAATTTTCGGTACCCATCATCTGAAAGTTTTTTGAGTCCGTCGATATCGACCGTCGGCATCTTGCTTTCGGTTTTCCAAAGTTTTTTTAATTCTTTTAATTCTTCATCATTCATTTGATAACTTCTCCGCCAGTTGTCGCTTCAAACGCATCAGTCGCGTGGCGACGTTTGTTGTGCTAAGTCCGAGAATTTCCGCTGTTTCCTCGTAAGATTTGTCATCTAGATATAAACTGACGATGGCCCGGTCAACAGACTTTAGTTCGCGGATCGCTGAGTAGAGCCTTTCGCGATGTTCGTCGTCAGACGTGTCCGGGGTTGGGTAGACAAAATCCTTTCCGTCGAGACACTCATAGCGTTGTTTGTGCCGGACGATATTGGCGCGGAAATTCAAAGCACAGTTAATGCAAATGCGATACACCCAGGTTGAGAGTTTTGCCTCACCGCGAAAATTTCCGAGAGAACGCCATACCTGTATCTGCATTTCCTGAAACAGTTGTTCGTATTCATCCCGGTTGAACGTATAGACGCGGCACAATTTGTGTATCAAGCCCGCATTTTCTTTAATTGTCCACTCAAATTCCGGCTCCATCGTGATATTAGTCCGTTTGAAAAGCTGAAAATCACAAGCAGCTTAATTATTTTTACCGAGATGTGATTTTCCGACGTACGGTTGATACTAATACGACAGATTCGGACAACATCCGCATCAGATCATTCTGAATTCGAGGAAAAAATGAAAAAAATATTTTTGCTGATAATCATCCTTACATTTCTGGGTGCTTCAAACATTAAAGCGCAAACGCCAAAGCCGGTCGCGACATCGGCAATTCTCTATAAGATAACCGGCAAAAATTTAAAAAAGCCATCGTATCTTTTTGGAACGATCCACCTGATATGTGAAAAGGATATGTTCTCGTCCGAGAAATTAAAAAGTCTTATCGATCAAACCGGGCAAATAATGCTTGAGACCGACTTTCTTGACCCTGCTGCAATGCAAAGAGCGGCTGTCGCGTCAAAGCTGCCTGACGGAAAGACGATGAAAGACTATCTGACTGCGGAGGAATACGCGAAGATCGACGAGTATTTTAAAACCTATATGGGAATTTCGTTTGACCGTCTCAATGCGTACAAACCGATATTCGCGACTACTGCGGTGTTAAGCAGCCCCAAAATACTCGGCTGTCAGCCGCCCGTAATCTATGACAAATTTCTTGCCGATACCGCAGTCGCAAAAAAGCTGCCGGTCTTAGGTCTTGAGAGCATGGAGGCACAGATGGCCGCAGCCGATTCGGTTTCGCTCGAACAGCAAATCCGAGAAATGAAAGAGGCCGCTGCCGACCCCGAAAAGACGATTGCCGAGTTTAGGAAACTGTCCGCGATCTATCTGTCACAAAATTCCGACTTGCTTTATGACCTGGCTGAGACCGAGTTAAAAAAAACAGGGTATTCACAGGCCAAAATGCTTGATAATCGAAACATCAGCTGGATTCCGGTTATCGAGAAACATATCACCGTCACGCCGTCATTCATCGCTGTCGGCGGCGGACATCTGGGTGGGAAGAACGGTGTGGTAAAGTTACTTCGAGCCAAAGGATATATTTTGACGCCTATAAGATTCTGAGGGCAGAAATTGTTATATTGTCATCAAAAATTTGCGCCTCGTCGTCTATCAATTAGAATAGGAAAATGCTGATCAGACGGCCGTTCAATTTCAAACAATGGATCGACGAGCACAGGCATTTGCTCAAGCCGCCGGTTGGGAATCAGTGTGTTTACGACGCCGACGATTTTATCGTGATGGTCGTCGGCGGGCCGAATTCTCGGAAGGATTATCACTGGGACGAGGGTGAGGAGCTTTTTTACCAGCTCGAAGGCGATATAAAAGTCCATATCCAGGAAGACGGCAAGGCGATTGAAATCCCGATCCGCGAAGGCGAGATGTTCCTGCTCCCGCCCCGAATTCCGCACAATCCGATCCGCGGCGCAAACACCATCGGCCTCGTCATCGAACGCAAACGCCGCCCCGGCGAACTCGACGGCCTGCTCTGGTTCTGCGAAAACTGCAACCGCAAACTGTATGAGGAATATTTTCAATTGACTGACATCACGACACAGTTCCAGGGCGTATTTGCTGAGTTCTATGGCTCGGAGGAAAGGCGTAGCTGCAAGGATTGCGGTGCAGTTATGGAGGAGCCGCAATCGCTTGGAAATTGACGAAGATGAATGACCTGATCCCCGAGTTGAAAGGTATTATCACCTCAATGGACGAGGCGGGAATCGAATACGCGCTCTGTGGCGGCCTGTCGATGGCGGTCCACGGTTTTCCGCGTGCTACGATGGATATCGATCTCCTTATCAGGCCGGAATCATTGGATGCGGCATATGAGGTTGGGGCAAAAAGGGGTTTCAATATACGCGGCCTGGACATGTCATTCAAGGAACGGGCGGTGGAAATTCGGCGTGTGTCGAAAGTCGTGGGCGAGGATGTTCTTCCTCTCGACTTGCTGCTTGTTACTCATCAGGTTGAAGATGTCTGGGCTTCACGCGAGACGATTGGCTTCCAGGGAAGCAAGCTTGTGGTGGTTTCTCGCGACGGGTTAGTAAAAATGAAAACGCTCGCGGGACGGCCGCAGGACCTCGCAGACATACACCGGATAGAAAATGAAGAAGATTGACATGTCCGAACACGCCGTATTTCGAAGACTGCAACAGGTGGACGGGCTTCGCGACCTCTGTCTCTCTTTGATGAAGGCTAAAATACTCACGGATGCCGAGGCCATCGAGCTACGAAAGAAGAATCGGGAAGAGTGTGCCCGTAAATCCTTCGAATCGAACGTGCTGACCGAGGCTGAGAAGATTCCGTCCGATTAATTGGACCCGCACGGCTCGTCCGGGCGATTACTCGCGGACGAGCCGTCCGCGGTCCAATTGACTCCTATGTAAAGTTTTGCAAATCGCTGTCTGCAGGGGCGATATTATTTGATTATTCCCAAAAACTGTCCTAAATTGATAGCAAATCAAGCGACACGAAAATCAACTTATTGAATTTCCTCCGTACTATCTAAAATTACGGTTTTCCGAGGACTATACAAAATCATGAGAATATTTGAATCTCTGCAAGGTTCCTGCGTTTCCTGTTTCCTTTTGTTATTGATCGTTTCGGCCATAGCGGCCCAGGAAACGGCGCGGCCCACGCCTACCCCGCGTCCGACAGCGACGCCGCGACCCACGGCTACTCCGACGCCGGGGCCTCCGAATACGTTTCAGTCCGTCATCTCGGGGATGCGGTTTCGCGAGATCGGCCCGGCGACGATGGGTGGACGTGTGAACGACATCGAGGTCGTCGCCCAGGATTCGCGGGTTATTTACGCGGCGATAGCCGGCGGCGGCATTTTGAAATCCATTAACGGCGGCACATCCTGGACGACTATTTTTGATAAAGAGACAGTGATGAGTGTGGGCGATATCGCCATTTCGCCATCGAATCCGTCGATAGTGTGGGCAGGGACGGGTGAATCGAACAACCGGCAAAGCTCGTCATGGGGCAACGGTATTTACAAGTCGATGGACGCCGGCAAGACGTGGAGGCAAATGGGTCTCGCCGAAACTCACCATATCGCAAAGGTTACTCTGCATCCGACAAATCCCGACATCGCCTACGTTGCCGCCACCGGTAAACTGTGGGCCGCGAGCCCAGAGCGCGGCGTTTATAAAACAACCGACGGCGGAAAGTCGTGGCAACATGTTCTCAAGGTCAATGACGACACGGGTGCGACCGATCTTGTGATCGACGACGAAAGTCCGAATATTTTATATGCCGCGATGTATCAGCGACGCCGGACGGTTTACGGTTTCAACGGCAGCGGTGAGCACAGCGCGCTTTACAAATCGAGCGATGGCGGCGATACCTGGACGAAGATCACAAAGGGAATGCCGTATGACACGGAAAACGCCCCGACGCCGCGACCCGAGACGCTGCTTGAGACAGGCCGGTGTTCGCTGGCTGTCTATGCGAAGGATTCGAATATCGTTTACGCGACCGTCGAGCACGCAAATGGCGGCGTTTACAGATCAAATGACAAGGGCGAAACCTGGACAAAGATGGCCGATATCGCGGCTGTTCCGCGGCCGATGTATTTCTCAACACTCCGTATCGACCCAAATAACGACCAGCGTCTTTGGCTTGGCGGCGTGGCAATGCAGTATTCCGAGGACGGCGGCCGCACATGGTCTGGCAATTTTGCCCGTGCGCCTCACGCCGACACGCATGGCATCTGGATCAATCCAAAAGACTCAAACCACCTGATCATCGGCAACGACGGCGGCATTAATATCACTTACGACCGCGGTCGGACGTGGGATTACGCCAATACGGTTCCGCTAGGACAATTCTACGAGATAGGCGCCGACAACGCGATGCCCTACCGCGTTTGCGGCGGTCTGCAGGACAACAACACGTGGTGCGGGCCAAGCGCGACTATGAATCCACGCGGCATCTCGAATGACGATTGGTTTACGATCGGCGGCGGCGACGGATTTTTTG
>JANPCJ010000242.1:0-4984 GCA_031430895.1 Chloracidobacterium sp. | reverse complement strand
TCGCCCTTGCTCACGCGCGGGCTTGTGCACTCGCGGAAAAGAGTTTCTAAGAAGCCGCGAAGGACGCAAAGGAAGAGTAGGTAGGAACGCTCAAGAGTCACTTCTTCTTAACAATAACGAGTGTAATGTCGTCGTTCGGGGCGGCGGTGCCGGTGAAATCGGAAAGCGCGGATTCGACCTTGTCGCGAATCGCCGAGGCGGAACGCGAGGTATTGGCACGGATAACCTCTGTTAGGCGATCCATGCCGAATTCGTCCTCGTTGAGGTTATTGGCCTCGGAAACGCCGTCTGAATACATAAAAAGCACATCGCCTGAGTTTAATTTCGCGTGGCCGGTTTCGTATTCCGCGAAACTCATCAGCCCGAGCGGCAGACCGCCGGATGAAAGCAACTCGATGTTGCCGTCAGCGCGGCCGATCAGCGGCGGGTTGTGTCCGGCGTTGATATAAGTCAATTCGCCGCTTCCCGGCTCGAGTTCAGCGATAAAGAGCGTAACAAATCTGTTCGCCGGCGTATTCTCGGCGAGATACTCATTTACCGAGACGACCGTCTGACGGAGCGACATCTTTGCCGCGACCTGGCCGTGAATAGCGGCGTGGAGGCTCGACATGAGCAGCGACGCGGAAGTTCCCTTGCCCGATACGTCACCCAACGCAACGAGCATCTTGCCATCGTGACGCTCTATAAAATCATAATAATCGCCGCCGATCTCGTAACACGAGAACGAGATGCCCTGAAACTCATATCCCTCGACCGATGGCGGGCCAGATGGTTGGAAACGCTGCTGGATCTCGGTCGCAAGCTCGAGCTCGCGTTCCATCCGCTCGCGGTTTATCCGTTCGTCCATCAAACTCGCGTTCTCGACGCGGATCGATGCCACCGAAGCCAATGTGGTGAGAATATCAAGATGCTCGCTCGAAAATGTCGCCTGATGCGTCGGCGAATCTGCGTAGATGATACCAAACACGTGACGCTCATCGACACTCAACGGAACCGCCAGCACAGAACGGATTCCCTGCAAAATAATCGTCTGGCTCGCAAACCTCGGGTCCTGCTGCGCGTCAGACGTGAGAACCGATTTGCCGTTATCTACGACCTCCGTCATTATCGCCCGGCTGATGCGAACTTCCGATATCGGCGTGTCGCTGCCGCGGAGGCGGGCGACTTTGATCTGCAATTCATCGCCAGCTTTCACGTCGCGAAGCATGACGACCACCCTTTCTGCCGGCACCGCTTCGAACACGAGCGAGGCGACCTGATTTAGCGTGTCATCAAGACCGCTCGATGAAAGCAGGGCCACGCCAACCTTGCTGATAAGCCCAAGCAGATCGGTGCGGCTCGACATGGACGAATCGAGAAACTCGGTCGTCGGAGTGCGGCGGGCCGAGAGCGAGATCGTGTTTGACGGGTCGAGGGATTCGGTGTTGTCGGCGATTAGCGTCGAGCTGAAAATCTTTGGAGATTCGACCTCGCTTTCGAATTTGATTCTCGTTTCGCCAATCTGCACTTCGCTGCCCGCAAACAGCGGCATCAGCGTTCCTGACACCGGGGCGCCATTTAGCCGCGTCCCGTTAGCCGAGCCGAGATCGTGAAGCCAGAACGTATCGCCCTCGTGTCTAATCTCCGCATGCAGGCGCGAGGCAAAGGCATCCGGAATACAGACATCGCTCCGCGCCGAACGCCCGATAGTCGTCCGAAGCCTTGTAATAGCAACCGTGTCGGAATCGCCGGCGGCATGTTCTACTAGCAAATGTGGCATAAAGCAGTGGTTAGTGGTCAGTGGTCAGTGGTCAGTGGTCAGTTGTCAGTAGTCGGAGTCGGTAGTCAGTTTTCAGAACTTCCGCTGACCACTGACAACTGACCACTGACAACTATTTCTGCGTCTTGCGACCGCGAACGACAATTGTTCCCCCGATGAAATCGTGAAGCGAACGGCCGCTCGTATTTACGGCGGCAATCAAAAATCCTATTCCCAATGTCAAAACGGTCGCCAAATAGCCGACCAGGTTTCTCCGAATAACGGCGCCGATATCGATGTCCGAACCGTCCACCTTTAGAATCGTCAGGCCAAGTACCATTTTTCCTATCGTACGGCCTCTTAGCAATGGCAGCACGAGAAAGTTGGCAATAAAAAGCACAAATCCGATTGTCCAGCCGGTCGCGCCGATCCCTACGTCGCCTGGCGTCTCGCTAAGAAGTTTTGAAACGATCAGCCATAATACCGGGATAGCAAGTAGGATAATATAGTCGATAATTAGGGCCGCGCAGCGAAGAATAAAAGGCGCCCTTAACCTCTCGGGGGCGAAATCGACTATTTTTTCCACGTTGGACGGTTTAGTTGCCGCGATTGCTCGCGTTGCGGCTGAAGCCATAAATAACGTGTCTATCCCATCAGAAAATGCAGGGTCGTATCGCCAAGTCTCAATCGGTCGCCATTAGCGAGTTGATGCGGGTGCCTCGGCTGGAGCCGGACGGAATCGCTAACACCGGCCATCAATATCGTGCCGTTCGAAGAACCGAGGTCCTCGACCAGGAAATTGCCGCCTTCGCGCCAGATGCGTGCGTGGCGGCGGGAAATCTTTGTCTGTGGATCGTATTTCGAAAGATCGATCTCTGGGAAAATATTCGACATCGGATCACGGCGGCCCAAAAGGTTTTCGTTCTTTTCAAGCGCAAACGCCGGCGCTTCCAACTCACTCGTTCCGTCGATAATCAGTTTCGCCGTAGCACCAGATCGGGTGTATATCTCAGCATGAACGCCCTGCTGCGCTATCGGTTGTTTGGCGCCGCAAAAGGCGCAAAAGAGATCGGTTGCGACAATTCGCTGACCACAGAAGCCGCAGAATACGCTTTGATTTGCCAGGCTGATGGCTGCCGGTATTTCCGAAACTCCAAACGTGATATTGCCTGATTTTAGATTTTCAAAATGCAAAGCGAGAGTCTGGCCCATCTCATCCGCAGATGAAAAACGGCTGTCGGCACTATATTCGACGCTTCGCATCAATATCCGTTCCATTTGATCCGAGAGTTGCGGATTTATTTGCCGCGGCCGCGGATTCTTCTCGAAATCGAATATCAGCAGCGGATTGTTTTGCGGATCGGCCCCGGTCATCAGATGAAACATCGTTGATCCGAGGCTGTAAATATCCGAGCGAGGCTCGACCTGGCCCGAAAAAAGCTCAGGCGGAGCGTAGCCCATCGTGCCAACGGCGGTGACACCCTTTTCTTCTTGATTGATCGACCGGGCAATACCGAAATCGATCAGCATAATGCGGCCCGACTTGCCGTCGATCATGACGTTTGACGGTTTTAGGTCGCGGTAAACAATGGTTATCGGCAACCCATGGAGATAGGCGAGGACATCGCTGATCTGCACAGCCCACTCGGTGACCGTTTTCTCATCGACGCGGCCGCCGGGCGATGATTTCAGACGGTCGGCCAAATCGCCACCCGAGATGTACTTCATCACCAAATAAAACCGGCCTTCCGAACCGTCGTAGAAATAGTCGTAGATGGTCGGTATCGCCGGATGTTCGAGCGTGGATAGGATCAGAGATTCACGCTTAAAATCATCAATCGCCTTTATCTGCTGCTCTTCCTCGATGCTCGACTGGACCATCTCCTTGACCGCACGCTCGACGCCGCCGAGGTTTTGGTCGAGAGCAAGATAAACGGCACCCATGCCGCCGCCGCCGATCTTGCGGACGATCTGGTAACGGGCATTGAGTAACGTGCCCTCGGGCAATGTTTTCAGAGCGGATTTTCGCCCGTCGGTTTCAACGGCGGGCGAGATGGTGGTTTTGTCGGCCATCCCGATTTCCACGGCAGCGACCTCGCCCGCCACGGCGTCCAGGAAATCATTCGTGCTCATTTTCCCGTCCCGGATCGTCTCGTCAAAATTCACGTCACCACTCAGACTCTCGTCTTGGGGCGTCTCAGTAGTTTCAACCGGTGCGTCGGGCGCAGCCTCACCGGCCGCCGCAAGCTGCAAAACGCCGCAGCCGGGACAGATTTCCTGATTTTCAGCGACTTCGACGCCGCACTCATGACACAGAGCCATTATCGTTACCAGAGACAAATTCCAGGGAATCCCTAAAAATGGAAAAATGCATTAACACAAAGTTCTCAAAGTGAAGACACAAAGATCACAAAGTGTTGATATTAAATGATTTCTTTGTGTCATTCGTGTCATAGCTTTAAGATGATCTATTTTTAGCGATTTCCTCTAATCTTAATGCGTTATCTGAAATCGTAAAAAAGTCTTGCCCACAATTACTTCGTCGCCATCGGCGAGCGGCTGCGAGTTGCCCGGCAGCAGCCTGCGCCCGCGATTTACATACGTCCCGTTTGTCGAGCCGAGGTCTTCGATCGAATACGAGCCGTTACTTCGAATAATTCGAGCATGACGCCGCGAAACCTTTGCGTCCGAATCGTGCGCGTCGAGATCGACATCCGGAAAGATGCCATTATCCGCGTCCCAACGCCCAATTGTCGATTCGTCATTTACAAGCCTGAATTCCGTCCCCGGAACATCGCCACGTTCAATGGTCAAGGCCGCGTGCGCCACGCCGGAATTCTGCACCCGTTCACCCGCAAACGGAACCGCCTCCGCTGTGCCGAGAGGGACATCAGGTATCCCCAGCGAAGTCACGCTCACTGGCCGCGGCGGTTCGGGCCAAGGCGGCGCTGCTGGCGGCGCATATGCCGGCGGCTCGGCCTTTTCGGCCTGCCGGGCGCTCATCAAACGCGTTCCGCATTCGTCACAAAAACGCGACGTGTCGAGATTTGCCGATTGGCATGTTGGACATCTCATCATCTTCTTTCTCGCATGCCTTCTCCGCGTCGCGGGCCGGGCGTTCGCAATTCAATATCTTACTCTCATATGCTTTGCACGTAAATCGTAATTCTACCTCACATTTACGTCAAATCCTCAATGCCGGTTCGCAGAGTGTCGGCAACACGCCCCGGGAACGCAGGCGCCCTC
>JANPCJ010000241.1:0-2746 GCA_031430895.1 Chloracidobacterium sp. | reverse complement strand
TAAACCCGCCTTCCTGACTGTCCTTTGGTAACTGTCTCGAACTTTCTCGCGAGATGGGATTAACAAGAACACGACAACCGACATGGAAAAGTATTCGATAGTCTGCCCTTGTTGCGAGGCGATCTTGACGGTTGACGCCGGAACCGGGGCGTTGCTGGCACACGAGGAGAAAAAGAAGGTTCTCGGCTCGTTCGAGGATTTGAAGGGCGATCTGAGCAGGCAGAAAGAGCATCGCGAAAACATTTTTGCGCAGGAAATGTCATCCGTGAAGGACCGCGAGCGAATATTGGAGGAAAAATTCAAAGAGGCGCTAAAACGCGCCGACACCGATTCGGGCATACCTTATAGAAACCCACTCGATCTCGATTAATAATGACCAAAATTATGGAAGCAGTTTCCCCGGATCAGGAAGTTAGGAACCGGATAATTGTCGCTCTGGACGTCGAAACGCGCGACCAGGCGCTGGAAATCGCGCACGAACTGGATGGCCGGGTCGGAGCTTTTAAGATCGGTTTGCAGCTATTTACCTCGGCAGGGCCGGGCGTTGTCAGAGAAATTGCGGATGTTGGTAACAAGGTCTTTCTCGATCTTAAATTTCACGATATTCCGAACACGGTCGCAAAAGCTTCGGTCGAGGCTGCGAGGCTTGGCGTTTGGATGTTTAACGTTCACGCTCTCGGCGGCGGCGAGATGATGCGGCGGACTGTTGAAGAGGTAGGCGAGGCTTGCGAGCGTGACAACCTCGAACGGCCGCTTGTCATCGGAGTGACGGTGTTGACGAGCGCGGATGAGGAAGCAATGGGCGAGATTGGGATTGACGGCGATGTCGGGGGCCAAGTCTTAAAACTGGCCCGCCTAGCTGCCGATTGCGCTTTGGACGGCGTCGTCGCATCGTCGCAAGAGGTTCTCGCCATAAAGAAAGCGGTTGGCCGAACAAACTTTTTAACGGTCGCGCCAGGCATACGGCCTGATTTTGCAACCAGCGACGATCAGAAGCGTGTAACAACAATTCGCGAAGCGCTCGCGAATGGCTCGGACTATGTCGTCATCGGCCGCCCGATCACGCGCGCGAAAGACAGACTTGCCGCTCTCGAACGGATTGTCGAAGAGGCGGGAGCAGAAACTATTTGATGAAGTCAGCGAAATTATCCATCTCGCGATTCGGTTGGGCGGCGGCGGGGCTGTTGTTCTTGACGGCTTTGTTCGCGTCGTCGATGTTCTATTTACCGGAAACCTCCTTCGCCCGACAAGACGGCAATTTTAATCAATCGACTCGCTTTCGAATCGGAGAGAAACTTTCTTATAACATTTCGTTTGGCAAATTCACCGATGCCGGTACGGCCGAGCTTTTTGTCGTATCGCGTGGAAAGATCGGCACAACGGAGGCGGTCGAAATCAGATCGCGGGTCAAGACCGTCGATCTGGTGAGCGCCGCGTTTCTTTTGCTTGACGAGAGCCGCACCGTTTATGCGTCGCCGGACACTGGATTGCCGGTTTACGTTAGCAAAATCTCGCAATCCGGTGCGATGCCGAAGGAAATTATCAACAATTTCCTGACCGTTCCGACATCTAATTTCGATCTCGTCACCCTCATCTACAGGGCGCGTGAGAACGGCGGGGCGGGGACATTTCCGTTGTTTGAGAATGAACAGCTTTACACCGCGACGCTGCTTTCCGGTGCCGCTCTTCGGGTCAAGACCGAAGCCGGCGAATTCGACACGACGACGACGACCGTGCAAAGCGAATTTCTAACGGCCAATGGGGTAAAGGATTTCAGAATATATTTCACGACGGATGAGGCTCGCATTCCGGTAATGATCCGGTTTATGACCGCCAAGGGCGAATTCCGGGCGGTGATATCGAGCATATCTTTACCGGAGCCGGATGTGCCGACTCCCTCACCGACTCCGGTTCCGGCCGCCACGCCATTGCCGCCATCGACTCCAAAACCGACGCCAACGCCGGACGTGTATGTTGAAAACAGGCCGCTGCTGCCCGAATTGGGATTTTCAATTGGCGAATCGCTCGAATACCGCGTATCGAACGGTGGCGCACCGGCCGGCGTAATTACTCTTAGCGCCGTTGAGCGAAAGCTGTTCCAGAACGAAGACAGCCTGCTTTTGACCGCAACCGTGACCTCAGTTGAACCGGGAAGCACCGCGTTGAGGCTTGGAGACGGAGCCAAAGCGCAGGTCGATCCGGATACGTTGGCCCCGAAACGGAAAGAATCTAAGTTTCTCACGAGTCTGGCCGGGCTAAACCAAACCGTTACATTTGACCGAAGGACGGGAGCGATCTCGTTCGGCGAAGCAAAGCCGATCGACGGGCCGATCGGTACGCACAGCATCGTCTCACTTCTTTATGCGATGCGGTCGTTTAATCTAAAGCCCAGCAAAGACCCCGGAAATCCCGTCAACGACACCCGCGTCGCCGTATTCTGGGAATCGAAGCCCCACATTTTCACTCTTCGTCCGTCAAACGCTGAAGAGATCACCATCAACGGCGAAAAAACTTCGGCGCAGCTTATCACAATCAAGACAGGTCACTTAGCCCTCGACGCTCTCGATCTCAAAGTCTGGCTCAGCACCGAGGGCCGCGTCCCGGTCCGTTTCTCGGCCGGTACCTACACCGCCGAGCTCATTTCGCGACCGCCAACCATTTTTAGACCATGACTGGAGGGCAAGCATCCCTGCTTGCCCGTCTTTTTTTTATCCCTGACTTCTCCGTTCTCGATGACCGTCAACCG
>JANPCJ010000240.1:0-2762 GCA_031430895.1 Chloracidobacterium sp. | reverse complement strand
GCAAGAGCTACTGCTGCGGTGCAGCCGGCGTTGTCGTAAGCAGTACCACCGGTCGTGTCGCCTTTCAAGACACCTTCCGTCTGGATACAAAAGCGTCGGGTTCCGGTAGCGGTGACGGTACCAAATGCAGTCGGGGAAGCTACGGCAAAGAATTGTGCAGGCGCGGTTGCAGTAGCGGCGGTCGCCGTAGTGACGAAATTGTAACCGCTCTTTACACCGGATGAAAGAACGGTGTCGATAAGACCTGTCGTTCCCCCCAATTGGGTGAGGACAGTAGCGTAGGCGCCGCTGCCATAGGTCGAAGCATATGTCATCTGAGCGCCATGCAGCGTACGGATGGCCGAGATAGCCGAACCTTCGTTAGCTGAGCGACGTGCCGCCAGCAGATTCGGGATAGCGATAGCCGCGATGATTCCGATAATCACGACAACGATTAAAAGTTCGATAAGCGAGAAACCTTTCTGATTTTTCATTTTGAATTCACAATCTCCTAAGTTGTTTTAAATCTATGTACCTTTCCCAGGTCACTGGTCTATTAACAAGACCTGTGCCATTTGTCAGAGTCTTCAGTCGGGGAGTCTTAAGTCTTGCGTAGGCGAGGTTTAGCGTCGGTGTTTTTGAGATCAGGAGGTTGAAAAAGCCGGCGGCTTGCCCCGGAAATAACAGTTTTTGGTAATTGGCCACTAACAAAAAGTGTCATAAAGATCGTCACTTTTTGCTCGCCGTGAAAGAGCGGGGGCAAGCCCCATAGGCGCCAAGTTAAGGCTGTAAATGACTGAGTATCATAGGTTTGGGGCTTTGTTTGTTCGTGATTTGTCGCGCCACTTCTTCACCGCGTTAGCGGTGGCATGAATTTAGCAGTGGGTTTGAACCCACGGGACGCGTGCCACCGCCGATTGTTTTGTCGCGTCAGCGACAATTGAATATTAGCCGTCGTTTTATTCAACCGTCGCTGACGCGACGCAGATTAGTCCGCGTTTCCGTGGGTTAAAACCCACGGCTAAATTCATTACATCGCTACGCGATGAGGGATTTTGAAGATTTTACCATTCTAAAATCGGTTTTTTTACACGCGTTATCTCATGTTATTTCAATTGTAGTCAGGTTGCTTAAATGTCAGGTTGGCAGAGAAAAAATCAAGAAACCGACGGACAGTCAGGAAGGCGGGCTTGCCCCATCTCTTGGCGCCGATTCTACGCACATGTTGAACTAATCGGAAGATCTCATTTGTGCCGACAGACTGCGGATACTATGTTTGTCCAAAAGATGTCTTAACGATCGGACGGGCATTTGCAGGAGCTCCGCAGCTCTAGTCTGATTCCCACCGGTTGTTCTGAGAGCCTCGACGACGTAGGTTTTTTCGAGGTTATCGAGATGGCTGACTAGGTTGATACCGGATTCGGGCAGGTCGAATTCGGCGTTTATGCGTTGAGGGTTGTAGTTTGTGATGTGATCGGGGAGCTGTTCGGGCTGAATTTCGCTCGAACGCTCGAGGGCGACTGCACGCTCGATTGTGTGCTCGAGCTCGCGGACATTTCCGTGCCATGCGTAGTTTTCGAGGAGATGGGCCGTCTTTGGCGACATTGCGAGGTTCTTGCCGGCCTGATCGCAGAATTTCTTCATGAAGTGAACGATTAGGTCCGGGATATCATCGGCCCTTTCCCTTAGCGGCGGAAGGTGGATCGGGATGACCGAGACGCGATAGAAGAGATCTTCGCGGAATGTGCCTTCGCCGGTCATCTTCTTCAAATCGCGGTTCGTCGCCGCTATCACGCGGGCGTCGATTTGCATTTCATCGTGCGCGCCTACCGGCCGGACGCGACGTTCCTGAAGCACACGCAGGAGTTTTACCTGCATCGCCGGCGACATCTCGCCGATCTCATCGAGAAATATCGTGCCGCCGTGTGCGGCTTCGAACAAACCCTTTCGGTTAGCGTTTGCGCCGGTGAAGGCTCCTTTTACGTAGCCGAACAGCTCAGATTCGAGAAGCGTTTCGGTAAACGCGCCGCAATTGATCGAGATAAACGGTTTTTCGGCTCGGGGGCTGAGATCGTGGATCGCTCTGGCAACGAGTTCTTTACCCGTTCCGCTTTCGCCCGTGACCAGCACTGTTGACTGCACCTCGGCGACGGTTTCGATCATTTGATAGATCGCGTTCATCTTGGCCGATGTGCCGACGATATTCTTTACGCTTCCACGCTCACGCTGCGCGCGTTTGAACGCCCGGTTCTCATCAATCAGCGCCTGTTTCTCAAGCGTTTTTCTGACGATCAGCTTTAATTCCTCGACATCGAACGGTTTCTGGATAAAATCGTCGGCACCGAGTTTGAAAGCCTCGCGCGCGGTTTCAACCGACGCAAAAGCCGTCATCAATATTACGCCGAGATCGGGAAGAGTCGATCTCACCGCGCGGAGCATCTCGATACCGTCCATGTCCGGCATCTTTACATCCGAGATGATAACGTCCGCCGCTTCGGCGTCGAGTAATTCCAGTGCCTGCCGCCCGTTCATAGCGGTGCGGATGGTGTTGCCCTGTTCCTCGAAAACCAGGGTCAGCAGCTGGCGGTAGCTTTGCTCATCGTCAACGATTAGAATATTTGCCATGAAAAATGTACGGATGGCGTGATGCGCCTTTAATCAATTGTCACAGAATCGCCGACTGTAATTCAAGCGGAAACTTCCCACAACTAAAGCCATCCGTGAAATTAAGTTCGTCGGCGGAACTAATGACAAGTAAACCAGGGACAGTCAGGAAGGCGGGC
>JANPCJ010000239.1:0-2098 GCA_031430895.1 Chloracidobacterium sp. | reverse complement strand
GTTCTTTGCGTTTACGGTCGCCCCGGAAACGACGTTACCCGCCGGGTCAAGCACGGTCCCGCTGATCGTGCCGCTGGTTGCCTGTCCAAATGTTTGACTGGCGCCGAGGAGAAGCGTCAGTAAACACAGAGACAGGATGGTAAAGCCGAAAATTCTCTTGTTTTTTCTCATTTTTGATCCTCCAGTAGATTGCCTGCATCAGGGCAAATAATTTTAATTTATGATACCGATGGCCCGGAGGAGCCGAGAGAAAAATCAATATAAACTCCAATATATAAAGTACCCGCTTGTTAGAATGAATTATTTATGGTCTGACCAATAGAGATTTAAGGCAAATGTTGTTCCAAAGACCAGCCTGCCCTCAACCTCTTTGATCAAAACGATTCGATAGTAAACCGAAACAACGCTGGACGCAAATCAATCCGAAATCTGCATGAAATCCAAAAATACGGATTGTTTGAGAGGCGTTTTCAATACCAGCCACGATCACACTCAGGAGCGCGGGGAGTCGGCTCCAATGGTTTTATTATAAGCCGATCTAAAATCAACTTGCGAGAAATGAAAGGCTTGCCCCCGCTCTTAGACCTAATTGACGCGCGCCGTTATACCTCCTCTAATCTTTGCGGAAGATGTTATAGCTTTTGATCTTCGAATTGAGCGTTGTCGCGTTTAACCCCAGCAGGCGGGCGGCACGCGATTGGTGTCCGGCGGTGCGTCCGAGCGCCCGTCTGATCAGATCGATCTCGAACTTTTTGACCTCGTCATAAAAGTTCACTCCGCGGGCGAGGTCGATGTCGGCGGAAACGCCATCGGTGTCGGTTATCATCTTAAACGCCTGATCGGGGTCGCGGACTTCCGGGCGCAGGCATTCGACCGTGATCTCGTCGCCGGGGGCAATGACGACCGCACGCTCGATAATGTTTTCAAGCTCGCGGACATTACCGGGATAGTTATAATTTTCGAGCAGCGAGAGAACTTCGGGTCGCAGAGTTTCGGAAACCTCGCGGCCATTTTCCTCGGCGTATTTCCTGATAAAATGCTGAGCAAGCGGCAGAATGTCCTCGAGCCTGTTTCTGAGCGGCGGCAATTCCAGCGGGACGACCGAGAGCCGGTAATAGAGGTCTTCGCGAAACTGGCCGCTTCTCACGGCTTCTTTGAGATCAACATTGGTCGCGGCGATTATGCGGACATCGACCTTGACGGGCGACGTGTCACCGACCGGTGTAAACTCGCGTTCTTGTATCACGCGGAGGAGGCGGACCTGCGTTTCCGGTCGAAGGTCACCGATCTCATCCAAAAAGATCGATCCCGTATCGGCAACTTCGAACAAGCCTTTTTTAGCCGCTACGGCTCCGGTAAACGCGCCCTTTGTGTGGCCAAAAAGCTCCGATTCGAGTAGCTCGGACGGGATATTCGAGCAATTTACGGCCACGAAAGGATCTTGGGAACGCGGGCTGGATGCGTGAATTGCTTTTGCTACCAGTTCTTTCCCTGTGCCGCTCTCGCCTGTTATCAAAACCGTCGAGCGGGCCGGGGCGACCTGTTCGACCAGACGGAAAACATTTTCCATCACCTCTGATCGGCCGATGAATCCATCACGATTGACCGAGCGGACCATTGCCTGCCGCAGCGTTTGGCGTTCCTCTTCCTTGCGGCGCTTTCTGATGCCTTTTGCGACAAGTGCGACGATCTGCTCGTTCTGAAATGGCTTTCGTACAACGCCAGCCGCTCCCTTTTCCCACGCTGAAATCGCCGTGTCAAAGGTCGCATACGCCGTCACCATCAGAACGACGGCCTCGGGATCGAGCTTTATCAAATCCTCAAGCGCTGTCAGCCCGCCGATGCCGGGCATCGACACATCCATCAGCACAACGTCAAACGGCCTCTGCGTGTAGGCTTCGATCGCTTCTTCTCCGGTTTTCGCCAACTCGACCCGGTAGCCTGCACCCGAAAGTATCGTTTCGAGCACATCACGCATTATCTCTTCGCCGACGCAAAACAGGATCGAGCCTTTCTTAGCCATAAGGATAAATTTAACCTAAAAAAGCCGGAAACACGACCGGTAGGGAGTGTGCTCTTGGCTATTTCAGCCGCTTCG
>JANPCJ010000238.1:0-7137 GCA_031430895.1 Chloracidobacterium sp. | reverse complement strand
CCGGTCAAGCTCCTTTCGAAGAACGGCAGGCTTAATAATGCCGATCTCACGCCAGACGATCTTACCTTCGCGGTTAATGATGATGGTCGCGGGCAAAACCGTTCCAACGCCAAAACGGGTCATATCGCCGGTCGTCGCGCCGAGCCAGACCGGGAAATTCATCTTTGTTTCCCTGACAAACCTGAGAACCTTCGCCGCGTCTGCCGCTTCGTCAGCGGTCGCCCCGACGACCTGAACGCCGAGCGCGGCATAGTCGTTCTGGATCGCAGTCAAGTATGGCATTTCTGTCTTGCACGGAACACACCACGTCGCCCAGAAATTGAGCACGACAAATCGCCCCCGCAACGCGGCAAGACTCTGATCGACGCCCGAGAGGTCCTTTAGCGCGAGCGTTGCGTCGTCCGATTGAGGCACCGGTTTTATCACGGCTTGCTTCAAAACCTTGAGCGAATTGACCTTGATAAACTTTTTGTCCTTCTCGGTCCGAAGCTCGCCTTCGATCTCGACCGTTTTTGGAACAAACTCGATGAAATCTTTTCCCATCGTCTTAAACGCGCCGCGTTCGAGCGTGTATAGGGTAAATCCCTTTTCATTTTCAAC
Source organism: Chloracidobacterium sp. (assembly GCA_031430895.1). Classification (GTDB taxonomy): domain Bacteria; phylum Acidobacteriota; class Blastocatellia; order Pyrinomonadales; family Pyrinomonadaceae; genus OLB17. The sequence continues at coordinate 6,537 of JANPCJ010000238.1, read as the reverse complement.
GGCCAGGGCTTGTGGCAGTCCTTTCTCTGAGCAATCCGCCGCACATGCAACATCCGCCTGGTCGCCATATGGCGTCGCCTGGCGATCCTTCGCCTCGAACCAGCAGAGCGAGCAGACGACCTGGCCTTTGAGGCTGACCTTTGATTGCGACAAGGCTACGGAGGCGAAAGCCATAACTAACAAAGATAAAAAGATTAGCTTCATGGTATTTGAGAGGAGAGGCTCAGGTGAGCCTCTCCTGATTGGTATGCGGAAAGTTAGACCGCGGGAGCGTCTTTCTTTTCCTTGTCGCTGTTACAGCATGAGCATGAGCAGCAGCTTTCGCCTTCGGTTGCAACGACAGCATTTGTCTTGTCGAAGCTAACGGTCGCTGCCTTTGCCGCCATCTTCATCGGGCATGATTCGGCTTTGCCGTGATCGGACATTGCCGAATGCATTGCCTTCATCTTCTCGCCTTTCATCGGGCAAGAGTCCGCGCCGCAGCAATCGCAGTCGTCACAGCATGACGCTGTTTCGCCCGCCGCGACGTTTTTGTTTTTCATCGGACACGAATCACTCTTGCAGCAAGATGCTGCCGATGTCGTCGATCCGCTTGTTCTGGTGTATGCAACAGTGGCAATCGACAGCCCAAAGACCATGAATGCCGCGATTGCGATTATCATTTTTGTTTTCATTTTGTACCTCTAAATATAGAACGGATATAAACGCGAGCCGGACGCAAAGTGCGTTCGGCGTTGTAATTAAACGACGTGTATCCGCTTGTCTAAATTCGAAATACGCAGTTTTTGACAAATGTGTTTTGCCGGTTGGGGATATGGGGCGTGAATGCGACTGGCGCCGTCTGTCGAATAACGGTCGGCGATGAATAAAATCGAATCGCGAGAGGCTGGTGTGAAACAGCCTCAGGGTGCTCCGTACGTTCGAGCTTTCTATTTTTATCAAAAATGATCGGCAGAAATGCACAGCAATCAACCGTTTCTGATTTGGTCTGTTCGATGACCTGTGCCGAAGAATCTGTGGAATCCGCCTTGTCGCAGTGAGCGGATTTTGCCAACGGACAGAATTCCGCGCTCATCGACTCGCCGTTCATCGTGCTGCAGCAGATCAAAAAGACAACGCCGCTCAACCACACCGCCATAAATCCGGCGAGCGTCCTGCGGGTCGTTCTTTTTATCTGAGCTAGATTCATAATAGCGTAATGCGGATTATATCACGTTTTATTCCGGGTCAAGGGAATTCGGGTGTATTAGTGGTCGGGTGTTGGATTTCTCTATGTCATCACCTTGTGTCCTTTGTGATAAAAAAAGCCGTTAACACAAAGCGCACGAAGGGAAGACACAAAGATCACAAAGAAGATACAGCAAGAGAAAGCATCGCACCGTATTTATAATCTAAACATTAAACCGGAAATCGACCACATCGCCGTCCTGCATGATATATTCTTTGCCTTCGAGACGGGCCAGGCCTTTTTCGCTGGCGGCTTTTCGGCTGCCACAGGCGACGAGATCGTCGTAACCGATGATCTCCGCCCGGATAAAACCGCGTTCGATGTCGGTGTGGATCTCGCCGGCGGCTTGCGGGGCTCTTGTACCGATGGGAATCGTCCACGCGCGGACTTCTTTTTCACCGGCGGTCAGAAACGACATCAGGCCGAGCATTTTGTAGGCGGATTTGATCAGGCGGTCGACACCGCTGGATTCTAGGCCGAGGTCTTTAAGATACTCGTCACGCTCGGCGGGGTCGAGGGCGACGAGCTCGGCTTCTAATTTTGCACAGATTACGACGACCTCGGCGTTTTCTGATGCGGCGTGGTTTGTGACGGCGGCAACGTGGGCGTTTGCATCCGGGTCGGCGAGAGTTTCTTCATCGACGTTGGCGGCGTAGATCGTCGGTTTTGTCGAGAGAAGGAACCAGGTTTTCAAGATCGCGCGTTCGCCGTCGGTCAGCTCGGCGGCTCGGGCCGGTCGGCCGTCTTCAAGAATCGGCTGAATCTTGTCAAGGATTTCTAACTCGCGTTTTGCGTCTTTATCGCCCGACGATTTTATCGCTCTGGCAGCTTTCTCACGGCGCTTCGCGGCCGAGGCAAGATCAGCGAGGGCAAGCTCGATCTGTATGGTCTCAATATCGCGAACAGGATTTACCGATCCCTCAACATGGATGATATTGTCGTCGTCAAAACACCTGACGACCTGGATCACGGCGTGGGTTTCCCGGATGTTTGCAAGAAATTGATTGCCGAGACCCTCGCCTTTCGATGCGCCGCGGACCAATCCCGCGATGTCCAGTAGTTCCACCGTCGCCGGCACCGTCTTCTGCGCCTTGTTCATCGCCTCGAGCACCGCCAATCGCTCGTCGGGCACCGCGACGACGCCGACGTTCGGCTCGATGGTCGCAAACGGATAATTTGCCGCCAGGGCCGCTTCCTGCGCGGTTAGTGCGTTAAAGAGTGTAGATTTTCCGACGTTGGGCAAGCCAACAATTCCTGCTTGTAACATAAGGCGTAAAACGGCATGCGCGGCCAAAAGATGTAATTTTACATTTCGAAGGGGCTTTTGGAAAGGGCTCTTCACCTTTGTGTTCTCTGTGTCCTGGCTTTGTGTACTCTGTGTTAAGAAAAGCGATTAACACAAAGAGCACAAAGCGAAGACACGAAGTTCACAAAAAAACGTGTCGGATTTTTGAGTGGAAACTACGGGGCGCCCGCTGGATATACTGGAACATTTGCACCTCGGTCGTCGTGGGCGGGAACCATCACAATTTCGGGAAAGCGTTTATGGATAGCGGCGATGCGGGCGATGTTTTCGCGGACCTGGCTGTCGTTTTCGCGCACCAGGCGGCGTGACAGCCAAGGGCGTTCGGCGGGAATCTGAACAGCCTCCGCTTGCCAGACAAGATCGCCGAGCAAGGCGTACCGTTTGCCCGAAGGCATACTGATAAAAGCGATGATTGAGCCGGGGGTGTGGCCGGGCGAAGGTACAAGCACGACCGAGCCGTCGCCCCAGAAATCATGGCTCTCGGGGAACCCCAGATACGGCCCGCTTTTGAAATCGTATTGTTTGTAATTGACAAGCACAAAGCTGCGGATAAGCTCGGTCATCGGCGATTTCGACGCGATAAACGCCGTCTCTGCAACATTTACCCAAACCGGTACACCCGGCAGAGAGTCGAGCCCGCTGACGTGGTCCCAATGCGAATGCGTCAGAACGACACCGGCGAGCTTATCGACAGAATAACCGCTCGACTCTAATTGATCCGCCGCCGGCACACCTTTTTTATATGTCGTCAGATGTTTCATCAGCGACGGCATCATCGTGACATGCTCATCCACATTTCGCCCAAACCCGGCGTCAAACAGCAGATCGCCCTTTGGATGCGAAACCAGATACGCCGTCATCGTAAAATCGCGGTTGTCGCTAAAACCTCCGCCGCGATAGGCAAAGAATGCCTTGCTCTCCATAGCACCCGTGGGCAAAGAGCTGATTGTCATCTCCGCCGGCGAAGAAGCGGCGGGCAGAGATTCGGCGTTGAGCGGACTGTAATCGAGGGTCGCGGCAGTAAACGTGAACAACAAGGCCCCAACGCAAACAACGACCAGAATCACAACGGCGAGAAATAGTCTTATGGCGATTTTCATTGGCGGAACCGGAGTTGCACGTTTTGTCTTTAGGCGGCTCTCTTTGCCGTCAAGGAAGCCGTCTAAAGGCGGGACTCAAAACGCAATTATTGCGGCAAATACGCATTCGGAATCGGGCGGTCGCCCGGCAGGCCGAAACCTACCGCAGAAAAACCCGTTTGGCTCCGCTGCAAATACCAGACGCCGTCCAACGGGCGGAAAACGGCCGCGTCGGTTCTGCTGTCGCCGTCAAAATCGCCGGTCGAAGGGATATCGCCCGCTGTTCCAAATTGAAAACCTGCAAAACCGGCCGTAGTTTGAAGCAAATACCAAATGCCATCGCGATAAACAGCAAAGTCGTATCTTCCGTCGCCATCGTAATCACCTTGCGCCGGTTGATCGGACGTGATTCCGAAAGCATCGCCTGTGATGGCCCCGTTTGAGCTGCGAAGTACGTACCAAACACCGTTAGAGGGACGAAAAACCGCGATATCGACGCGACCGTCGCCGTCGTAATCGCCCTGCACTGGTTTGTCGCCGGTCTGGCCGAACTGGGTAAAGGTGAATGTTGCTAAACTGTCGCTGTTGGCGATGTACCACGTCCCATTTGAGGGGCGAAAGACGGCCAGATCGGTTTTCCCGTCACCGTTAAAATCGGCGGGAACAGGCACGTCGCCATCCGTTCCGAACTGCCTCGCCGAGTAAATTCCGGCTTTAGTCGACAAATGCCAGATACCGCTCGCTGGGCGGAATACCGCGTAGTCTGTTTTCCCGTCACCGTCGAAGTCGCCGGGCGCGATAATGTCGCTGCTTACGCCAAACGGAAAAGAGCTAAATGTTGACGACAAACTGCTCAGCACATACCATGTTCCGCTGTCGGGTCTGAAAACGCTGATATCCGATTTGCCGTCGCCGTCAAAATCCGCGTTCTTGTTTTTCGCGATCACGGCTCCGGCAACTGGCCCGTCGGCGATATTGCCGTCGATATTAAATGTCACGCCGCCCCAGGTTTCGTTGTGCGGTGACTGCCATTGTTTTATCCTCTGATGGTTGTTCCACGCGTTCGTCGGTATCATCGGCGAAGGGGCCGCGTATGACCAAACAGACGGGTTATTGTCCCAACGCGCCATCCATATAGCATCCATGCGGCTGGCCAGCGGAATGTTCAGCCAGTCGCCGACCGCGTTTGTCGGCGAGCCGTAAACACCGGATTTATATCCCAGCTCGTGGATACGATCCGTCCATCCTTTCAAAAACGCTTTGACCGGCGTCGAGCAGGCGCCCGTTCCGCTCAAATCGTCGTACCGCTCCATATCGTAATAGAGCACCGAACCGGTCGTCAGCCCAAGCGCGGTTGCGTCTGCAACCGCGATATCGGCCTCGCCGCGCCCCTGCGTCTCCGCAACGGCCGGGTCTGAACTGTGTTTTGCCGATGTGGTTGAAACCGTGCAAGGCGCCTGATAACCGACGACGGTCGGGATCAATCCCCATCCCATCGCCGACACCTCGGAAACCCACGCCGCCGTCAACTGCGGCTGCGAGCACCCGCGATTTCGGCCGCTCATGTAAATATTCGCGTCATACAAAGGCGAATTGTCCCACCAAGCCCGCATTTGCGACACCGGCGCGGCCGTGCATTTATCAAAGCCGCGATTGAGGCTGATCCGCGTCGAACCTCCGGGCGGCGGTGAGAATTCCGCCGCGGTCTCGGCCATCAGACGCCCCTTTTCCCTTTCGATCGAAGTCTTGATCGCAGGCGGCGTGATTTCCTTCCCGGCGCGGTAAAGCCGCGTTTCCTGCATACAGCCGGTTTTGAAACCGCTACAAAAACCATCGGTGTGCAATGTCCAGCCGTCGGAACGCAGGTTGCTAGCCTCCGAGAATCCGTCGGCTTCCTCTTCTCTTCCTAAAGCCACATTCTCAGACCGAAGTTCCCACATCGGCTCTTCATACGACCCATGAGACCTATTGGACCTATCCGACCCATCAGACGATACAAAGTGCATCCACCCATTAAAATTCGAGCTAGTCTGCAACCGAATCGTCAACTCACATCCGAGCGAAGGCATAGGACAAGACAGGTGTGCATTTGAGAGATCGGCACTAGCAAGAATTTCCGGAGATATGCCAACAGGATTCACCGTCCATGAATCGCCACCGTCATCCGTTTTCCAAATCTCAAGCGTCGATCGCCCGCTGTCGGCGAGTAGAATCTGCCCTGCCGTCGCACTTGTAAATGTTGCCTGGCTGATCTGTTGAGACTCAAGCTTCGGCAAATAAATCTCCCGCCAATTCTCACCGCCGTCATCCGTGCGAAACAACGCATCCCGCGTAAACACAACGCCAGAGGCCCCTATCGCCTGCACACCCTTGATCTTGTAGTCACGCTTCGATAATTCGGACCACCCGCTAACGGCCTGTCCGCCAGCGAGAATTACAAGAGCTAAAGCAAAGAAAACGGTAGATTTCATCGTCGTTGGCCCCCTTTCAAGGAAAAGTATAGACGATTTCGAGTTCAGAGTCCCGTCTTTAGGCGGCCCCTTCGCCCACCGAGAAGCCGCCTAAAGGCGGGACTCAGAACGCAGCGGAGGCAGAACCGCCCGCGTAAGCCGGTGCCGCCTTACGCGGGCGGTTCTGCCCTCTTTGTCCAGGCCCGCTCCATTCAATTTTGTTTAGTGGGGCTTTTGCGGTAACTTAGTCTGAAGTTTCCACGCACACCATATGCTTATTTCTGTAATTATTATAGTGCTCCTGGCCTTCTCCGGTCTCGCCATTACGTATCTTTTGGTCGAGGACGAGCCGTTGATGTGGCGGCTGGCGGCTGGGAGCATTATCGGTTGGACGGCGTTTGGGCTGGTGGCGTTTGTCGTCGCGTGTTTGGTTGGGTTTTCTCCGGTGACGATAATAGCGTCGCTTGTCGTTAC
>JANPCJ010000237.1:0-6920 GCA_031430895.1 Chloracidobacterium sp. | reverse complement strand
CGCTACCGCTCCCGGTTCTGATCCGGATATCCCGTGATCTCTATATCATCGCCAAGCCGCTCAGTCGAAATGTCTCGCAGTTTCAAGGCCTCGGCGACGGACGCGGCGCCCTTGCCGCCTATGGCCGTCGGGGCATCGCGGCCGCCAATGATGAGCGGGGCGGCGATGAACGTAACTTTATCAACAAGCCCGGCGTCGCAAAAAGCTCCGGCAATCTCGCTTCCACCCTCGACAAGCACGCTTTGAATGCTCCGCTCTTTCAAATGTTCAAGCACCGTCGCGAGGTCGCGGCCGCCGCTTTCGAGAGAAACGACTTCGACTCCGCTGTCTCGCAGCTTCGCGATCTTTTCGATGTCGTGGCTGTTTGTGAAGACGGTTGTTGGCGTAGTATTCGCCGTCGCTACAACAACCGAGTCGAGCGCGATCCGCAGACGATTGTCCAACACCACTCTAACAAGCGAACGCCGCCGCGCCTTTCCGCTGCGGTCGGTCAGGCTCGGATTATCGACAAACGCCGTATTTCCTCCAACCAGTATCGCGTCGTATTCGTGACGCAGATCGTGAACCCTATCGAGCGCTTTTTCACCGGAAAGCGCAGTCGAAACACTATTCCCCAGCGAAATCCGTCCATCTAGCGACATCGCCAACTTCAGATGAACAAATGGTCGCTGCTTCTTATGCCAGCAAATGAATTTTTCATTCAGCTTTGACGCTTCATCGGCGAGAATGCCGGTCACGACCTCGACCCCAGCCTCGCGAAGCTTTTCAAAACCACGTCCCGACACGAGCGGATTAGGATCCTCAATCGGGCAGACAACGCGTTTGATACCGGCGTTTATCAATGCCTCAGAACACGGCGGAGTCTTGCCGTGATGATTGTGCGGCTCGAGCGAAACATAAGCCGTACCGCCGCCGGCGCGATCACCGGCACGTTCGAGCGCAATGACTTCGGCGTGAGTCACGCCGTCGAAGGTGTAAGTCCCCTCGCCGATGATCTCGCCATCCGCAGACACGACGACGCAGCCGACGAGCGGATTGGGACTCACGAGCCCGACACCCAGAGACGCGAGGTGAAGCGCCCGGGCGCTCAAATCCAAATGGTTGTGATCTTCGTTGCCTTGCAGAAAAAGTTATCCTATCCCGAGTGATCTGAAAACAAAACCGCCTATAAGTACCAGGACGGCAACCAACGCCATTATTCCGAGAATTATCAGTACGCCCTTTATTTCGTGGTGAGGTGCTTCCTCTTCACCGTAGTCGTTAAATCGCGTGTTGCAAGCGTTGCATTTGTTATAGTCCTCAATGCTTTCGAAAAGATTGTACTCGTAATCGTCGGAAGTCCGCTTTTCCCAATAATCGGTACTCCCGCAATTCGGGCACCGTTGATTCAAAACCGGATTCGACGTGACGGATTTTTCTTCGATATTTAGCTTTATCATCTCTTCCCAGCCTCTACTTGACGGCAAACACGGCGAGTTTTCCTATCTCAAATCACGACTGTCTGCTTAATTGAAGAGGCCGTTCACATAACTCTCAGGATCAAAAACCATCAAATCGTTCACCTGTTCACCAATGCCGACATAGCGGATCGGAAGGTTGAGTTCCTTTGCGATGGCGACCGCGATGCCGCCTTTTGCGGTGCCGTCGAGTTTTGTCAGGACGATGCCGGTAACATCGGCGGTCTTCATAAATTGGCGGGCCTGTTCGAGGCCGTTTTGGCCTGTCACGGCGTCGATCACCAGCAAAGTTTCGTGCGGTGCTCCCTCGACTTCGCGGGACGAGATGCGTTTCATCTTTTCAAGCTCGGCCATCAGATTGGCTTTATTGTGCAGGCGTCCCGCCGTATCCACAATCAATACATCCGAACTCCGCGCTTTTGCCGCGGCCAAAGCGTCAAAAAGGACGGCCGCCGGGTCCGTTCCTTGTTTCTGCTGGATAATTTGAACTCCGGCACGGTCGGCCCAAATTTCCAATTGGTCGCTGGCTGCCGCGCGAAAGGTATCGGCGGCGCAAATCAGTACGTCATTGCCCTCGTTTTTGATGCGCTGGGCGAGTTTGCCAATAGTCGTGGTTTTGCCGACACCGTTTACGCCAACGACCATCAGAACGTAGGGCTTTATCGATTCGTCGATATTGCGTTCGTCGGCTACTCCGCGTTCCTCGGAATGGTGGAGAATATCGAGCAGTTGCTTTTTCATCGCGGCCTTTAACGCCCCGAGATCGTTGATCTCCTGGCGCGAAACACCGCGACGGACACTGTCGAGTATCTGCATCGTCGTCGCGACGCCGATGTCGGTCGAGATAAGCATTTCTTCGAGCTCGTCGAGAAAGGCTTCGTCAATTTGCTTGCGGCCTTCAAAGATCGTATCGAGCCGGTTGTTTATCGAATGCCGCGTCTTCTCGATGGCTTTCGTGAACCGAACGCTGAGTTCGCGCTCGACGGCTTCTTCCTGGGCCTTTAGCTCTTCGATTGATTTATCGAGGCCGAGAACAGAGCTTGAAAACGGATCTTCCTTCTTTCTACGCCAAAAAAACGCCATATAGTTTGCACCGCGACCGCTGTCGCAAACTAAAGAGTATAAAAAAATATCGCACGCTGAACAACGTGCGATATTTGGGTTGGGCATCCGGTGTCGAATTTTCAATCCGAAATAACTGAAAGCTTATAGCTAATAACTGACAGCTGTTCGGTGATGTTCATTTGCAAAATACGGGGTGTCTACGCAACCAATCTGATCGAGACCTTTGCTTCTTCGTCCGCCCGGATTGCAGCCATTTGACGGACAATTCCATTTGCGACCTCGCCCGCCGTGCAGGCGTCGATCAGTGCTTCGACGACATCCGATTGATACCTTGTCCCGACAAAACTCCTCAATCTTTCGAGCGCCGTTGGCAGATCCATGCCTTTAGAATAAGGCCGGTCGATGGTCATCGCGTCAAATGTGTCAGCGACCGACACGATTTTGGCCTGCAGCGGTATCTGGTCGCCGGTCAATCCCTGCGGATAACCCTGACCGTTGACCATTTCGTGATGCATGTACATTCCTGGCAAAAAATCCTTCATCGCCGGGATTTGCGACATTATTTTATAACCACGCTGCGGGTGCGTCTTCATTATCTCGTACTCGGCGTCGGTCAAGGCCGATGGCTTTTTGAGAATTGAATCGTCGATGCCGATCTTGCCAATGTCATGGAGCAATGCGCTCATACGCAAGGTTTCGAGTTCGTCGCCCTCCATTCCCATGCGTTTACCGATGGCGACCGAGATGCGGGACACGCGTTCGGAATGGCCGCGGGTGTACTTATCTTTGCCGTCAATCGCCGCCGCGAGGGCCTTGACGGTGCCGACAAACAGCTCTCGGTTCTCTTCGGCGGCTTTTGCGAGATTTATAATCTGATCCTCGATCTTGTCGGTCATCAGATTGAACGTCTCGCCGAGCGTTCCGATCTCGGTAATATTCTTTGTCTCGACACGCGACGAAAAATCGCCCGCCGCGATCTGTTTGGCCGCACTGACGAGGCGCATCAACGGCGAGGTCATCAGCCGCGCTCCGATAAATCCGACGACAAGGGCAAATACCGCAAACAACATGCTTATCAGCCACGTCTGCGCTCGCATTTCACCGACGGAAGCCAGAGCGTGGCTCTCGTCCTGCATGGTTATCACGCCGACGTTATAGCCCTCGGCCAACTGTGCCGTCGAATAGGCGCCGATCATATCGTGAGACCTGCCGTCGAACGTGGCCGAGAAAGGCACAAGCGCCGATTGGACCTGTTTGCCTGATTCGAGCCATTCCTGAACGATCTTGAGATCGCCGACGGGGCGTCTCGCGGCCGCGAGTTTCGGATCGGGATGAAACAAGGTCTCGCCGGCTTGATTGACCACAAAAACCATCGGCAACCCGGCATTCCATAGATCGGCCTCGGTCGCGGAACTCATCCCGACGACACTTTGGGAAATCGTTTGCAGTGATGCGATAGCGACGATCGTCGCAGCTCGGACACCACCGATCTTCACCTCGGAAGCAAAAGGCATTACAAATTGCCCCGACGCCCCCGCCTTTTGCGGGTCGCCGATAGAAACTTTTCCTTTCGACTGAAATACCGTCACGCTTGACGAAATGCGGTCAACCTCGGCCCGGCTGAGAGTTTCGGAGCGAAAGACCGAAAAAGCCTCGCCAGTCGCCGGCTTGACGTAAAGCGCGGCCAGGTCTTTATTCTCACGCAGGATATGTTCCAGTTTCGCGTCCGTCTGGGCCGAGATAACCGCCGCATTTGCGCTAAGTTCCACCGCCGTCGCCAGGCTCTCGACAATAGACGTAAACCGCCGCCCAAACATCTCGATCTGGCTCGCCTTTTCCTGAACAAGCTGTATCTGATACCTGTTCTCAGCCGAGCGCAATTCACGCCCGCTCTTATCCGACAACAGCCACCCCGTCAAAACAAGCGGCACCAGCCCGACCAATAGCAGCGTCAGGATAACAAAAACAATAAGACTTACTTTTCTGGATTCGCGGGGCATCTGCGGGATGGCGACAAGAAGCGCCAAAATGATTTTAAACTATCCGTGGAGATGGGTCAATAAGTTTTAACACGTCTCTAATCGCCTCAACATTAGTCGTTCGTGAGAATATCCTTACCGTTTCCGGCTTTTCTTTTCTAGTAAACAAGTTCTATGATTGACAGAAATTCCAATGTTCTCGCCCAAACAACAGATCGGAACCTACACTCTCGTCAGACGCCTCGGCCGTGGCGGGTTTGGCGAGGTTTGGCTGGCCGAGCGGCGGATGAAGTTTGTGACGACAAGGGTCGCGTTAAAGCTGCCGCTCGATAGCGAAATAGATTACGACGCGGTCAAGCAGGAAGCGCGAATCTGGGAGCGGGCAAGCGGGCATCCGAACGTCGTGCCGATAATCGAGGCCGACGAGTGCGACGGTCAGGCCATAATTGTGAGCGAATATGCCGACAACGGGTCGCTGGATCAATATCTGGCGAAGAGCGGCGGCTTTTTTCCGGCGGATATCGCCGTCAGAATGACCATCGGGATTGTTGCCGGGCTGGAATTTCTACACTCGCGCGACATTATTCACCGTGACGTTAAACCCGCGAATGTTCTGCTCCAGGGCGACACGCCGCGGCTTACCGATTTTGGCGTTTCAAGGGTGCTTAAGGCCTCGTCGTCGAGTTTGAAGTCGGCCGGAACACCACATTACATGGCGCCCGAAGCATTTGACGGCATTCGCAACGCTCAAACCGACATCTGGGCGGTCGGCGTCATGTTCTACGAAATGTTAACGGGAAATTATCCGTTTCGCGCCGATAGCGTAATGGAAATCATGGGCGCGATCATGACCCGCGAACCCGAACCACTGCCGCCCGAGATCGAGCCGAGTCTGCGCAGAATAATCGCAAAGGCATTAAAGAAGCGTCCGGCGGATAGATACGCAAGGGCCGCCGACGTAAAGGAAGACCTGCACAACCTGATCTTCAAAACCAGAACTCAGTTTGATATCAGCCTGCATGAGACGGTCGCCGACGGGCCGGCCACGCCCGTGACGATGAGTTTTAGCGACGATCAGCGAAAGACGATCGCCATTTTGCCGTTTAAGAATCTGAGCGGTGACCCGGCGGTTCAATTCTATGAATTTTCCCTCGCCGACGCCGTCACAACCGAACTTGCCCGACTCCGTTCGATTGTGGTCCGGCCGTCGTCAATGATTGCGAAGTATCATGGAAAGGATCTCGACCCTTGCGACGCCGGCAGAGAGATGTCGGTCGGTTCGATCTTGTCGTGCGGATTTATGGTTTCGGGCACGAGAGTCCGCGTTACCGCACAGCTTTTGAATGTCGCTAGCGGCGAGATCATCTGGAGTGACCGCATCGATACCGACGCAAGCGATATCTTTGCCCTCCAGGATACGATTGCGCAGCAAATCATCAATGGCTTGGAATTAAGCTTGTCAACGAGCGAGCAGGAGTTGATCGAAAAACGCCCGACCGAGATCAACGAGGCTTATGAAGAATATCTTCGCGGGCGGGATAGTCATGCTCGGTTTATTTTCCAGACGACTTCCCTCGCCGATTGCGAAGCCGCGATCGCGAGCTTCATGCGGGCCGTGACGCTAGATCCAAATTTCGCACTCGCATGGAGCGGTCTGGGTTCCTGCTACGCGAACAAGGTTTTCAAAGGAATCGGCGTAAAAGCGGACTACGACCAGGCGTATGTCGCGTTCAAGCGCGCAATCGAACTCGATCCTGACATTGTCGAGGCCCGCGTCGTGATCTGTTTTGTTTATCTTTCTCGTGGGGAAAAAAACCGCGCTCGCAACGAGATCATGCGGCTTCACAAGCTGTTTCCCGACAATCCCGCCCTGCAATTCTCTAAAGGTGTTATGAATCGCCTCGATGGCGACTATGAAAGCTCGCTGGCAAGTTGGGACGAACTCCAGCGCGTCGATCCCTCGTCGCGGGTTATCGTCCACTACAACCGGGCCCGTATCTACTCACTAATGGGCGACCACAACCGGGCCTTTCAGGAAATCGAGCGTGGAGCGGCAATCGAAATCATGCATCCCGTTCTGAGAATCATGCGTGCTCAAATTTGGTTTCATGCCGGAGATATTGAGACCGCGACGCAAAATGCCAGGGACGCTCTGGATGGTAATCCACACCTTGAAGGAATCCGTCCGCTTCTTGCGATGCTGCTTGCCTCACAGAATAAAACGCGGGAAGCTCGTGAAAATCTCTCGCCGGTGGCGCTCGAACGGGCTCATGCGGATGCTGATATCGCTTACTGGACCGCGTCTGCTTATGCTCTGCTAGGTGAAGCAGATACGGCCTTTGAGTGGCTCCAACGGTCGGTCACCCTTGGTCTGGAAGACCGGAAGTGGATCGAAAATGACAAGTCCCTCGTCAGTCTT
>JANPCJ010000236.1:0-1629 GCA_031430895.1 Chloracidobacterium sp. | reverse complement strand
TTTTTCGCGGCTCTACGCCGGCAGCTCGCCGGCGAGGTGGGCGGCCAGCAGGGCGACGTAGCGGCCGTGATCGACGGCGGCGCAGCACTCGCGCGCGGAGTGCATCGACAGCATCGGCGCGCCCAGATCGACGACGGCGTGGCCGAGCCGGGCGGCGGTGATCGGGCCGATCGTCGAGCCGCAGCCGAGGTCGGTGCGGGTGACGAAGTCCTGGAGCGGGACGCCGACCTGCCCCATCCGGTCCTGCGGATGGTCGAGGCACAGGTGCTGCGGCTCGAATCCGAAATCGACGCGATGAACGACCGCCTTTCCCCGTTGCGAAGTTTCATCCTGCCCGGCGGATCGCCCCTGTCCGCGCATCTGCATATCTGCCGCACAGTTTCCCGGCGGGCCGAACGGCTGGTGGTGGAACTGGCCACGATGGAGTCAGTCAACACGGCGGCGGTCAAATATCTGAACCGGCTATCGGACTGGTTCTTTGTCGCCGCCCGGATCGCCAACGAAGACGGCAAGGCGGACGTGCTGTGGGTGCCGGGGGCGAACCGCTAAGGCCAAGGGCGGGTGGATCGAGATCCACCTTACGCTTGCCTGAACCGCTGCAGCCCGTCCTGCGATCCTGACCACCGAGCGGTGCCGGGTGGCCGGTCACGGGTCTATTGTCATCAAAAATGGCCCCTTTTTGATGAGAATAGGTGTGGAAGTCGGAATCCCCGTTCAAAATCCTTCCCTGCGGGGAAGGATTTTTAGAGCGGCATATGTGTTGAAATAAAAGGATAATAAGTCGTTTTGGCACCGTCCGGTGAGGTAAGAACGGTAGAAATCGTGCGGTGTGGTAGAAGCATTGTCTTTCGCCAAAACCGGGGGCCACTTTTATCGGAGCCCTATGATCAGTATCCACCACGAAAACCTCATTGGGTCTTTAGAGTTGGTTTTCGCCCCTTGGCCTAGATGGCAAGCCCCATCACTTCGGTGACACCCCATCCGAAGCATGCTTTTGGAGTTTCGTCGTCAATATCACAAAACGCGATGTTATCGAGTTGTTCGCGCTCAAGGTCCGGAAGTTCTACCCAGAACTCTGCTTCGTCCAAAGGGTCTATCCAAATCGGTGTTTCGGCGAAGACCTCTTGTTTGGCGCCGTCCGCGTCGAAGATCGTGACTGCGATCCGTATCCAAGTCGTCACATGGTCGGGTGTCTTGTTCTCAAGGGTGCCTCCCCAGCCCAACTTCTCTTGCTCCATTCGTGGTCCAGCTAGGCCCGTTGCAAAGTCTGGGCCGTATAGTCGTTTCTGAAAAGATTGGACGCATGAGGCCCTGACGGCATCCTGCGAAAGAAGGTCACTCTTCGAGTATTCTATGCACGTTTCGACACCCCTCAAGGTGCCTTGGCTTGTTACCTCGTTTACCAAACGCTGCACTGGCTCGATTCCGAAGGCCAAGGCAGCTAAGAGGCAAATCAACGCTCCGATCAAATAATTCTTCACTTAGCTCTTCTCCGCCAGACCATCGTGCCTAAACCTTTTCCTCGTCCGCGAGGATCACCCGAGAGATCGAGCGGAACTCGCGGGACCACAGGACGAGAGTCACAATCAGCGTCGCCACGACCAAAGCCACCGGTCCTGCCAGCCACCC
>JANPCJ010000235.1:0-14813 GCA_031430895.1 Chloracidobacterium sp. | reverse complement strand
CGCCTTTTTCCGTGATGATCGCGGTCACAAGATCGTTTGGCGTAACGTCGAAAACGTAATTGCTGACCAAAGTATCATCGGGAGCGAGTTGGATATCTTTGACGTGGGTGACTTCGCGATGCCCTCGTTCGTTTAGTTCTGAAACCGCTCAATATAGCCGTCGAGGTCCTGCAACAGGTCTTTTTTTCGATTAAAGCCTCTCTCTGTAATGAGACTCAACAACTCCCTTGCGGTTGCGATATCGTCTTGAGTCGATTCGTTGATGAGATTTTGAAGGTCAAGAATGTCCTGCAAACGATTTTTTTCATTCGCCGAAAGAACCTTCAGTGCGATCAGCGAAGGTATTGTAGCAACAAGCCCGTACATGCCAGGAAATATTTCCGCCTCTTCGGCTGCGACCACGATTTCGGGCTCTATGCCCGAAGAAGCAAATAATAAGTCAACGAGAATTTTGGGTGGTCCGGGAAAGCTGAGCCTAACAGTCGCGAGCCGGTTCGTCTCGTCTTGCTCAATGACGGTCTCAACAAAATAACCCGATCGCGAAAGCGAGAGCACGACGGCCTCGGCTTCGCTATCGGACTGGACCGCGAGAGCAATATCCAGGTCCTTCGTGAATCGTTCGATTGTGCGGATCGAGACTGCAACTCCGCCAATAATTGCAAACTTGGCCCCCAACCCCTGAAGGTTCCGAATGATCGTTGGATAATGTGATTCTAAATGGTCGATGATCAGTTAGGTGAGTTATCTAAACCGTGATGGATCGCCAATGCGGCCAACTCCGTCTCCCAACGGAGCACCAGGACGATCCGTGTACCATTTATCGACCTCTTCTCTGACCTCGTTCTGAGTGATTTCAGGTCGCTTTTTCTTTAATTTGTTTACAAAGGCCCGCTCAGCAAACTGCTGCATGTTTAGGATCAATTGAAACTGTGCGACGTAGCTTTTCATCACCTCTATTTTACCACACTTTGCCTGTTAAAACTCACTTTCTTATTCCTCAAACTGAGCTTTCAGGCTATCAGTATAAGGTGCCCTCGCAACGCCTTTTTCCGTGATGATCGCGGTCACAAGATCGTTTGGCGTAACGTCGAAAGCGTAATTGCTGACCAAAGTATCATCGGGTGCGAGTTGTATATCTTTGACGTGTGTAACCTCGCGGATATCGCGTTCCTCAATTGGTATCTCGTCGCCAGTCGGGCAATTTAGATCGACGGTGGATAAAGGCGCGGCAACATAGAAGGGAATACCGTGCCGGCGAGCCAGGACAGCGACCATATAGGTGCCGATCTTGTTGGCGACATCGCCATTCGCAGCGATTCGGTCAGAGCCGACGACTACCGCATGAACGCCGCCTTTTTTCATGATGTGGCCGCTCATGTTGTCGGTAATAAGCGTCACCGGGATGTCATCCTGCATCAATTCCCACGCAGTCAGGCGGGAGCCTTGCAAGTATGGGCGGGTTTCGTCGGCGATGACGGAAATAGTTTTGCCCTGATTCACGGCGCCGCGAATTACCCCGAGAGCCGTGCCCCAAACTCCGCCGGTAGCGAGGGCTCCGGCGTTGCAATGCGTTAGAACTGTGGAATTGTCGTCGATCAACTCTCCGCCGAATTGGGCAATCAAGCGTTGCGACTCAATATCTTCCTCGTGGATCGCCTTTGCGTCATCTACCAGAATCTGTTTGATCTCGCTGACCGATTTCTGTTCCGATTTGGCTTTCTGAAAGGTGCGATTCATGCGGTCGATCGCCCAGAACAGGTTGACCGCAGTGGGACGCGTCTTGCCGAGTACGCCGCTGATAAACTCAAGCTCGTCCTCAAGATCGGCGACCGCCGTTCCCACAAAATTCTTCGCCCCCAGCGCCATTCCATAAGCCGCCGAAACGCCGATAGCCGGTGCTCCGCGAACGACCATGTCCTTTATGCCAAGCGCTACTTCGTCGTAGGTCTTGAGAATCAGCCATTTTTCCTCAGTCGGCAACAGGCGTTGGTCGAGCATCGCCACGCCTGCGTCGGTCCATTTTACGGGAATGATATCTAGTTTCATTTGGATATTGAGGTCCACGAAATTACCGATTATAGCGAACAAGATTGCGAATGTGAATGAGCCCGGTGCACACGCCCGCGCGTCAGCAAGGGCGATCCATTCACGTTCCGCGAATCGCCCTGGCTGACGCGCGGGCTTGTACACCGTCTCGTCTATCGTTTATATTCGTTGGATACATTTCGCATGGTATTCAACGCATTTATGACAGAGGCTTTGACCGATATCTCAACTCAACAAGCAGTAAACCAGCAGGCGGATATCGCATTTAGAACCGATTTCGAACTGACGCGCGAATTACCCGAAAACCTCAAACCTCTCGAAGCCATTTCGGCCAATTTCTACTGGTCATGGCAGCCCGAGGGAACGGCCGTTTTTCGTGATCTTGACCCAGTCCTCTGGGATGAGTGCGAGCAGAATCCGCGGGCCCTGTTGAATCGGGTTCATGAGATTCGCCTCTGGCAAAAGTCGACGGATACCGTCTATGTTGAACGCCTAAACCGTTTCAGCAAAAAGTTTGCCGAGTATGTTAACGCACCTCGAATTTCGACAAACGAGCACGAAAAACCGACTTTCGACAATCCCGTCGCATATTTTTGCGCCGAATATGGCGTACATAATTCCCTGCCTAATTATTCGGGCGGTCTCGGCATACTCGCCGGCGACCACCTGAAATCGGCGAGCGATCTCAATCTGCCACTGATCGCGATGGGTTTGCTCTATCGCTTCGGTTATTTTCGTCAGGACATCAGCCATGAGGGTTGGCAGGAAGAAAGATATAACGACGTTTTCGCCTCCGATCTCGCGTTGACGCCTGTTTTTGACGAGAACGGCAATCGCATGACGGTTTCCGTCCACATTCGCGGCCGCGAGGTCGTGGCCCAAGCCTGGCATGCGTCCGTAGGCCGTATTTCATTTTACCTGCTCGATACAAATGTGCCGGAAAACAGCGATGTTGACCGGCTGATAACCGGTCATCTCTACGGCGGTGACCCCGAAACGCGTATCGTACAGGAAAAGGTGCTCGGTATGGGCGGCGTACGGCTTTTGAGAAAACTCGGCGTTTCACCATCGGTGTTTCACCTCAATGAAGGCCATTCGGCGTTTTTGACCCTTGAACTTGCCAAAGAACATCTCGAATCGCACCCCGATGACAACTTTGCCGATGCGGCAGATGCCGTCCGGAAGCAGTGTGTTTTTACCACGCACACACCGGTCGCCGCGGGTAACGACATGTTCGAGCCAAAGAAACTGGGAGAGTGTTTTAGCAGCGAATATATCGCGTCTCTAAAACTTACAAACGACGAATTTCTCGCACTCGGGCGGGTCGTTCTGGCTGACGACGCTGAGTTTTTCGGGATGACGCCGCTTGCGATCCGTATGTGCCGTTCGGCAAATGGCGTGAGCGCAAAACACGGCGAGGTTTCACGCGGTCTGTGGCTGAAAATGTTTCCCGATCTCAGCGATTCCGCCTCGGTGCCGATCACCTCGGTGACGAACGGCGTTCATGCCCCGACCTGGGTCGCTCCGGTTTTTCAAAATCTATACGAGAGCCGTATCGGAGCGAATTGGCACGAGATTGTCCGCGACGAAGAGGCGTGGGCTTCCGCCGTTAATTCACTGTCGGATACCGAGATTTGGGACGCGCACCTGCGGCTCAAAAGCCTCTCCATCGCCTTTATCCGCGAGCGCACACGTTCGAAAGAAACGGGTTCGAAAGACACGATCAACGAGCGGAAAGATACACGAAACCTCTTCTCGCCTGATATCTTGACCATCGGTTTTGCCCGCCGCGTCGCGGCCTATAAGC
Organism: Chloracidobacterium sp.; assembly: GCA_031430895.1. Classification (GTDB taxonomy): domain Bacteria; phylum Acidobacteriota; class Blastocatellia; order Pyrinomonadales; family Pyrinomonadaceae; genus OLB17. The sequence goes on along the minus strand of JANPCJ010000235.1, from coordinate 10,960 downwards.
GTTGGAACCTGCTGTTTTCCGACCTGCCGAGACTTTTGAAAATGGTTGACAATGGTGATCGACCCGTCCAATTCGTCTTCGCGGGAAAGGCCCACCCGCAAGACCGAACCGCGAAGACGATCTTGCGCGACCTGATGAGCATCAATCACGAATCGAACTGGCAAAAACGCGCCGTTTTTGTCGAAGATTATGATCAGGAAGTTGCCCGCTATCTCGTCCAGGGCGTCGACGTCTGGATGAATGTTCCGCGTCGCCCAATGGAGGCGAGCGGCACCAGCGGCATGAAAGCGGCCATGAACGGAGCGCTCAATTTCTCTATCCTCGACGGCTGGTGGATCGAAGGCCATAATGGCGAAAACGGCTTCGCTATCGGCGATCTCGATGCCCATTTGCCGGACGACCAGATGGACGCCGCCGACGCCGAGGCTCTCTACACGACGCTGGAAACGCAGATCATCCCGGCGTATTATTCGGTTGACGAAAGCGGTTTGCCTACCGAATGGATTCGCCGGATGAGAAACTCCATCGCGACCCTGACACCAAAATTTTCCAGCGATAGGATGGTCGCCGATTATCTAACAAAAATTTACGACGAAGCATAACAAAATGCAGAATCTACAATTCAATACCAGCGTCATCAAACCCATCGAATGCGCAAAAGAGGGATTCGAGTCAATAAAGAGTGACTTCTGGCTGTTGCTCGCGATCTGGCTCGTCGGCGGCGTGATCGGGAGTGTATCGCTGTTAATTGCGTCGGGAGCGATGACATGCGGCACGTTCTACTGCTATCTGCGAAAGATCGACGGCCATCCGGTGAAGTTCGACGATCTTTGGAAAGGAATGCAGTGGTTCGGGGCCGGTCTGGTCGTAATGCTGTTTATCATCGTGCCGCTGCTGAGCGTCTACGCCCTGGTTTATGTCCCGTTTCTATTGGCTGCGGCAATGGGCAGCAAATTGAGCGAAGGCGAACTGATGGGCCTTCTCGCCGGTGCCTTCGCGATTGATTTTGTGTTGATCGTAATTATGGTTTGCATTCACACGCTGCTGATATTTTCATTTCCGCTGATCGTCGACCGCAATCTCGGCGCTTTCGAAGCAATGTCAACCAGCGCCCGGGCCGTGCTGAAGAATATGGGCGGCGTTGTCGGCCTCATCCTCGTCAATTTCGTACTTATCTTAGGCGGCTATTTAGCCCTCTGCGTCGGTGTATATCTTGCGATACCGATAATCATCGCGGCAAATGTGGTGGCGTACCGAAAGGTGTTTCCGCGTCTCGAGGACCGACGTTTCGAACCGCCGCCCATAAGCGCGTACGGTGGAGGTTGAGACTTCATTTTGAAAACTCAGAAACCAGGACGGCTTATTGCAAAAGCCCAGCGTAAGCAAGGGCGATACGTTCAAGTTGCATGTTTCGCCATTGCTTACGCGTGGGCTTGTGCACCCGATGATCCAAATGAACCTATACCCAAATCTTATCCCTCTCGACTCGGCGGAAAAGCTTGACGCATTGTTCGAGAGGTCCAACCAGCGTCCGGTTGCCCTGATAAAACACAGCAACACTTGCGGCATTAGCGCCGATATCTTGTATCAGCTTGGACGGATTGATGGCGATATTCATGTTTTGACGATTCAACAAAATCGGCCTTTATCGGCCTTTGTCGCCGAACGCATTGGCCATCGCCATCAATCGCCGCAAGTCTTCGTGCTGAAAGACGGAAAAGCCATCTATCACGCTACGCACTACGCTATCGACCCGGACAAAATAGCACTTTTGCTTGCAGACCTCTGACACCGACAATGCTCGAACCCACTCAAATCATCGAAGAATCGGATCGCGAAGTTTCAATTAAATGGTCCGATGAAACTGAAACGAAATATACGGCTGCCGGGCTTCGGCGATCCTGTCCATGTGCGACATGTGTAAACGAATGGACCGGCGAAAAAATTCTGCGAGCCGAAAGCGTTTCCGGCGACCTGACCTTTAACCACATCTCGATAGTCGGCCGCTATGCTCTGAATTTTCATTTTTCGGACGGACATGACACGGGTATTTTTAGCTTCGAGTACTTAAAGCTCCTATAAGCACCTGTGTATGTAAGCACCGGGTCAGAACCGGAAGCGGTAGCGACTGGATTCCTGTTGGCCCCATCTGTTCACCTATGGCGACCAAAGGACCCAGTCGCTACTGCTCCCGGTTCTGACAGCCTCCGTTGTTTCCATGGCCTACAATCCGCTACAATAAAGCTTATGCAAGAACGCGATATCTTCGACGAAAAACAAGAAACAAAAACCGCAAATTTCGCGTGCCCGAATTGCCGCGAACGGGCCGATTACGACGTTCGATGGGTGACACGGCGAAAAAAACGCCAGGAGCCGCGAAATATGAGCCAACAGGATCGCTCACAGTTTCAGAAATCGCGGGATTATATGGTACGCGTGGATGATATGCTGATGTGCAAAAATATGCGGTGCCGCAAGCGTTTTGAGATACCTTCGTCACAATCGGTGGTATTCATTTAGATATAAAAGTAAAAAGGCTGTCCGAGATTCCTGGACAGCCTTTTGCCAACATTTGCGTTCAGAATTAATAAATCGAGAACGAATACTCGATCTGCTTGGTCACGGCTTGACCCTGCCCATCGCGTTTTGCCGGCTCAAAACTGATACGCCTGGCAGCCGCGATTGCTTGTTCGGTTAAACCGTTTGGCAATCCCTTGACGGCGGAAATACTGCCAACCTGTCCCGACGCCAAAAATGTAACACGTAGAATGACCGTGCCTTGAATATTATTCTGACGGGCCGCGTCCGTATAACCGGGACGCGGTTTTGAGATTATCTTCAATCCCGTAGTCACACCAACCGGTTTGGCTGGAGGTGGAGGTGGGCCGCCATCGCTGCCGCCTGTTCCCGTACCGTTGCCGTTACCGCCTCCGAGACCGCTGCCGCTGCCCGATCCGTCACCCGAGCCGGCGCCGGTACCGCGGCCGCTGCCCTGGCCTGTGCCGGTTCCACTTCCCTGACCACCGCCCGTACCTGTGCCGTTTGAGAAACTAGCAAACCTGCCATTCGGGTCACCCCAGCGGTCAAATTTCTTTTCAAATTTCCGATCGCCTTCCGTTTGAGGAACCGGCGTTTTCAGCTCAAAATTATCGCTCCTAAAAACCTTCGCGTCGGGTGGACGCGTCGGCGTTTTTGCCTGATCGGCGAGATCGCCCTGTGTCGTCTCTTCTTCCTCGTCACGGCCACCGCCACCGCCACCGCCGCCTTTGTCCTTTTTCTGCAACTGCTCTTGTTCGAGAGTCATCGGCTCGATATCAACAATCACAGCGTTAAAAATGTCATCGTTGATCGAACCGACGTTGAGATCTTTAATGAACAAACTGACAACGGTGCCGGCGAGTAAAGCAATAACCATCAGGCCAAGCGTGCCGAGCAACAGGGCATTTCGCTGACCAACATTCTTTTCCTCAATGACGGTGACGTAAAATTCGCCCTCGGAAATATACGCGTTATGCTCCGCCTCGAGCGAGACAGGCATGCGATCGACGTCGATTGGGGTCGAATAGACAAAAGCTGGCGCCGCTGGCGCTTTAGCGTCCGGCGTTGCCGCCATAGGCGCTTCGACAACCGGCTCGGCAATAGCGTCAACAGTCTCGACGACTTCCGGCGCGGCCTTTGCCTCCACTTCCTCGACTTTCACCGGGACGGGTTCGACAATATCAGCTGCGGCCCAGGCCGATGTAGTTTCGACCACCGGCGGAGCCTCGGCTTTAACCGGATTCATCTCGAAAGATTGCAGACTGCTTGCGCAATTTGGACAGAACGCAAATTTCTCCGCAAATCCCTCATCACACGACGTGCAAAATTTTACTATTTTTCCCATCTTCAGCCTCTCAGTCTATACACCGCGCCATCGAGCGACATAATGACAAAATAATTATACCGCGAATTATCAGGAAGTTAAGCGACTTTCAATAAATCTCGGAGCGAATCGCCCGCCAGCGAACCCTTCAATTTTGATAGATGCCTGTTATGTTTGACGCGATGCCCATCCCGATCTAATATTTTCATTTGTGAAACTAACGCTGTTTTTTGTCAAGCGACAACATAACCAAGCAATCCGGCAACTAATCAAACAGTATTTGCCACCTATTTTATCTATACGATGAAAAATAAGAATTTATTCCAAAAAATTGTCCTGATAGCGCTGGCCGTTGCCGTTTTGGTGGCGCTCGTCGCTCCAGCGATTTTCTCGCAGACGCTTCCAGCCCCGAAACAGGAGAAACTGCTCAACGGCCTTAGGGTTTTGATGTGGAGCGACGCCAAAGCCAATGATGTTGCGGTCAAAATACGCGTCCACGCCGGTTCGGCCTTTGATCCGCAGGGCAAAGAAGGCGTAATGCAGCTTCTTGCCGACAATATTTTCCCGAACGAAACGGCGCGTGAATTCTTTACCGAGGACCTCGGTGGCAGCCTTGAAATCGTGACGAATTACGACTACATCCAGATCAACGCGTCGTCAAAACCGGATCAGTTTTTGACAATGCTCGAAACGCTTGCGTCCGCCGTTTCGAACATGCCCATTGACAAAGAAACGACCGTCAAGCTGCGTAATGCTCTCGCGACAAAATTGGCCGGTCTTGAAGCCGATCCCGCGTACGTCGCCGATCAGGCCGTTGCGAAACGGCTGTTCGGAACCTTTCCTTACGGCCGGCCAAGATATGGAACCCCGGGTTCGCTTCAAAAGATAGATTTCGCTGATCTAATTGACGCGAAACAGCGTTTCCTAACCGCCGATAACGCTACCGTCGCGGTAACCGGCAATTTCGACAAGGCCCTCGGATTCAGGGCCATCCGCCGTTATTTTGGCGGCTGGCTGAAATCCGACAAAAAGGTGCCGACGACATTTCGCCAGCCCGACGACGCTCCAACCACGATTCTTTATATTGTTCCGCCGATTCCGGAAATCGTCGCGCTTCGATTCGCCGTCCGCGGAGTGGCCCGGAATGATAAGGATTTTGCCGCGTCAATGGTATTCACGTCGATTCTGGAAAACCGTTTAAAGGCCAAGGGGTCGACGGTCAATTCCAATGACCTGTTCGTTCGAAATGAGGCCCATGCTTTGCCAGGAATAATATCGGTCGGATTTTCTGTCGGAGGCAGCGATCTCGTTGGTAAGTCACTTTCTGACCCGGTTACGGACGCGGAATTTCAGGCAGCAAGGAGCTGGTTGCTGGCCGTATTGAGTAAGAAAGATACCGCGGCTCTTTGGCTGGACGCCGACACGTACAAGCTGGTCGGCGCTGATGCCGATCTCCGCTCCGCTGAGACCGTAACTCTAGCGGATGTCAATACTTACGCTGAAAAGTTGCGCAAATTTCCGATGGTCTCAGTGCTCATGAGTGCGCCGCCAACCAAGTAAAGCTTGCAAAACGAATCAAACGCAAAAGAGGCCGCGCATGCCAAGGCTGTTCGCGATATGTTTGCGGGCATCGCGGGGCGTTACGATCTGCTCAACCACGTTCTGTCTTTGAATATAGACAAACGCTGGCGGCGGATCGTTGCAGCCGAATTGCGAGACATTCTCGACCGCGCCGACGCGACCGTTTTAGATGTCGCCTGCGGCACCGGCGATCTTTCACTAGAGATCGCCAAAAACGCAATGGCGCGAATCATCGCCACCGATTTTTGTCGGCCGATGCTGGCGGTTGCCGATGACAAGATCGATGTCAGCGGCCATCGCATTCCGCTTATCGAAGGCGACGCGATGGGTTTGCCCTTTGATGACGGACGGTTCGACGCCGTAACAATCGCTTTCGGCCTCCGCAATCTTGCGAATGTATCCGGCGGTCTAAAGGAGCTCCACCGTATTCTCAAACCCGGCGGGCGGCTGGCCGTCCTCGAATTTTCGACCCCGATCATCCCCGGATTTGGCCGCCTATTCAATTTCTACTTTTCCCATATCCTACCGCGAATCGGCGGCGCCGTCAGCGGTTCGAGAGGCGCATATGAATATCTGCCCGATTCGGTTTCGAAATTTCCGAATCAAAACAATCTCGCGGCGTTAATGACGCAGACGGGTTTCGACGACGTCAAGTTTCAGAACCTTACCGGTGGTGTTGCGGCTCTGCACACTGGGACCGCCGCCCGCCCGCCCGCCCGTTGACACTGGAGCGGCGAGTATCTTGCTTACCACGCGGAAACGGTGTTCGGCTAACGCGCATGAGCCAACTCTCTGAAACCGCGAACGAATCCAAGGCGATTCGTCGCGGAGCGAGCAGGATGCTCGCTGCTCCAGTCGGAATTTGTCATTGCTCAGGTTAAGTTATAAAATTCCTTTGCCCGCCGACGGTTCTAATGAAATACCGATTGCTGAATTTCGTGCGTCAGTTTGCTCTGATGCTGCTGGTTATCTGGACGGTCGTGTCGCTCGTGACGCTGCTGATCGAGGTCGTCCCGGGCGACCCGGCGACTGTCATTTTGGGCGAGACGGCGACGCCGGAGCAGATCGAAAATTTTAAAGCCAAACACGGCCTCGACCGGCCGGCATTTTTCTTTTCGTACGACGTCGAAAGTGGCTTCGTCTGGAACGGGGCGGAGAATCGCTACGCCGAATACTGGACAGGGCTGCTCCGAGGCGATCTCGGAACATCGTTTCAAACGAATCGTCCGATTTGGGACATGATCTTTGAACGATATCCCTCAACAATAAAACTCGCTATTGCCGCGATGCTCGTCGCTATCGGCATCGCTTTGCCGCTGGGTGTTTTGGCGGGTTCACGGAAAAATTCGTTCGTGGACAATCTTGCATCGTTCTTCGCTCTGCTTGGAATATCGCTGCCGACCTTCGTCATCGGCCCGTTTTTGGTTTACATTTTCGCCGTCAGGCTAGGCTGGTTTTCCCCAACCGGAAGTCTCTATCCCGAAGACATCATTCTGCCAGCCGTCACATTAGGTGCGGCGTTATCGGCGATTCTAACGCGAATGGTGCGTTCGAGCGTGATCGAGGAACTCGGCGAAGATTACGTCCGAACGGCCCGTGCAAAAGGCGTCAGCGAGCGAAAAGTTTTATACAAACACGTTCTGAAAAACGGCCTTATTCCAGTCGTTACGATCCTCGGTTTGCAACTGGGCGTCTTGCTGGCCGGGGCAATCATCACGGAAAAGATCTTCAATTGGCAGGGCCTCGGGCTGTTGCTGCTGGAAGACGGCATTGGAAAACGCGATTACAGGCTCGTTCAGGGATGCGTTCTTGTCATCAGCGTTACATTTATTCTAACGAATTCTCTGACCGATTTTGTGTACCGAAAGCTCGACCCTCGGATACGCCTTTCGTAAAGTTTTGAGTCCCGCCTTTAGACGGCCCTCTTAGTTGCGAACGAGGCCGCCTAAAGGCGGGACTCAAAACGAGATTTATGACACGCTTGACCTACATCGGACTTAGCATCGCAGCCCTATTTATTTTGGCCGCGATCTTTGCGCCGGTGATCGCGACACACGATGTGACCACGCAAAATCTGGCTTTGAGATACATTGGGCCATCGGCCGAGCATTGGTTTGGCACCGACGGCCTCGGCCGGGATGTTTTTTCACGCGTTGTCTATGGAGCGCGTATTTCTTTAGAGGTCGGTATCACCGTGGTTGTGGTTTCGTCGGTTTTTGGCACAATCATCGGGGCGATAGCCGGGTTTTACGGCGGGTTAGTCGATAAGTTTTTGTCCGGCTACGTCTTTAATGTGTTCCTCGCGTTTCCCGGTCTTCTGCTCGCGATTGCGCTCGTCGCTTTTCTTGGCGCCGGTCAAGGCAAACTGATCGCGGCCCTTTGCGTTATAGGCTGGGTCGGCTACGCGCGTGTGATGCGCGGACAAGTGTTGAAGGTGCGCGAATACGATTATGTACAGGCCGCCCGGGCGCTTGGAGCGAGCAATATGCGAATACTATTTACTCATATTTTGCCAAATGCGATCCAGCCGCTGATCGTCCAGGCATCGCTCGGCATGGCAGGAGCGGTTTTATCCGAAGCCTCGCTTTCTTTTCTCGGCCTGGGAATTCCGCCGCCGGCCCCGAGTTGGGGCACAATGATCGAAGAGGCCCGTCAATACTTCAGCAGCTCGCCGCACGTCCTGTTTTTTCCCGGCGTGGCCATCGCATTGACCGTCCTGGCCTTTAACTTTATCGGCGACGGTTTGCGACAGTATCTCGACCCGAAACAGCGAACAAGATAGCAGAATGAGCCTCGGCAAAGTCAGGATTTTTCCCCTCGGCGATTCGGCATTGACGGTCGAATTCGGGAACGTCATTTCGACAGCCTTAAACAAAAAAGCAATCGCGCTCGCAAATATTTTTGAACAAGCGCGGTTTCCGGGATTCATCGAATCCGTTCCGGCGTACGCATCGACCACCGTTTTTTACGATCTGATAGCCGTTCGTCGAAACTTTCCCGACTTCCCCACCGCGTTTGAGGCAGTCAAAGACATCGCTTCCAAAGCAGTTTCTGAATTAGCCGACGATACGGAGGAAACATCCCGAACGATTGAAATTCCGATGCATTTTGACGACGCATCCGCCCTCGACTTGACGTTTGTCGCCAAAATGAGCCGTTTGTCGCCGGATGAGGTTGTAGAGATATTCATGTGTCGCATTTATCGCGTCTTTATGATCGGATTCCTGCCTGGATTTTCGTACATGGGCGAGGTGGACGAGCGAATAGTCGTCTTGAGAAAAGAATCGCCCCGCCTTCTCGTTCCGAAAGGCAGCGTAGGAATTGCGGGAAAACAAACCGGAATCTACTCGCTTGCGTCACCCGGCGGTTGGCAGATAATTGGTCGCACCGCGCTCGAAATGTTTACGCCTGGTCAGAAAACTCCGAGCTTGCTGCGAGCTGGTGATTTAGTGAGGTTCGTCAAGGCCGACCATCAGCTTCTTCTCGCGGATGCACAAGCCTGCGCGTGAGCAAGGGCGAAATGCGCAACTTGAAAGTATCGCCCTGCTTACGCACGGGCTAATGCAATTGCTGTCACAATGCGAATAAGCCGAGATTCAATTATGAGTTTGCTTCTTCAAAAACCGGGCATTTTGACAACCGTCCAGGACCTCGGACGCAACGGCTATCGCCGGTTTGGCGTCAATCCGGGCGGGGCGATGGATCGGGCGGCCGCGCGACTGATCAATATTTTGCTCGGCAACGACGATAACGAGGCTCTCTTAGAGATGCACTTTCCGGCGGCGGAACTTCTGTTCGAGGCCAAAGCGACCTTTGCGGTTGGAGGAGGTGACTTTTCACCGAAACTCGACAGCGATGCCATCGAAAATTGGCGTCCGATGGCTGCAAAAAAAGGTAGTACCCTTCGTTTTGGCGGGAAGGCGTCGGGAAATCGGGCCTATCTTGCCGTCGCGGGCGGCTTTCGGCTCGAGAATTGGCTCGGAAGTTCCGGGACGAATCTTGCGGCACAGATCGGTGGAATCGACGGACGAAAACTCGACGCGGGCGACCGCCTTGGCTTTAGAAAAAAGACCGGGAAAAACAAATCTGTGGACTCACGACGAATATCGACCTCGATCCTGCCGCCTTATAGCCGGTTTCCGACTGTCAGAATTATCGCCGGGCCAGAGGTTCAAAGTCTTGATAAACGTGGTCGGGCGTCGCTAGTTAATCACGATTTTTCAATCCTGAACAACTCCAACCGCATGGGTTTTCGCCTTTCGGGCGAGCCCATCTCGCTCTCGAAACCGATCGAGATGATCTCGTCCGCCGTCGGTTTCGGCACAATTCAATTGCTGCCCGACGGCCAGATGATCGTGCTCATGGCCGACCATCAAACGACCGGCGGCTATCCGCGTGTCGCTCATGTCATTTCACACGATCTGCCGTTGCTCGCTCAGCTTGGTGCGGGCGACAAGGTTGCGTTTCATCTCATCGAGGCGTCGGAGGCCGAAGAACTAGCCCTCGAATTCGAACGCGAGTTGAGTTTTTTCCGCATCGGGTGTAAGTTTCAGGCACAATCGTGGGCGAGTTAACCATCGACATCAATTGCGATCTGGGCGAAGGCTGCGCTAACGACGCCGAGCTGATGAAGTTTATTTCGTCCGCCAATATCGCCTGCGGCTATCATGCCGGCGATGCGGATACGATGCAGAAGACCGTCGATCTCGCGATAGAGGAAGGCGTTTTCATCGGAGCTCATCCGGGCTATCCGGATCGAGAGAACTTCGGCCGGACGGCGATGGAGATGACCCCGAAGGTAGTACATCAGATGGTTACTGACCAGCTATCCGTGCTTAATGAGATCACGAGATCGGCCGGCGGCCGACTAAACCACGTCAAGCCGCACGGAGCCTTATACAATCAATCCGCCATCGAGCCTGAGCTTGCGGCGGCGATTGCCAATGCCGTGCAGGACTTTGATAACGACCTGATTTTATTCGGATTGTCCGGCAGCGTGTCCATAACGGAAGCCGCAAAACTCGGCCTTCGCACTGCCTCCGAGGTCTTTGCCGACCGCACTTATCAGACCGACGGTACGCTGACACCGCGATCTCGACCCGACGCGCTTATCCGCGATACAGACAAGGCAGTAACACAGGTGCTCGACATGATAAAGTACGGTCGCGTCAGATCGGTCGACGCGATAATGATACCGATCGTCGCCGAAACCGTCTGCATCCACGGTGATGGTAAAAAGGCTGTGGAATTTGCAAGGTTGATAAATCGACTAGCGACGGAGCGAATCTAGAAGATGTTTGGAGAAATTATTATTTGCGGAAATTCACAGGTCAAGGCCCGAGAAACCAAAGGACAGTCGGGAAGGCGGGTTTACCCCCGCTGTTTTCACCGCGTTAGCGGTGGCATGAATTTAGCCGTGGGTTTGAACCCACGGGACGCGTACCACGCTCGATTGTTGTCGCGTCAGCGACAAATGAATACTGGCCGCCGTTTTATTCAACCGTCGCTGACGCGACG
>JANPCJ010000234.1:0-8096 GCA_031430895.1 Chloracidobacterium sp. | reverse complement strand
TTCCTTGAATTCCTTGGCCAGTTGATCTGCCGTGATCTCAAAATCACGCGTACTTTCGCGGACAGCGTTCTTCTTTCGCAATTCGCTGCAGCCGATCACGGCTAATATGATAAAACCGCACGATAAAATAGATGAAAAGCGACTCTTCATAGGTTCAATCTCCGTAACTGCACAACACAAAACGGGCGGCGAAGACCTTTTCGCAACGTTGCCATCCTTTGCTTCAGACACTCTCTACACTTTGTAATTTACAATACTCTCTTTGACCGCCTGAAACAATGGTTTTTTCATAGCAGATTTTTCCGCGCACCTGCTTTTTTCGTCTTCATCGCGGGTCGTGAAGAGCTGTGGTTAATTTCGATTTGTGGTATCTGGAAATGGAATGCGGTATATTTACTCGAGTTGCCCAAAGATGCCCCAAGCCAGCATCTGACAGCCTGGCAGCGAAAGAAGAAATGCAGCCTATGTCGAAACAGGAATTTTCCAGCGGAAAATCTGGGGTCAGGCCTGCGATTCTGCAATTCTTATGCATTTATTTGATATTCTTCCATGATTTTTATTGTCATTTACGCAGGGTGTCGTCTTTTGGCATTCGGGTTATGGCGATGGCGTGGCGGCGGCTTATATTCGAACTGATTTTGGGTTAAGTCCCGCAACGAGCGCAACCCTTACGGGCAGTTGCCATCATTAAGTTGGGAACTCTGCCCGGACTGCCGTTGATAAAACGGAGGAAGGTGGGGATGATGTCAAGTCATCATGGCCTTTAGGCTTAGGGCTACACACGTGCTACGTTGTGCGGGTTTATGCGATCTCCTTTTTTGTTCGTTTTACCTTATTCCCTTTCTGATTCAGACCTGCCCCTTTCCCTTCCGGCTTATGCGGCCGTGGAGACTTTTGGCTCCAGACGTGATAGCGAGGCTTAGACTTCCTAAAGGCTACCCATAACCCTAAGCAGAACGTAGCTTTCTACTTCCTATATACAGGCAAAATGCACTCGCCAAACAGGCGGCCGGGCAAACCAACAGGGCATACCGCATCATCGCGGGGTCTTCAGTCGCTCCAAAGCGGTCATTGAGAAATCCGATCAGATTCGAGCCGATCAGATAGGCGGCGATGTTTACCGTAAAGAAATAGATCGCGATCGCCAGCCCGCGAAGGTTGATCCCGGCGATCTCAGTTGCGTCCGCAGCGGCGGCTCCAAGCCATGAGAGAGCCGCGGCGAGGAGTACGAAATTAGCCAGAAGAATCAGGTAGACGTAATTTGAAAAGATCAGCAATAGCCAAAAAGGTACCGACGTAAGAGCGAGCAGCGCCCCGAACAGCATGCGGCCATAGCCTTTCTGTTTGAACCAATCGGCCACCGCCCCGCCGAGAAGCGTCGCCGGAATACCCGCAGCCAGTGTGAGGATGCCGCCCCAGAATCCGATGGTCGGCAGATCAAATTTATGAAGTCGCGAATAAAAGGTGGCTCCCCAGATAGAGAGATTGTTCGTCGCGAGACCGAGCAGTGCATAGCCCACGCAAAGTAGAATAAAAGCCCTATTGGATAACAGCCTCTTCCAGTCAGTACGCGAGTAATTTATATCGGAGGCGCCGATGTTTACCGAGCGCGTCGGCTCTCGCAAAAAAAAGGCCAGAATTCCAAAGATCGCGCCAGGAAAGCCGATGATCATAAAGGCCGTACGCCAGCCAAACTGACTCAAGCTGCCGCCCAGAAGAGCCGCAAGCCCCGCCCCTATTGCGATTCCCATCGAATAGATGCTTGTGACGGTGGCCCGGCGCAGCGGCGGGAAATAATCCGAGAGAAGCGAGATGGCCGCCGGGCCGAGCGTAGCTTCGCCAACCCCGACCATTACGCGGCATGCAAATAGCGCCCAGAAATCGCCCGCAAATGCGGTCAATCCGGAGAAAACACTCCAGATCACCACACCAGCCGCGATAAGCCGCGTCCGGGAACCGCGATCGGCGATGCGGCCAAACGGGATGCCCAGTATCGTGTAAAAAATTACAAACGAGGTTGTGCCGAGCAAAGCGAGCTGCGTATCGCTAAACGCCATCTCTTTTTTTATTAGTGGAAAGAGTATGTAGATGATGGTCCGGTCAAGAAAATTCAGGACGTAGATCATCATCAGCAGCGCTAGGGCGTACCACGAATAGAGCGGCGTTTTTCCTGTCTCAGCGATCATACGAGTGCTTTACGGAAGGATCATTATCACCGATTCGCCCCTGAGTGTGACCTCTCCGCCCGACTTGGAACACAGGGTGTCGAGGGTGACGATCCCTTTATCTTTTCGAATATTGCTGATGGTCGCCGTAGTAGTAATCGTGTCGCCGATGAAAACCGGAGCCGTAAATTTCATCGTCTGTGAAAGGTAAAGTATCTTTTGCTCTTTAAACTCCATTCCGAGTACCCCTGAGATTAACGCGCCGCTCAGCATGCCGTGTGCGATTCGGCGGCCGAATCGGGTGGTCGCGGCATACACCTCGTCGAGGTGCAACGGATTGTGATCGCCTGAAAGCTCGGCAAAGTCTCGTATGAGCTCGGCCGTTACAAGCCGCGAGGTCGAAAAGCTGTTTCCAATTTGTAAGTCCATATTCTTATTTAGCGAGGAATGCGAGTACCGCCTTATTAAATTCCGCCGCTTTTTCAAATTGTGGAACGTGGCCGCAGTTATCGAATAGTAGAAGTTCCGAATTGGCGATTCCTTTCTTAAACGTGTAAGCATCGGCGACCGGAAGCAGTCCGTCCTGCTTGCCCCAAATAATTAGGGTCGGCTTATTGATCTCGGCCAGGCGGTTGTTGAGAAAGTCTTCTTTTCGCTTTATCGATTCGATAAGACTGTTTATCGCGTTGCCGTCGCCCGCTGAAACCCGCAGAGTCAGAAACTGATCGACGAGCGCTTCGTTACTCTGAAGCGCCGGATTCGCGAAAATCTTTTTCATGTTTGCCCGAATCTCATCGCGTGTCGAATTGTTTAGCTGATAGACATCCGCCTCGCTGTAGCTTAACGGAATGATACCGGCCGCATCCGCGAGTACGATCTTCTCGACCCGATTCGGATATTTGATCGCCATTAAAGCGGCGACCCAGCCACCCATCGAATTGCCGACGAGCGACGCCTTTTCGATTTTTAGCTCGGACAGGAATTTGTCCAGAAAATCGACGTATGTGCCGACGCGATACTTAAGCATCGGCTTGTCAGACTTGCCGAAACCGATTTGATCGAGTGCGATGACATGATAATTCTGAGCTATGGCGGCGGTGTTTGTCTGCCAATTTCCGATGCTCCCGCCGAGGCCGTGCAGAAGTATGACTTTTGGCTTTGACGGGTCGCCGGCCTCGATGTAGTTGATCTTGGCTCCAAAAACAGCAACTGTTTTTTCCTGCTGGGCCTGCGCCGCTGCGCTTACGGAAAATATAAAAATAAAAATGCTGATGAGACCGAGCCTTTGTCTACAGTTATTCATATAGTTTCTCCAAAACATCGCTGTAATTTTTTGCGACTACGCTGCGTTTGAGCTTCATGGTTGGCGTGATCTCATCACGCAACGGCGAAAAATCATCATCGAGTATGACAAAATTCTTGATCTGCTCAGAGCTAGAAATACGGGAATTCGCGTTTGCGACGATACGTGTTATCGCCGCGTGAACGTGCTTGTTTTGCGCGAGACAGGTTGGGCCGATCGGATCAAGATGAATTGAATTTAGATAGCCGGCTGCTTCCGCCTCGTTCACCGTGACGAGCGCCACGCAATAGCTTCGCCCGTCGCCGAAGAGAAAACAGTGGCTGACGAGATGCGATTCCTTGACGAAATTTTCAACCAGAGCGGGAGCGACATTCTTGCCTGACGAAAGAACGATGATCTCTTTTTTTCGACCCGTGATCTTCAAAAATCCGTCGCGGTCGAGTTCCCCGAGATCGCCGGTTTTGAGCCAACCAGCGGCGTCAAACATCTCCGCTGTCTTCTCCGGTGCCTTAAAATAACCTGAAAACATCATCTCGCTTTTAACGAGTATCTCACCATCATCCGCGATCATGACCTCGCACATCGGCATTGCTTTGCCGACTGTGCCGAATTTGTGCTCCGCGACGGTGTTAAACGCGACGCAAATATTCTCAGTCAAGCCATACGCCTGTAGAATGGGCAGATCGTATTTGGCAAAAAAATCCACGATCTCAAGCGGCAGCGGTGCTCCGCCGGATGTCAACAGGCGGACACTACCGCCAAATGCCTCTCTCACAATTTGCGAAGTAATCTTATCAGTGCCATTTTCGCCGATAATCTTTGCGTGGATCTTCTCAAAAAATCTTGGCAGCGATGCAAAGACCGTTGGTTTAATGTCGAGCATGTATTCGTACAACTTACTCAGGTCATTAATAAAATAGGCAGGGACACCGTTATACAATCGATTGTAAATGCCGGAAATCCTCTCCGCGACATGGCAGCCCGGTAAATACGAGATCGCGATATCCGATTCTTGGGTCGGTACGGAACGCCGCAGCGACTCGATACTGTTAAGAATGTATCGGTGCGAGAGCATCGCCCCTTTCGGCTGCCCGGTCGTGCCGCTGGTGTAGACCATTATCGCGATATCGTCGGGTTCGGCATTGAATCCGATCTCCTCGACCCGTGGCAAAAACTCCGCACGATTTCGGCGGCCGAATTCAAGCAGGCCATCGAGGGCGGAAACGCTGGCCCCGGGGAGTGCGTCCTCCCGCCGTTCCAGCATCACAATTTCTTTCACTTTCGGACACTCGCCAGCTAAAACTTTCTCCAACTGCGCCCGCGAATCTACAAACACAAATTCCGCATCCGAATGATTGATCACATATTCACACTGCTCGGCCGAACTCGTCGGATAGATTCCGACGCCAACGCCGCCCGCTGCGATCGTCGCAATATCGCAGACCGACCATTCGGGGATATTACCGGCAAGTATGGCAACGCTCGATCCTCGGGTTAAGCCGTTTGCCGCTAAAGCACATGCGAGATCATGCACCTGATCTTCGAATTGCCTCCAGGTTTGCGATTCCCAGCCCGTTCCGCTCCGCGTGTAAAATACCGGTTTGTCACGGTATTTTGCTGCTTGTGCCCGAAAAAGACTATAGATATTAGGAAATTGCATTGCAAAAATAGGGCGTTTGAATCCAAATTACGCATGAGAGTTACGTTGTCGCTAAAATCCTAACTCAGCGAACTCCGCGTCTTGCTCTCCGGCCTCTGCGTTACACTGTCTTGTCTACTTGTTCAACCTATCTTCAACGCAGAGTTCGCTGAGGCGGACACAGAGATAGCCGAGTAAAGCTAATTGTATTTCACATCAAATTCCGAATGCTGAATCCGGGTTGAGCCTAATACCTCATTGCCAGACACGCCATATTCAAACCGCCCCCGGAGGCGCAGAGAACAATTGCGTCACCGCGTTTAATCTTGCCGGCCTCAAGTGCGTCGTGAAAGACCATCGGGATGCACGCCGAACCGGTGTAGCCCCATTTGTCCATGATCGTGTGCGTTTTTTCATACGGAATCCCCATCTCGGCCATGACCAGTTTTATAGTTGAAATATTTACCTGTGTCCACAAATAAAGGTCGACGTCGCCTCGTTTCATATCCGACTTTGCTAAAACTTCATCGACGATCTTTGGCCAACCATCGATATTGACCTCTGGCGGATATTTTTTGACAAAGCGAAGCCGGTTATAATTATTTCCATCCAAAACCGTCTGTGTAATGGGTTCTTTTGTGCCGCCGGCAAAAATGCCCATATAATCGTGATAGCTGCCATCGGCGACGAGTTTAGACGCCAAAAAATGCGATTCGTCGTCTACCGCTCTCAGAATCATCGCTCCGGCTCCGTCGGCGAACAACGTCGAAGTTTTTTTGTCCTTCCAGTCGATATACTTGCTCATGGCGTAGCAGCCGATGACCAGCACATTCCTGTAGCTCGAGTCGGCGATTATATACTTAAAGGCCGCGTCCAGCGTTGTAACAAACCCGGCGCAGGCGCAATTTATGTCAAATGTGCCCGCGTTCGCCGCTCTGATACGCGTCTGAACAACGACCGATGTCGCCGGCGAAAGATATTCGGGCGTGTCGGTCGCAAGCAGGATAAGATCGATGTCCGATGCCTCGATGCCTGCATCCGCGATGGCGGCCAGCGCCGCGTTCGTCGCAAGATCAGCCGTGCTTTCATCCTCGGCCGCAATATGACGTTCGCGAATGCCAACGATATTTTTAACAAACTCGTCTATATCCACGCCCAGGTTCCGGCTCAGATCGGCGTTTGTCAGCACTTTTTCCGGGACATATATCCCGGTTCCAATTATTTTGGCGTCTCTCATGAAACACTCTTCAGTTGTCGCTTGTCCGTTGAAATTTTGCAGCCAGGCGCTAAACAACTAACTACTGATTCAATTATTTGAAAGGTTAAGCTAGGTTCTAGTTCCTAGCGGCTAGCGATTAGCAGCTAGCGGCTGGTATTCACCAGCAGTTTTCAAAATATGTCGATTGTATTCGTTCATTTTCGTGTAATTAAATCACTACGGACAAATGTCGAAACAATTAGGTTGAATTCGTCTGCGTTCTCAACAAAAATCATATGGCTTCCGTTTTGAATGATTCTCAATTCGGCGTTTGGCAGTTTCGCGGCCAAATTTATCGTATTTTGCATCGGTACGAGATTATCATGATCGCCTGAAATTACCAGTGTTTTATGGTTGATTTCACCGAGCCTGGCCTCAACGTCAAAAGAAAACGCGGCACTTAGCTGGGCCATGTAGGTCGAGTCAGATACGTCATTCTCCTCGCGAAGGCGACAGACTTTCTCGACAACGTCCGCCTGCTCCGCATTGAATCTTTCAGTAAACGCGGGGCGAAAAAAATGTCGAATCTGCTGCCCGAGCGGAATTTCCGGCTTCCGCGTAAACGACCGCAAAATGTCGATTCCCGGACTAACATGATTCTTGCCGCCGGCCGTCGTGCAGGCCAAAATCAGTTTACGCAGCCTTTCGGGATATCTTAAGGCGAATTCGAGAGCAACAAACCCGCCAAAGCTCGCTCCCAAAATATGAGCCTTTTCTATATCGAGAGCATCCAGCAAACCTAAAACGTCCTTGGCAAAAGTCTCAATCGATAGATTCCCGAAGCCATTTTCTTCAGCCGACAAAGATTTGCCGATACCGCGAGGATCAAACGTAATGACCTTAAAGAGGTCTGCCAATTCCGCCTGCCAAACCCAACTCCAAGCCCCCGATCCAAAACCGGGAATCAGGACAAGCGGCTCGCCCGTGCCCGCCGTCTCAAAGTAAACAGCCGATTTTTCGTCACTGATTATCGGCATTCTCGAAATATTACTCTCCGGTCTCTGCGGCCACCTTGAGCGCCTCTGCGCAGAGAGATCGCCGAGTGTCGCGGAGAACGCTGATCTGACAGCCGTTCTCGAGCTAGAAACTTACCTTGAATGCTAGCTGTATAACACGCGGTCCCGTACTGGCCCGCTCGATCCGGCCAAAATTGGCGCCGATCAGGTTGTTGTTCGGGTTAGCGTAATTTACCCAATTAAAGGCGTTAAAAAACTCAGCCCGGAACTCGGCTCGAACTCGTTCGCTAACCGGAATCAGCTTGATAAACGAAATATCGACGTTCTTCTGACCCGGACCGGTCAGGAAATTTCGCGGCGTGTTGCCAAACGGCGCGGACGGGTCAAACGTCGGGTTTGTAACTACGGCAAGCCCAGTGTTGCACGCAGCAGTCGGACACGATCTTGTAAAAGCCGCCGTGTTGAAAAAACCATTAAGCCTGTCGCGGACGCTGCCGGATGCATAAAAACCACCGGAGAATCCGGAGGCCAAATTAGCACGGTTGATGACCGAATTGCCGTTATCGACAACGACCGAGAACGGTAGTCCGGTCTGAAAAACGACTATCGACGCGATCTGCCAATTGTTTAGCAGTCCCCTGGCGAATGCCGATCCGTAGCTACGCTTTGGCAGCGCATAAACGCCGCTCACAACAAACCTTTGCTCGCGGTTAAAGTCCGAAGGCCCTTTATTGAGCCGCCAATTTACCTGGTCGCCAGGAATGTTTGTTAATTC
>JANPCJ010000233.1:0-9713 GCA_031430895.1 Chloracidobacterium sp. | reverse complement strand
CGATCATCGCCGCCGCCCAGACAGGAACCACGAATTTGCCAAGCAGGACGATCAAAACAATCGCCGCGATAAAACCAACGGCCCACTGCCGTATCACCATACCCGTATCGCGAAACAGCTTGCCCCTTAACATCATCTGGGCCGAACTCATAAACATTTCCCACATTTTCAGTTACCTCACGAAATAAAGAACAAAATCAGAATCCCCACGATGACGCCGGGCACAACCGCGGTCGAGCCGAATAAAGTGCCCATGAGAGCGGCAAATGATTCACCCAAGTCTTTGCCCGCGATCCGCCAGCCCATCAGCGCTCCGCCGCCGAGGCCCAACAAAATACCGACAAGCATAGAAAGTAAAACTAACGGTATCGACATAGCACTCTCCCTTTTCTAAACATCTATTGACGAAATGCGTCTAATGAACCGATCCATTCCCGGCGGTCATAGACGACATAATTTCCTGATCGATTTCTTGCAGGGCTTCGTTGATATTAGCAACGCCCTCGCTTTGGCCGAATTGATGAAATATTTCCCGCGCCTCGTTATAAAGCGCGCCCGCCTTTTTGAGGTTTTGCTGATTGCCTTTGCCCAGGTTCTCCGGGTCGTCTGGCAAGTTACGCAGCACGTTGGCCTTATTTGCGGCAGTGTTTGCATACTCCATCGGTGTGTCTCGCGGGTTGCGGACCCGAAGAGCTTCGTCATAGGCTTCGACGGCCCTCAGATTGTTCGCCAGCGCGTGGCCGCTAGACACATATTGCAATGCGTTGCCGAGATTGTTTTGAATCATCGCGTACTCACTCGGATGGTCGATCATGTTTATGACCTTCAAAACTTCTTCGAAAGACTGCACGGCTAGCGCTTCGCGCATTTTGCCGCGTTCGTCGGTCATCGGTATCGAAAGATATGCAATCGCAAGATTATTGTGCAAAATGGCAAAATCCTGTGGAAAATTATCTTTTGTAAACACACGTAAGGCATTGTGATAATGCTGAATTGCATCGTTGATCCGCCCCGCCCCGCTTTGCGCAAGAGCCTGAGAAACAAGCCCGAGGTTTAGCTCGGTCTCGGCAGCTTCTTCTTTCAACCCAGCCTGATTAAATATCTTGAGAGCGTCGCCAAATCCGTCCTGCGCCTTGTAAAGATCGTCATTACCGCCGCTCGGCAGCGTCTGATAGGCGGTTGCTTGTCGGGCCTTTATCCGCGCGCGTAACAGAATGGCCGGCTGTGGACAGATCTCGGCGGCGCGTTCATAAAGTTCAATCGCGTCAAGAATCTGGCTCGCGGTCTTCGGCTTTTGCTGAATGCCCATTGCCATTTCCATCAGCATTTCGGCCTTCTCTTCGGCTGTGGCATCGTCCGCCTCAATGGCTTTTAGCGCGGCTTCAAATTGTGCGTCGGAAAGAGTTCCCATTTGAGAAATGATTCTCCCGGAGAGTGGTTTCTGGTTCGTGAACCTCTAGAACTATTGTCTTCAAGCGGGAGTTTAGAACTATATTCTTTCTTTGTCAACTACTCTTCCAAAATGGAAACTAAGTTTACATCTACCAACCAATCACTCGATCGACATCACGTATCAAAAGTGCCGCACGATCTGTCAACCAGCTAACAAACGAGGGCTTTTCGATAAACTTTTCGGCGTAGCCGTTGTTACGAAAAAACTCCTGCGCGTGAACTAACCTGTCGCCGTTGAGATTGCGTGTTGTCAGCAACAACCCGCCCGCCGAGTCTTGAATTAAAGGGAAAAGCAGAATTCCTTCGTCGTGCGGCAGCAATGCGACGGCCTCAATGTTTTTGAGGTATGCGTCGTAGGTCGCGAGTGGAATGTATATGTTGCCGCGGGCGATTATGACCTGATATTTTAGAGGCACCTCATTCATACTCGGTGATGGCAGTCTTTATCCGCTCGATTACGGTTCTGGCCGACGCCAGCACAGGAGCGGTCATTTCCAAACCTAGATCCAAGTTCCCGGCCTCTATCAGATAGACGGTAACGTCGTTTGGAAATTCATCTTTGAATATCTTTCGCCCCATGTAAAGCGCGTGGTCCCATCGAAAGTCGTGCAGACTATAGCTGACCTCGCGTTCGGCGGCAAGCTCTTCGCCCGGCACCTCGTAAATTGCTCCGGGTTCGCTCCCGGTTTTGCCTGCGTCGATAATGATGAGTTTGGTCGACCCGCGGGCCTGGAACATCACGTCGATTCCTCCTTTTCCGGCGTCAAAAACCTTAATATTCTCTTTTGGTTGGGAAAGTAGAAATTGTTTTAGATGTTGGGCGACATATACGCCCGCTCCGTCGTCCGTCCGGTTAGAATTGCCACAGCCGATGATGGTTAACATCTGTTAGATACGCCACAAAACGCATGACCATTGCGGCTCGACGGGGCAATCGAGTTCGGGGAGCTCGCAGAATTTGCGATGTTTGAGATAGTACATGCAAGTCTCACAACTCTGCGAAATATCGGGGTCGTCGCCGTAAGGATAATCGGTAAAGCCGCCGATAACAAACTTTTGCTCATAGTTATCGGCGGCCAAAGGTCTTAATCGAGCGACGACATTTACAACCTGCTCACTCGTGTAAGCCCGATCTTCCCAATCAGTTTCGAGACCGTCTGCAAGCAATCAGCATCGTTATTGGTAACCGCCTTTGTCGTACGGTCATAGGGATGCTGATCTTCGTGAGTTTCGTCATACCAGGCATGCGTCAGGTTTTCGCGGCACCGGTCTTCGGTCATCGTCAAGTGCGTATCGCTTACGCCGTCATAAATACCGCTCTTCATGATCAATGCGGCGTTGCGGCTCTCGATCGTCGGCTTATTGTATTTATCCTCATGCGGCAAATACCCCCACGAAATATACTTACCAACGCCGCCGCCATACTTATCAATGCCGACATCAAGACCCATGTTCCAATAAAACCCAAGATCGGAATTGGCGTGAGCCGGACTCTCGTCGAGCCATACCATAAAGTCGTCATAGCTCTGGATTTCCTCGTACCGTTCGAGCGAGCAGCCGAGCCAAACGGATTCGAGCCAACCGGACTTGAAATATTCAAGTATGCCCCAAGCACGTGTAACATCGGTTAATGTCGGTGCACACATGACGCCCCCGGGTACCATATAACTCGAATGCGGCCATTGGCCGCCTAGCATTGCATAAATCTCGACCGGTTTGCCCGAAATTGTTACTCCGGTTTCATAGGACGTTCCAGTAAACGGAGCAAATCTCTTGCATGCCTCTTCGTAATACTTGCTGCCGCGATATTTCTTGTTGGTCATATCGATGGCATACAGCCCGTAAAAATAGCGAGGCTGGCTCTGCAAACTTTCCGTGATCTGGCCCAAATTACGTGCCAGGATCGCGTTTCGCGGAACTTCAGCTTGCCACGCCGTGTCGAGAGCCCAAGCGGCACAGGTTAAGTGCGAGGCCCCGCAGATACCGCACGCTCGGGGCGTCACGACAAGGCCCGCCTGTGGATCTTTGTCGCGGAGAATGATCTCGAATCCCCTGAACAATTCGGCCTGCGTCCAGGCGTTTGTAACAGCGCCGTCCGTGATATCCACGCGAACATCCAAGTCGCCTTCGACGCGTCCGACCGGGGAAATGTCTAATGTTTGAACTGCCATAATCTTTCTTTCGCCTCCTTAAACGACAAAGATGTCCTGTTCGGCCCACGCCGGAGCCGCGTTCTTGGCCGCGGATGTCATTGCTATATAGCCCATTTTATCAACGCCCTCAGGCATTTCCTTTGGAAAACCCATAACCGTTTGTGTCTTAAATACCGTGCCCGGCGCCAGATCGAAGAACGGAAATTCCGGTTCGGTGCATCCGAGACACGGCATTCCGGCACGCGTCTTCGAAGATTGGCGATTCCACAAAATACGGTTGCAAGGGCTGTGGGTCATTGGCCCGCGGCACCCGAGATCGTAATAGAGACAGCCCTTTCGCTGGCCAAACTCGGTCGCCGACACCTTGTACGCAAAATGCATATTTCGTGTACAGCCGGTTTGAGTAAAACTCTGGAAAAATGTCTTCGGCCGCTGGAATTCGTCGAGAGCGATGTCACCAGGGCGTCCGGTCGCAACCGCTACGACAATCTGCGTGATCCAGTCAGGGTGAGCCGGGCATCCCGGCACATTGATTACCGGCAAGCCTGATTTTGCTTTGAAATCGCTGCCGAGCGATCCGCCGTTTTCGCGTTTCAGAAATTGCAGCCCAACCGAGTCGCTCGGATTTGGCGCGGTCGCGGGTATTCCGCCCCACGTGGCGCAATCTCCGATCGCCACAACAAATGAAGCGGCGGCCGACAGCTCATGCACCCATTCCTTCATCGGACGGCCGGCAAAGCGGTTCCATTGACCCGTTCCGTTTGGCGCATTTACCACCGTTCCCTCGAAAACAAAAATATCAAGCGGTATCGCACCCGAGACGCAATCGCGCAATATCTTTTGCAGGTTGTCGCCAAGCTCGACCCCGAGCGACGGATGCCACAAGACATTAATCCCGAAATCGGTCACGAGGTCGCAGGCACTCGGCTCCTCTGCATTCAGAAAAGACATAGTATTTCCCGAACAGGCACCGCCCTGTAACCAAAGTAAGTTCGCCATCATTTCCTCCTGTATCCAGCTAAATGAAGATCGGATTATATCTGAATAGCACGATTGTAGATTTTATACGCACTATTTGAAGCAGAACATTGCAATAGGCGTGCCAGTTAGAATTACAAGAGGGAGAATTTTGAGAGGTAGATTTTTATTGAGTTTCACCGTTTCTGTAAATAAAACCGGAGAGGGAAACCGGTCTACAAAGTTTACACTTGGGAGCTACCCTGCAAACTTGGTTTACACAGATCGAAGGACTGAAGCATGGTCAGCCGCGCCGGTTGCCGCAGATTGGACATTCGACCTCCAGCGTGTAGCCAAACCAGATGCCCTCGCATCGGCTGCACCAATGCCCGTTCGTCTGCTCGGGGCGCAACCCGAGATGTCTGACGAGGGGCGTTTCGCCCAGATCGGTGAACCAACCGTTATTGTCGCGATCTGAATTCGGCGGAAACAGAAAAATGAACTCATCGTTCAACACGTCATCTGTGTTGTCTGGCCAACCCATACTATCCTCCTACGGCGGATTGTGAAGCTATGAATGCCTGTTCAAGTTTATAACGTCTAATCTTATTCGCCAGCCCTACCCTCGACAGGCCCAGTTCCGTTGCCGTCTTACTGTAATTCCAACGATTACGCAGCAGCGATTGCGAAACCATCTGTTTCTCGATGCGCTCAACCGTCTCCTTCAATGTTCCACTCAACATCATACTAGTCTGTTTCGAGTGAAATTGATCGGTCGCCGCCGGAACCTCGATGGCGGCCAGTTCCTCAGACAAATGTCTTAACGACAGAAACTCGCCGCTCTCGGCGAGAGCGACCATCCGACGCATTTCATTTTCCAATTCCCGCACGTTTCCCGGCCATTGGTGCGTCTTGAGCCTCTGCATCACGTCGAATGCGATGCCGCGAATATTGCGGCTAATAGATTCGGCATACCTATTCGCAAGATGCTCGGCAAGCACGGGAATATCCTCAACACGCTCACGCAATGCCGGCAAATTTAGCTCGAATCCGCGCAGACGGTAATATAGGTCACGGCGAAACTCACCTTTTTCGACAAGGTCTTTCAACGGACGGTTCGAGGCCGCGATAATGCGAACATCACATTTTCGCGTCTTTTCAACACCAAGCGGTTTGACCTCGCCTTCCTGTAGAAAGCGCAAAAGACTGACTTGAAACGCCGGCGAGACATCCGATATCTCATCCAAAAACACCGTCCCGCCATCCGCGGCCGGGAATAAGCCAAGTCGGTCGCTAATCGCTCCGGTAAACGCCCCTCGCTTATGTCCGAAAAGTTCAGATTGGAGCAGTTCATCTGGCAAAGCACCGCAATTCTGGACGAGAAACAGATTGCTGCGGCGTTTGCTAAAAGCATGAACAGCGCGCGCCAACAGTTCCTTTCCGGTACCGGTTTCGCCTTGTATAAGTATCGGCAGCTCAGTGACCGCGCCCCGTTGGGCCAGCCCACAAACTCGCATCATGCTCTCGCTGACAAAAACGAGCTTGTCGAATTCCAGATTTGATCTCATTTCCGGATGGACCGCATCCCCGTTTTTCTCCCAGATCGAATCAGAGAACTTCAACGCCCGGTTCAAATAGCGATGCCGCCGGGCCAATTCGCGGCTCTCCAGCGCCCGCCGGACCGTCAAATTTAGAGCGGTCGAATGCCATGGCTTTCGGATGACAAAATAAACCGCCGCCTCGGTGATGTCGATATTCAAGTTCTCAATATCAGCGTGGTCGGCAATCAGGATGCGAATCGCCTCAGGCTGCGTGATACGCGAATTCCGAAACAACTGTAGTCCCGTCATATCATTGATCTTGAGGTTGCTCAGAATCACATCCACCTGGTTCTCCGCCAGGCACTCAAGAGCTTCTTTGCCCGATCTGGCAGTCAGAATCTCATAGTCCCCCTCAAAACAGTCATTTAGAGCCTCGATGTCTTCCGCATTTTGATCGACGATAAGAATCAAACAATCTTTCATAAACACACGATGCTTTGCAATATGTAAACTATCTTTGCATCGTAGCACAGTAAGACGGCGGTTTGTCGAATCGTCTTAACAGAAAGAAAAAAAAGCAGCCTGAGGCGGCTGCTTGTTAAAATAAATGATTTGACGCGGCTTGCATTTTCATACCGCTGCTGAGTTTGCACTTCGCAAGGATCAAAGTGCCGGTCGCCTCAGGATTTCGGCCAAGCCTCGCAATCGCGCCTGATCTGCTCCATTCTTTGTCACGCCGGCGCGCTTCTCCAACGAAGGCGCGAGGCTTTTGAGTTTTCCCACCTCGCTTGTTGAATTCTCCGCTTTTTGAATCGCCGCCCGAAGGGTTGCGATCTGTTCCGAAGGCAGGCCTTGCGAACGCTCAAGCTGATCGATGTACGCCTTTGCTACGACCAACTGTCGGGGCCATTCGATTTTCTGCTGGTTCTGCACATTTAATTCGGCCACCTGAACCGATTTCGCGGCGTCGATCTCGTTCTGCGTTAGGTCCTTCGTCGGCGTCAGTTCAAAGATGTCGAGGCCGCGAGCGATCTCGGACGAGTAAATCCGGCCATTGTACCAGTATGCAGACCACGAGCCGCCGAGTATAAGCATCTTCGGGTCGATCGGCCCGCGATCGAAATAGGCTATCTCAACCGGACGATCGGGGTCGGTGAAATCCATGACGGAAATGCCACCCTGATACCAGGCTTGAACCTTTATGTCGCGGCCCGGAACAGGGACGAGCGACCCGTTATGAGCCACACAGTTCTCACTATCACCTTGAGCCGCCGGCAGCTTGTAATAGTTCGCGAAGCTCAGCTTGTTATCCTTTAAGCGGAAGATCGCGTCGGCGCCCCATTTGTTCGGATCGTTCTCGCGGCACCGCGCACCCAGTCCTCCGCCCCACTCATCCGTAAACACGACTTTTTTCCCGTCATTAGAAAACGAGGCTGAGTGCCAATATGCATAGTTTGGATCGTTTACCGCATCCACCCGCTTCGGATTGACCGGATCTTTAATGTCCAGCAGAATTCCATTGCCCGAACAGGCGCCCGCCGCGAGTCCGATGGCCGCGTACACAGTAATATCGTGGCACTGGTCAGTGTCCGATGGCTTTGTCACTCCGGTCATGGTATGGCTGCCGCCGTTATTAAGAGCGTTTATGACGCCCGTCCGCGAGTCCATGAAAATCCGAGGTGTTGAAACTACCTTTGCGTTTTGCGGCGCCGCGAGCGGCACCTTGATCACGTCAATGCGGAAGCGCGCCGTGTTCGCGTCCTTGTCCGGGGTCCCATCCGAACATCCCGCCAGCTCTTCGCTCTGACGGACGAAAGACGTGCCCGAGACGTAAATATAGACGTTGTTCTTGTCATTCGGATCGGTTACGAGTGTATGCGTGTGCGAGCCGCGGCAGGTTTGTACCGCTCCCACCTGCTTCGGGTTCGAAATATCGGAGATATCGAAGATTCTTACGCCGCGGAACCGATCTTTTTGTGCAGCGGGCATACTCTCGTTCGCTTGTCCCGCAACGGGCGGAGGCTCGGGGGCGAAACCCTGTGAACCGCAATCCAGTCGCCCGTTCGGCATCTCCACCGACATAAAGAGCAGGTTCCTGTAAACGGATACGTCGCCCTGCCCTCCCGGACAGATCAGCGAAGTCACCAATCTCGCCTTCGCTGGATCGGATATGTCATAGATGCTGACGCCGTAAAAGTTTCCCTGAAAGAGATGGTTGCCCTGAAACGCAAAGTCAGAGTTGGCAAAAGCGAGTTGTGCAAGAACGAGTTGGAAAGGCTTTGGCATCTTCGACGTGTCGCCCATACCGAGCAGGCCGAGCGTTTTCTGCACCTTTGGATTATCAGCATCGTCGGTGCCGAGTTGAAACGCGTCCGGCTTCTTGAGCAGCATGAGGTGCTTTATACCCATCGCCGCTTCACCCGCGTCATAGATTCCGGGTGTCAGTTTGGCGCGAGGGTCGCTGGCATTTGAACCCGTCATACCCGCCGGCAGCGGCGGTGCCGGCTCAAGAGCAGCTTGTGCCAGCGTCGCGGCTACAAAACACGAACACAAAAACAACGAAGTTGATAACAATCGGAAAGTGAGTAGTCGATTAATCATTTTTCTTTATACGGTTTTTTACCCCGCATGGTTTCCATAATCCTAATCTCGGCGCGTTGGCCGCTGTCGACATCGGTTGCGAAATTGAAGACTTCAGCATCCTGCCCGGCTCCGTTCGTATCGAACAGGTTTTTTACCATCACCAATGCGCCGACGTGGTGCTGTATCATTCCGGTCAAAAACAGTAGATCGAACTCCGCGCCGTTTGCTTTTCTCAGGGCGTCCATCTGCTTTGCGGTGAGCATCCCGGGCATGAGCAGTTGATGACTCGCCATGTCCATGCCCGGCATATCCATATCACTCATTCCCTGCATCGGCGTCGAAACCGCCTCGCCCCTGACTTCTAGCCATCGTTTCATAAACTTCATCTCATCTGACTGTGTATGGCTGATGCGAGCGCCGAGAAGCCGAAGATCCTTATTCTGGGTATGCGACTCCATCAGCGCCGTCATCTCAACCGCCTGGGCGTGGTGCATGATCATCCCCTGCATAAACTCCGTGTCCTTCGCTGAACGCGGCGGCAACACAGCCCTCGTCGATGGCGGCAGTATTCGGCTCGGCTGGCCCGGAGCACCGGGCTGCACGATAACGGCCTGTGCGCCAGAATCAGACTGTTGTGCGCCAGCCGACAGCGCCAAGAAACACATGAAAGCACCGGCGGTCAGAATTACGCTTCGCGACACTTTAATAATTGCTGGCATTTTTACTAGTGAACCTCGATCCTGTGATAGTATCACGCTCGCCGTTTTGTCGAGAAATCTATTGATTCCATTGAGGCGGCGATCTGCTGGCATCGCGCCGTTGTAAGGGAAAAGTGCAATGTAATGAACGACGCATGGGGCGAGGGCGCGCCGACTGTTTATTTTAACGGCACCTGCAGGCTTAGTTTCTCGCCTTCTTTGCGAACTTTGCGGCCTTGCGTGATAAAGCCTTTTCACGCGAAGTCGCCAAGAACGCAAAGTAAGAAAAGTACGATCACAACGCAACATGGGTTAAACCCAGATTCCGC
>JANPCJ010000232.1:0-13513 GCA_031430895.1 Chloracidobacterium sp. | reverse complement strand
GTTTGAGTAATGGAGTAGTAGCCCTAGTGTCAGTAGTCCGCACGTAAGTACGGGCTCTTGTGGCAAAGAAGCCCTTACTTACGTGCGGGCTACTGACACTAGGGCTAC
The DNA here is from genome assembly GCA_031430895.1 of Chloracidobacterium sp. Lineage (GTDB taxonomy): Bacteria > Acidobacteriota > Blastocatellia > Pyrinomonadales > Pyrinomonadaceae > OLB17. The sequence goes on along the minus strand of JANPCJ010000232.1, from coordinate 13,405 downwards.
TGACAAAGAGGCTACTGACACTTTCGAAAAGTTCACCCATTGGCTGTATGGCCAATTCCGATTCCCACAGAGCCTCGCGACGATGAACCGTATTATCAAAATTTAACGCACCGGCAAGGCTTAAAGCGCGGATCTCGCGTTTGTTAATCTCGGGCACACGGTCTATCAGGTCGGCGATGCTGTGGTATGGCACGGAGCCACACTCGTTGCACAAGCCCGCGCGTAAGCAAGGGCGTAACGAGCGACGTAAGTTGAATGTTACGCCCTTACTAACGTGCGGGCCTGTGCATTGCCAATCACGCTCGGCGACTATCGCCTCACCGACCTCCTTTCTCAATCCTCTTACAAAATTCAGCCCAACGCGCACACGCTTTTCGCGGCTGACAGAACCTTGCTCGCTAACGCTCCCGGTACTGACCTCGGTCTCCTCGACCGTAAATTCATATTGCGATTTGTTTATATCCAGCGCGATGAAATGCAGCCCATGACGTTGAGCGTCTTTAACCAACGTGGCGGCGTTATAAAACCCGAGCGGATAATTATTAAACATCGCCGCCATAAAACAGGCGCGGTAGTGCACGATGAAATAGGCCGAAGCATAGGCTAAAAGCGCAAAACTGAAAGCGTGAGACTCGGGAAAACCGTAGTTAGCAAAGGCTTTGGTATAAGCGACGATCTGTTCCTGAACATCCGGCGGGATGCCGTTTTTTGACATGCCGTCGCGCAGGTTTTGGCTGATCTTTTCCATCTTGCGGTCTGGCCGTTTGAAACCCATCGCACGCCGCAGTTCCGCGGCCTCTCCGCCGCTAAAACCCGCTATGTCCATCGCCATTTTCAAAAGCTGTTCCTGGAACAACGGAACGCCCATTGTGCGTTTGAGGATCGGTTCAAGTGATGGGTGCGGATATGTGACAGCTTCCAGACCTTGCCGACGTTTTATGTACGCATGGAGCATATTGCCGACAATCGGGCCGGGCCGGATGATGGCGACCTGGACGACGATGTCGTAAAAGTTTGCAGGTTTCGATTTTGGCAAAAATGCGATCTGCGCCCGGCTCTCAACCTGAAACATCCCGACCGTGTCCGCGTTTTGCAGGGCTTCATAAACCTTTGGATCGTCGTTCGGGATTTTGTACAGACTGAGATCTTCGTCGTGATGTTCTTTTATGAGCGTTATCGTGTCTCGCAAAACCGCCATCATACCGAGACCGAGCAGATCGATCTTGACGATCTTTAATGCTTCGCAATCGTCCTTGTCCCATTGAATAATTGTGCGGTCAACCATCGACGCGGGTTCGAGTGGCACGATGCCGTCGAGACGGTCGAGCGAGATCACCATGCCGCCCGAGTGCTGTCCGAGATGACGCGGAAAATCGAGAATGCGGTTGTAAAGATCGGCAAATTTTCGTAAGGCGAAGTCTTCGGCGGCCTTAAAACCTTCTTCTTTCAGCCGGCGGTTCAGCTCTTCGCCCTTAAAGGTTTCGTAGTAAGAGTTGAGTTTTGACAGCTTGTTCAAAACCTCCGGGCCGAACCCAAATGTCTTCCCGACCTCACGCACGGCCGATTTGCCTCGATAACAGATGACATTCGCCGTCATCCCGGCCCCACGACGGCCATATTTTTGATAGACGTGCTGGATGACCCGTTCGCGGTCGTCGCCCGACGGCAGATCGATGTCGATGTCGGGATATTGCTCGTATTTTTCGGACAAAAAACGCTCGAATAATAGCTTATGTTCGATCGGATCGACCGCCGTTATTCCCAACGCGTAACACACGACCGAATTAGCCGCCGAACCGCGACCCTGAGACAGAATATTCTCAGCTTTGCAAAAATCCGATATATCGCTAACCACGAGAAAATATCCCGCGAGCTTTTTCATTTTAATTACGGCAAGCTCTTTGTCCAGACGGCCGCGAATCTGAAACCTGACCGCTTTTGAACTCTCGCAGTATCGTTCAATAGCACGCTGTTCGACTTTAGCCTTTAAAACGGAGTCCGCCGTCTGGCCGGCCGGCACGGGATACGACGGGAAATTATAGGAAAGCTCGTCCATCGAAAAATTCACACGCGAGGCAATCTCGGCGGTCCTTTCCACCGCTTCGGGGAGATCAGCGAAAAGATTAAGCATCTGCTTGCCATTTTTTAAATATCGCTCGCTGTTTTCCGAAAGCAATTTACCGGCCTCATAGATCGTCGTGTGATTTTTAATACAGGTAAAAACATCATAAAGCTCGCGGTCGTGATGGTCGGCGTAATATGCCCCGTTGCTCGCAAAGTAGGGAAGCCGCAGCTTGTGAGCAAGACCGAGCAGAGATTGATTTATCGCTTCTTCACTGCGCAGATGATGCCGCTGCAGCTCGACATAAATTCGTTTCTCAAAAACATAGTTCAGCCACGCGAGATCGATCTGGCCGTTACCGTTTTTAATACTGTTATGAATAAAACCGTCCGCTCCGCCGGTAAAGCAAAGCAAGCCTGCGGAATGATCTTCTATGTCTTTCCTTGTCGCAAAATGCTCGCCCTTTTTATTTCGCAATTTGACCGTTGTGATCAGCCGGCAAAGATTTTTATATCCCTTGAGATTTGTTGGAACCAGCGGCAGCAGGCTGCCGTCGTCCATCGTGATCTCAGCGCCGATAATCGGTTTTATCCCGCATTCTCTTGCCTCAAAATGAAACCGCACCGCGCCCGCAACCGTATCGCGGTCGAGCAGGGCGACTGCGGGCATGCCAAGCGCAGCCGCGCGGTTTATTAAACTCTGAGGCTCCGACCCTGAGGACAGAAAGCTAAAGGCTGATCGTGTGTGAAGTTCGCAGAATGACATTTGTTATTTCGGGAACGCTATATTTGCCGGGAACGCAGGAGCCCTCGCCTGCAACGCCGGTTCCTCCGGCGTGACGTTGCGTGGTATTTGCCACGGTGCATAATCATCACGTTCGTCAGCGTCCAGACGGACGCTTGCAGGCGAAGGCGCCTGGCGTTCCCGGGGCATCAGTCATATTCCCCCGCCAAAAACCATTCCTTATTGACCTTGCACAGGCGATAGACGCCGTTATTCTCGACCTCGACATCCCATTCCTCAGTCTTCCAACTCTTATCCCACCATTTTGAATTCGCCTTCCACACGCCACTGTATTCAGTGACGTGGCCGCTGAATACACGCGTTTTGATAAAGACCAGGCGACCATCGCGGACCAGCACTTCGGCGCGGAGCGGCGGGCGATAATAACAGAATGCAATGATCGCTCCAGGCGGCTCTGCCGCTCGATGTGCGGAAAAGCTATGCTTTTCCGTCAGTGCGTAAAAAGAATCTGCGGCTATGCCGCCGCTTGTCGAGACCGGCGGCATAGCCGCAGAAAGAGTTGGGGCGTCCGACGGAGAAGCATAGCTTCTCCGCACTGCGAGGCGGCTGAGCCGCGAGGAATCTTGAGTGATTTTATCAAACCCGCTCCCGGTTCTGACTTCCGGCAGACTGTCCGCGTCGAGAGTAAACGCTTCGGACAGACGCTGATTCACCAAAACAGGAATGCCCACATTTTCTTCGCCGACGAGCTTTTTGAGTTTGTTTGCGGTCAACAGCAAGCTTTCCGGCTCGGGCCGTGACGCGGCATAGAGGCCTTTTTGATTGGGCCTCGGCTTTGTAAAATGCGACACGACCTTGACCGAAACAATTGCCGCCTCAGGCGGGTCGAGCGAGACTCGCAGGTTTATCAGCTTTAGCCAAAATGTCTTTTCGAGCGTCGGGAATGACGTTTTTATCTCGTAATTTCTCTCGGTTTTGTTGTTTAGCCTGAAAGATATGTCCAACTGCTCCGTGCTGAGGCCATCATGGTCGATCTGGCCCAGGAGATTGTCGAGGCCGTGGTTGATAATAAAAATCAACTGTTCAAAATCATCGACCGGGAAGTCGAGATCATAATGCCATCGGGCGCTGGTTTCCTGTGTATTAGGAGTCAAAAACCCCTTGCCGTTTTGCTCGATTACGTCAATTACTTTCCGGAAATTTTGCCCGTAGCGATTGATCAGATCGTCGACGGGAATTTGACGCAGTTCCTCGATATTGTTGATTCCCAGTTCGTTAAAAATACCGATCGAATCGTTTTCGATACCGAGATCCCTCAACGGCAGCTTTTGAAATTCGGCCGGCGACGCAACGGTGTGGTTTAGCCCTTTATTCTGGCGGGCCAGCAAAATTGCCGTATCGACCGTATTTGCGACAGCGACATTGCCGGAAACATTATTAGTTTTGAGATGATCGAGAATATTTTGAGCGATCTCGTCAGGTTTGCCGATAAGACGTTCGAGCCCGCCGACATCGAATAAAATTCCGTCTTCAAGCATCTCAAGACGCGCGGAAAACTGATGCGCGATGGAGAGTAGATCATCCCTGTCTCGTTTTATGTCGGGCGATACTATGAAGGCATATAACTTAAACCCTCTGGGATGAGGTCTATTTTGGTGGATTGAGTTTTTAGCCGGACGTTTCATTTGTAGTATAATTGCCGAGTTATGGGGCAAATCGTTATTGATATACCTAATGGGGCAAAACGCCGATACGTTGTGGAAAAAGCCGAAGATGCCCGCAAGCTGTTGCGGGTTTTGGATGAGGTATTAAATCCGGCAAAGCTAACCCGACAGCAGAAGCAGGATTTGCACGATGGCTTGCGTGCCGACAGGATTCTTGCCGAGATGCAGTGCACCGGCGAAACTTATTCGGTAGAAGGTCTACGCGAAGAGTTCGGCCTTTCCTAAATGAAACATGTCGTTGAGATTTCGGCCCAGGCACGCAAACAGATAAAGCGGATGCCGAAATCCGAGAAGAAGAAAGTTCTCGATAAGATTGATTCGCTCTCAAACAATCCTCGTCCGTTTGGTTATAAAAAATTGCATTACTAAACGGAGTATTTTCGAGTCCGTGTGGGCAATTACCGGATAATCTACACAATTTCAGATCAGCGGTTTTTGGTTGTAATTGTTGAGGCCACTGACCGGCGCGATGCATATTAGTAAACCTCCGTGTAATCAAACTCGATCTTCGTCTTCACGGGAGCGTAAAACCCTTTCGGCGAATGCATTTTCAGGTGAAATTCCCTCAGCAATTTAAATCGCCCGCTCCCTGACCAAATGACGCGTTCGCGTGAAAACGAAAGAGATTGCTGCGAGGCCGAACCTGTCACATGTTCCTCGGCCGTTACTAAAAATAATGTCGGAGTGTCTCTGATCCTGGTCCGATAGCGGTACCAATACGTCTTTGGCACCATGCGCAGCGCGCGTTCGGGTAAACCGTTCAAATTTAGCCAAATGGCCCCAAAGCCTTTTGCCTGCACCAGATAATCCGCCGCCATAAAAGCTTTTTCAAGATCGCGTCCGCACCGGACCCATAGCAAATTTTCCAACTCCACACCGGCGAGGCTTGCCGTCTGCGGGTCAAAACCGCACGTCGAATCCACAAGCGCGCATATCTCGCCGTCCCGCGTCAGCTTTGCCAGCAAAGCCAGGACAAGGCTGGTTTTCCCCGAACTTGCCCCGCCAAAAATCTCCGTTACCGATCCTCTCGCAAACGCCAATCCCGCCGATTCGAGCAATATCTCGTCTGAGTATTTCTGCTCCTCTTGTAAGTGGGAAAGACTTTTTACTAAGCTCAGATGTGCCATTTGGAATGTCTAAAACATCCTGATTGCAGGACGATGTTGCGACTATGAAACAATAAAAATAGAATAATTTAAAGGAAGGTAAAAGACAAGTTTATGTTTGCATCGGAGAAGCTAGCCTAAGAGTAAGGCATTAAATCCCGCTTGGCGGAAATGATCGTCGGTTGTCAGAGCGTCACTCAATCCGATATCACGCATTACGACAACGAGAGCAAGAGAAAATGCAGCAGGCGTAACGGGAATCACATCAACGATCGGGTCTTCCTGTAAATTGCGAATAATACTCGCAGCCTTTTGACGAAATTGCCGACTCGACAGCCCGTTTCCAATTTCGACCAATATAAGTTGGGTGGTGACGAGACGGCGATTGTCAATCTCAAGCATCTTCTGCCACTCAACTGCCTTCGAGTGCCATTGGTCGCGGCTATTAAAGAGAGCGTGGATATACGCGGTATCAAGAAAGAGGGGTGGCTGTGCCAAAGGAGTCTAGTCCTCCATTTTGCCATTTGCGTAGAAGTCATGGCGGTCGGCAAAGTCGGTCACTCCGACATCCATAGCGAGATCGGCGATCATGGTGAGAGGATAAGCATTTCGACTAGCTTCTTTGGATCGCTCCGAGGTCTCAATGTGGTAACGCTCCTCTATCTGTTCAACCATTACAAGCACCTCTTCCTGAGCCGTCGGCGGAAGATGAAAGACTTTTTCCCTGATTGTTTCAACCATATTCATAACTCTCTCATATTACTACGACTCGAAACTCAAAACAACGATCTTGTAGCGCCTACTCGTTGACCATAACCTCAACCGGATCGATCCCCGATGCCTGCCATGCGGGGTAAAGCGCTCCCGCGAGGCTGCCGCCGATGGCAATGGCGATGGCGGTTAATATCCAGCCGGTACTGAATTCAAAAGCGAGGCCGAATTGGCGGCCGATCAAGTAAGACGCGATAAACGCGGAAAGAAATCCGAGGGACAACCCGAGAATTCCGATCATAAACGCTTCGCCCTCGATGGTTTTGATGATGAAAGATTTAGAGGCTCCGAGAGATTTTAGGATGCCTATCTCTTTTCGCCGTTCGGTGATCGTCGTGTACATCGAGAGCAAGACGAAAATGGTGCTGACAAAGGCTCCGAGGGCGACCAGGACTCTTAAAAAAGTATTTAAACCGGGGATCCGTTCCTGGGCGTCGATCACCATGTCGCGGGTGAGCGTGATCTTATTGCCCGGCAGAATCTCGTTGATCTTTGCGGCGACCGCGACGGGGTCGGCTCCGTCTGTGATCTTTACGAGGATGTAGGTACATTTGTCGGTTTGCAACGCTTCCTGCATCGCCGCGAGCGACATCTTTACGCGGGCACCCGAGGGCGGCGAGAAAATACCGGTGATCTTATATTGTTTGCCGCCAAAGAGCTCGTACGGATCGCCGACCTTCAAGCCGTTGTCCTGGGCCTGACGCTGATCGACTATTATTTCATCATTCGCTTGCGGGGCTCGGCCCTCGACCAGGCCAATACCGTTCATATCGGCAAATGGCTGCCAATCAACGCCTTCAAGCATTTTTATGCCCCAATTGCTGTTTGTATCTGACGAGAAATTCCGGATCACGGGCAAGGTCGCCTGTACGCCGTCTATCTCGCGCAAGCGTCCGACGTATCCGAGGTTTACGGCCGCGTTCGAGCTGGTAGCATCCATGCCGCCAGGGCGTGTAAAGACGATCTCGGCCTTCCAGTTTGCGGCCCGTTTTGCCAGGTCGTTTGTCATACCGCGCGCCAAGCCGGTAAACAACACGACGAGCACGACGCCCAGAGCCACACCGATGACGCTGATCAGAGTGCGAAATGGGCGGACTCTCAGATTTGCGAATACTAATTCGAGCATCTTGTCCACTGTTTGACGCGCAACAAACCTAAATCCAGTCCTGGGGCCAGGCCTTGTTATTTCGACGGAATATCCACCTGATAAATCCAATCAGCGCCGTGAAGGTGAATAGTATCGCCCAGGCGCCGAGTGCCGACGTCCAGGCCCAATGCCATTTCCCTCGAAAGCTGCCAAGAATTCCTCCGATTGACACCCCAAAAGCGCAAAACGCGCCCAGGGCATAAAGGAGTTTTCCATTTTCGAGTTGAGTGGAGATAAAAACCGGCAGCGAGCAGGCGAACACGCCGACCAATTTCGGTATTCGTTTTAGGTCGCTCCCAAAAGAAAGTGTTTTATCACCGGCTCCGACCAGCAGGACGCCGTGTCTCATCGCAAAAAGATTGAAGAGAGCGGAAATAGCCGAGAAAAGAACCGAGATCGCAAAGGCCCTTTGCCGCCCGCTGTTTTCGGAGGCGGCAAAAACATCGTATAGATATCGTTCCTGAGCGTAATGGGTGATGTATTCGACCGTATGGCTAAACGCCGGGAGCGAGATCGAGACGATCACGTTTGCCAGCCAAACCGGCGTCGCGCGTCTGAAAGATTGCACGACGGCACCCGCAATCCCCGTGGTTATCAGGCGAAATCCGAGCTCGACCATAACGGCGGTCAGCGTTACGGCCCAACTTTCCTGGCTGGCTTTGTAAACCGTGAAATAAAACGAGGCGCGCAAAATGGCGCCCAGCATGGAAAGTTTCCAGTTCCAGCGCCCAATTATCTGGAACGGATGCCTTACGAGATTTCGAAGAACATCGCCGACGTCGATCCGCTCATCCCAGACCTCTTCCATGTCGTCGGCATCGGCGATCGAGTGGTGTATGTCCTCGGACATCGCTGGTACTGTTTCCCTTTCCATCAACTCGTGCATGTAATAAATCAAATGATTTCGCGCGGACCCGGACTGCTGCGACGTGCGAAAACGAAAACGCTTATGATACCACACGGCCTTCGAGAACGCCCATTCGGAGCTAGTTGAGGAAGCCGATCTAACCTCAAAAGTTTATCATAGAGCCGTAGATCGATGCCCAGGCCGCGCGTAACAGGCCGTGTCAAAAGTCACCACCTTCAGAGAATTAGCCACGAATCAAAACGAAGAATCCCTCATTTATTCTTGCATTCGTGGCTAAATTCTCGTCCAATTCATTCGATTGCCCAGTTTTAACCGAGGCTCTTACGCGCGGGTTTGGGCATACGACTTTCCGAAAAACGAAAAAAAGGTGTCATAAATTCCGAAGTCATGGTGTTTTGCTCATAGATAGAGAAAAAAATCTCGACAAGTCGCAATTAGAATGGAGATGCAATGATGAGTTGGTTATACACAGTTGTTTTCGCAGGTCTGATGTTTTCTTCGAATGGGATCGAGGTTTCGAATCCGGAATTTTGCGTCCAGAGCGACCCGGTCATGGTCGAGAACGCGGTCAAAGATGAGACGGAAAAGTTTGAGCAAAGCTATCCGCTCAATGCCAATGGCCGTGTAAATGTTTCTAACGTCAACGGCTCGATCACGGTCGAGGCCTGGGACCGCAACGAGGTCAAGCTGGAATATACAAAGGTCGCCGACAGCAAAGAGCGGTTGGCTGACGTCGAAGTCAGGATCGAGTCAAAGCCGGAGTATTTCAGTGTCGAGACCGACTATGGGAATTGGAAAAACAATAACAACGGTAACCGCTGGAAAAACGGCGGCAAGCTCAATGTCGAGATGCGTCTAATGGTCCCGCGCGGAGCCGTGCTGAACGAGATTGAAACCGTAAACGGCTCAGTCGCGGTTTCAAACTTTACAAACATGACGCGGGTCTCGGCCGTCAACGGCTCGGTGAATGCCACGAATCTGCGAGGCACGGCAAAACTCTCGACCGTTAACGGCGAAGTTGCGGCGGATTTTGACCGGCTTGAGACGGGCAGTAAGATCACGCTCGAAACGGTCAATGGCCGAGCCAATCTCGTTATCCCATCGGACGCCAACGCTACGGTCAAGGCGGATTCGCTAAACGGCAATATTACAAACGACTTTGGCCTGCCGGTTCGCAAGGGCAAATATGTCGGACGCGATCTTTACGGGAAGCTCGGCACCGGCGACGTGCAAATCAGGCTCAACAGCGTAAACGGCGGTCTCTCGATCGGCCGGAAAAATGACGGCAAAAAGCTTAGCCCGGCAACAAATATGCTCCCGGACAAAGAGAAAAACGATGAAGACTGGGACGGTGACGAGCATGGCGCGTTCAATTCGGCCAAAATGGATAAAGAAGTCGCTAAAGCGGTGAAGGAGAGCGCGAGAATATCCGCCAAGGCCGTCGCCGATGCTCAAATTCAGTTGAATAAGGTTCAACCTGAGATCGCAAGGATCGCAGCTCAATCGGTCGCGCTGGCCGCCGATGCTCTAGGGCAGTCTTCCCAGATATTGAAATCGGAAAAATTGCAGCAAAAGATCGAGGCGGCACAAATGAGGCAGTCGGGCACGTTAGACCGGATGGCGGACAGTGCTTTTTTCCGCTCAGTACCGCGTGTCGAAAAGAAAAGCGGCGTTTTTGTCGTAAAAGGAGTTCCAAAGGTGACGGTCGACGCAAAGGGGTGTTCGGTGACGGTGCGTGGCTGGGATAAGAACGAAGTGCAGTACCGTGTCACCCAATACACCGATCCGCGAAATCCCGGTCCCCTGCAGATGACCGAAAGCCACACCGACTCAGCCGTCAATATAAATGTCCAGAATACGAACTACGAGGAGCGAGGCGGGCTTTTCAATAATTCGTCCAGACAAGTACGCATCGAAGTTTTTGTCCCGCGAAAATCTAACCTCAAGATCACCGCGAATGGCGAGATCAGGCTCGACGGCGTTTCCGGCGATGTTGAACTGGCCGGATCGGATGAATCGATAAATGTTCGTGACGTCGATGGTTCGCTGCGTGTTTCAAACTCCGACGGTCGTATTCGCGTTATCGGATTTAAGGGCGACATTGACGCCAAAACTTCCGATGGAACCATCAGCCTCGAAGGCGATTTTAGGAAGTTGAGCGCCAAGGCAGGTGCCGGGGCGATCATGCTCACGTTACCCGAGGATGTCTCGGCCGATCTTCTGGCGAACTGCAACGAATTGAGCGGCGATGGCATAACCTTAACGCGGGTCAGCGGTAACGACGCCCAGACGAAGTACAGGCTTGGCAAGGGTGGCCCCGTTTACACGATTTCCACCGGCGGCGAAATTCGAGTTCGCGGGAACGGTACGTTGAAAGAGACCTTAGAGTAAGACTCTCTGGCCGGGTCGGGTTTTCCGATGGCTGATTTGTTGAAACTTTCTGACTGATATGGCGTTTCAGTCGGTGACCATTTTTTTATCTCATACAATATATAAATATAAAGCATTCATTTCCTGATTTTTAGGTGCAGTTATGAAAAACATCGGTTCGCACGTCGCCCTTATCCTGATTTCGCTAACCATAGTCGCCGGCATCTCGAACGGTCAGGGGCCGAATGGTGCGTCAAAATCAACGACCGCCAATTCGGTGGCCGCCGAAGCCCCGAAGGCGGCAAAGATCGAAATACCACCCGAGAAACGCGGGGCGATTCTCATTCCAAAGGCGTCGTCAGTTCCCGTGATCGACGGGCGGGCCGACGAAGATGTTTGGCAGCGGGCCTCCGTTTTTAAAGATTTTTACCAGACCTATCCGGGCGACAATACGGCCCCTTCGAAACCGACCGAGGTCAGGGTCATGTATGACGAAAAGAATCTATACGTTTCGTTTAAATGCTGGGATGAGAAAGACAAGATTCGGGCAACCATAGCGAAACGCGACAACGTGTTTGGCGAAGACAATGTCCGCATGTGGCTCGACACATACAACGACCAGCGGCGTGCCTACGTCCTCGGATTCAATCCGCTCGGAGTTCAGCAGGACGGTATTTTTACCGAAGGTCAGGGAGCGGATTTTTCGGTCGATATCGTGATGGATTCGAAAGGGATCATCGAGGATTGGGGATGGTCCGTCGAGGTTAGCATTCCTTTCAAATCACTCAGGTACACGGCGGGCAAGGGTAAACTGTGGGGGTTTAATGTTGCCCGCAATATCGACCGTTTCAACGACGAGTTCGACCAATGGCTTCCGGATGACCGAAATGTTTCGGGCTTCTTGATCAAGCATGGCAAGATCACCGGTCTTGAAGACGTCAAATATGAGCGCACGCTCGAGATCGTGCCGAGCATCACGCTTTCGGAAACCGGGCGCAAGGTTCGCACTATTCCGCGTCACCTGGTTAATCCGTTGTCGGTCGATCCGGGTCGGTTTGTAAATGAGCCGATCAAGAAGGATATCGGCGTCACGCTCAAATATACGATCAGCCCGAGCGTTACGCTTGACGCTGCCATCAATCCGGATTTCGCCGAGATCGAGGCCGATGCACCCGTTATCACGGCGAATCAGCGTTTCCCGATATTTTTTCAAGAGAAGCGGCCATTCTTTCTAGAAGGCGTGGACATTTTTAATTCGCCCCTGAGAGTTTTTCATTCTAGAAATATTGTCGATCCCGATGTTGCGTTGAAATTGACCGGAAAGCTGGGAAAGACATCTTTCGGCATTCTCGCCGCATCGGACAAGGCCCCGGGCAACTACTCTCTGGAAGAAATACAGGACCCATTTAACCGGCCGAGAATTGATGAGTTTATCGACAAAAATTCGATGTTCGCCGTCGTCCGCGTAAAGCGTGACTTCGGAGCGGAGAACAATATCGGCTTTTTCGGCACTTACCGCAATTTTGTCGAACAAAAAAATCTGCTCGCCGGGTTTGACGGCCGAATTAAAATTTCTCCCACGATGACGTCGCAGTTTCAGGTTGTTGCTACGCACTCGAAGCGCTGCTTTTTTGACGCCGAGTTTGAGACCTCGTTAAATCCCGGCCAGGCGCTGTCGAATCGACAGATTTGCGGCGGCGGACAATTTGGCAGCGTGACGGTTCTCGGAAGCCCATACAACCAGTATAAAGTGGGAAACGGATTGGGTTACTACTTCAACCTGGACTACTCGACCGAGAAACATGGCTGGTTCTTTGAAGCGGGCGGCCGCAGTAAGTTCTACAGGGCCGACTCTGGTTTTACGCGCCGAACAAATACGAATTTTGCCTCCTTCTTCAACCGGTTCAGTTCGAAATCGAACTCGAAAGCGTTGATAATCCGGAAGAGCTGGAACCAGACCGCCGGCATTGATTATGACTGGAAGGGGCGTGTCCAAAGCCACAGCGTCGGAACGAATGTTAATCTGAATCTGCAAAAGAGTACCTTCCTGAATTTCGAGTTTCAAAACTCTTTCGAGAAGTTGTACGAAGAGGAATTCGGTCTAAAGCGATCGAGAATAAGGCCTCTCGGCACATTTTTTGGCCCGGGAACGCGATCCACATGGCAGCAATCCGTTTCCGCAAACATTAATCAGACGCCGACCAAGCGTTTTAATTACGGGATGTTTGTTGGGATCTCTCGAAACTCATTTGACTTCTTTTTCTTTCGGGAATTCCGACCAACGCTTACCGACCCAATCTCGATTCTTCAGGATCCTGGCCCCGGCCTACAACTGGACGCCGAGATATTCGCCGAGTTCAAGCCGATCGACCCGCTGCGGGCTTCCGTCAGCTATCGTAAGAGCCGCTTGGTAAGAAACGATAACAAGGTCAGATCCTTCGATTCCGATCTGATCGTGCTGCGATCCACCTATCAGTTCACTCGTTTTCTGTTTGCCCGTTTTCGGCTGGATTACGACGCGACCGGGAAAGATTACAGCGGACAAGCGATAATGGGTTACGCTCCGAGCCCGGGAACGGCGTTTTATGTCGGCTATAACGACAATTTCCGACG
>JANPCJ010000231.1:0-7231 GCA_031430895.1 Chloracidobacterium sp. | reverse complement strand
TGCACATGATAAAACTCTGCGAGATCTGTCGAAACGATCAGGAGATGCATCGGTTTTTCATGAACGATCTGCAGGTCGTTCACCGCCGTTCCGTTAGAATCCCTGACGGTAAATACAAGCATTGCCGGGTCATTTGCTGTTACCTGTCCCGGCTCGGTTTTAAAAGCAACCGTGTACTCTGTACCGTTTGACGGAGATGTTGGACTTGATTCGGTTTGATTCGAATTCTTTGATAACGAGCCGCCGTTGCAGGCAGCCAACAGACCGATCGACATAGCAACGACGGTAATTATCAGGACAAATGGTATCTTTCTCATTCTCATTTTGATTGATCTTTTACTCTCCGGGCTGCGTCGTTCGCAGCTGATAAACACCTTCGATAACAACCCGTTCGCCCTCTTTCAATCCTGATACGATCTCATAAAAATCAGCGCCTTCGGCCCCGAGCGCGACGGGCCGCCGCTCAAATGTTTCGCCGCCGTCAAACACAAAGACAAATGACTCACCCTGTTCGCGAACCACAGCCGACTTCGGAACGGCCAGAACTTGTTTTTTACCGCTGGTGTCAATCGTAATCTCAATAAAATTCCCGTCCCTTAGCCGGCTAAATGGGTTTTTGACTTCGTATATAACCGGCACGGTCCGCGTTTGGTCGTTTACGGTCTGGCCTATCGAAACTAACCTTCCGTCGCCATCGGCGGTGCCGATCGTATAAACCTCACCTGCAAGGGCTGACGAGGTAAAGCTGGCCCGTGTCGATTCGCGAACTATCGGCAGATCTTTTTCAAAGACTTGTGCTTCGAGGAGAACGGTTGTCAAATTAACTATGTTCAGCAATTCTGCTCCGCTTGCTACCTGCTGACCGCTTGTCGCTTTGATCTGATCGATGATTCCGGTTATGGGCGATATTAACGGGAAAGTGCGCGAGGGTTGGCGGACTGTTGGCGAGCGAAAAATGCTTTGCCCGGCCTGTGCCGCCCTTATTTGCTCACCCAACAAACCGACCTGTTTCTCTGCAGCAGTAATCTCGTCCTCAATCACCTTGACGGCTGTTTGAGCTTCTTCGACTCGTTTTCGCGGAACGGCTCCAACATCGACAAGGTTTTGGGACCTTCGAAGCTCCCGCTGCGCCTGTGCGAGACGAGTCCGTGCCTGCCCGGCAGCAGATTTACTTTGAGCCTGTTGCGATTGAAGTGACAGGGCAAGGTTTCGCAGCTCCAATTTACGGGCCTCAACCTCTCGCTGCTGGGCCTCGACATCCAATCTCTGAGACTCAAGCCCCGTCTGTCCCGAAACGTCGAGGACCTGTTCAACGAACCCGATCTGTTCGCCGCGAGCGACAGCCGAGCCTAGAGATACTGATTGATCCAAAACGATCCTTCCAGGAACTTGTGCCGTGACGACTCCCTTGGCGTCCGGCGGCGCACGAACCACGCCTGTCGTTTTCAAACCACTCGTGATTTGCCGCGTATCGATCAGTTGGGTTTTTATCCCAAACAAAAGCTGTGATTCCTTCGGTACGGTAATCGTCGCTCCCTTCGGCAATTCGTTTCCGGGCGCTGTTGAAAAAGCGTCCGATGGAATCGCGGCGGTTGTCCGAGTCTGAGAGGGCGGCAGAAGATACGCCAATGCAATCGCACTCAGAATAAAAACTGTCAGCACGACGGCACCAACCGGAGCGGCCCGTCGGAACCCGAGACCGCCCTTTTTTCTCAAGCCGTAAAAGACAGCGGCTGTTGAAATTCCGCAAACCGTCAGCAGTATCAGAAGTCCGATCCAAAACGAGGTGCGAATCGGTGCCCGTGCAACGGTGACCGGAAAATCAGCGGAAAATGTTCTCTTGTCATCGGTGGTTATCGAAAAGACTATTTTGTAATCGCCCGCCCCGTCAAAGCGGTAGGATCCACGATATAAACCGCCCGCTTCTTCTGACGTTGCAAGATTCCCTGCGATTACTGAACCGTCGGGCCGAGTCACGCTGAACAAAACGGCGGCCTTCTCAATCGGCAGAGGCCCAGAGCCGAAGCCGCCCTGTACGTTTTCGCTCAAAGCGACGAGTACCTGTACATTTTCTCCGACACGCGGATCACCCGGCGACCGTTTCATAACGACAGTCAACCGCCCGCTGTCATTCTGAACATTGCGCTCCGCTGTAATTGTCGAAACGCCGCCCAGCCCAGCCTTGTCCCGGCCATTACTAAAACTCGCCATGAACAAAAATATAGCCAGAACGACTGCGACGAATGATACCGAAGGCATCGTCGACCGCAGGCAAACCGTTGCGGAACTCTCCCTCAGCATGAAATTTTTGTTTGACCAATACATTAGTGTGCGTGTGCCTTGCCGTACAGGGCCTGCATCGACAAAACGTCGATCCTTACAGCATTTGTGATCGCTTTTGCCTCATCTTCCTTCGCTCCGTTTGCCTTGATATCGGCTCCGAGCAATAAATCGTTATCATGGCCTTTTCCCGCAAATTGGCTGAGAAAACCAGCCGGCACGCCTTCCGCCTTGATCTCTTTGATAGACGGAGATCCGTCCTTATTCTCATAAACAACAATGATTTCCTTGCCGGCCGCCTTTACAATGGTGACGGCTCCGATCTGCGTTTTTGCGCCATTTGCTGTGGAAAATCCGGAATAGGAGTGATGATCTTTTTCAGATATTTTTCCGGCCGTATCTTTCTCGATCGACGCGATCTGAGCATCTGTCAGATCCTTGTGCAGCGCTGTAAATGTTTGAGCGGTGGGCATGGCCGCCTTGACCGATGCCGGAATATCGTCCGCTTTGGCGGGGGCTGCGTTGTTGCCCGCAGTTGAGTTCGCCGGGGCCTTATTCGCGGCGGCGTCATTCGGTGCTGTGCCGGTGGAGCACGCCAGCGACACCAGGCTTGCTGCGATGACAGCTCCGATTATGAGTATTTTCATTTTTTCTCCTCTTGTATTTTTGTTTTGGTCGTTCTAATCGAGCCGAGACGTTCGATCTTATCCTCGTTGATCGATTTCAAAAATTCTTCCCTGTTAAACTGGCTCGGAACAGATT
The DNA here is from genome assembly GCA_031430895.1 of Chloracidobacterium sp. Taxonomy (GTDB): domain Bacteria; phylum Acidobacteriota; class Blastocatellia; order Pyrinomonadales; family Pyrinomonadaceae; genus OLB17. The sequence continues at coordinate 4,189 of JANPCJ010000231.1, read as the reverse complement.
TGATATCCGGCAGAACTGATGTAGAACCAGGTGTGAAAGCGGATGGCGGCAAAGCCCCGCCCACAGCGGCTTCGAGTGCCGTCAAGGTAGTGTAGTATTCCTCCAAAACCCGATTGTAATTGGTAACATTCTCGTTCAGACGGCGTTGTTCGTTGACCACTTCAAACACGGAAAACTCGCCCGCGTTGTAGGCTGCTCGCACCGTCTGCAGGTTAGCTTCTGCCCTCGGAAGGATTTGAGTGGTGTAGATCACCAGCTTTTCTGCCGCCGCACGATATTGGCCATATGCAACGGCGACGTCACGCCGGATCGTGGCCTCAAGAAATTCGCGTGTCCGGACGGCCTGAATCTGTTCTCCCGCAGCGGCGGCAACGCCACCCTGATTGCGGTTAAAAACCGGAAGGCCGATCGAGACGCCAAATGTCAGCTCGTTGTCCAGATTATTGGCTATCCCGCCGCCGGCCGATGCGGGCAGGTCGGTAAATACTCTGGAGCGTGAAAAACGCACTGATGGTGTAACGTCAGGAGCAGCCTGCGCCCGGGCCAAGTTCATTCTGGCAGTCCCGAGACGTTCGCCAAGACGCGCGGCCTGCAGATCCGCGCGATCGCTTAAAGCCTTGTCAGTGAGATCGCTCAATCCCAACTCAAGTCGCGGCGGGCGATCAGTCTGTGGTGCCAGACGCAGGGGTTCAATAACATCAGCGCCGATCAGTGTTCGAATTCTTATCAGGGCCGTTTCCAGCTCGTTTCTCGCTTCGATTCGCTGAATGCGAAGGCGGTCGCTTTCGACCTTGACCATATTTAGATCAAGCGGCGCCACATCGCCTTCATTTAGCCGTGCCTCGGTCACGCGAACAAGTTCGGCGTCAGCGGCAAGCAGTCTTTCGATGACGTCCAACTGCCGTGCTGCCGCAATGGCCTTTGTGTAATCTCGGCGGATATCAACCGCGATTAGCCGTTCGAGAGCCGAGATCTCGGCCCGCACTTGTTGAATCTCGAGTTCCGCAACCGCTCGTCTCTTTCCCCGTTTACCGCCCAGTTCGATTGTCTGTGACAGCCCGGCGGAAAAATCGTATTCAGCCTCGCCGCCCAGAAAACGCGGGCTTCCGTATTCCGTGTTAAAGACCGGATTCGGCCGCAGTCCTGCTTGAACCAAACGCCCGTCCGCGATTGCCAGCCGCTGGCGTGCAGCAAGCAGATCCGCCCGTCGACTGCCGGCGCTTTCAACGAGCTGTTCGACGCTCAAGCCGTCCTGACCAATATATTGAAGCGACGGAGCCGGAGTCTGCGCGGGCAAGCCACTATTTTCCTGGGCTCGTGCCGATTCGAATGTCCCGAAAAGAGTGACACCAATGCCCAGCATCAGGCAATACCGGGAAACGATTTTTGAAATGATCCGTTGGGTCATTGAGCGTATTTTGAAGGCAGCCGATCTCGGGTTTCTCACACGGAAAATGCTTCCTCGTTGACCCCGGGGCCGGCGGCGGCGCGCCAGACGAAATACACAAGCCCAAATAACAAAAATATCACGAAGGAGAAAACGACGCCGATCAAGATTCTTGTGAACCAGGCTGTCTCTCCTTCGGCGGGTGAAGCCGCCGGTTTTACGTCAATGCCCGAGAAGGTTGCCGTGTCGGTTTCCCCGTCGTGGCTCACACTGGTTCGTATCGTATACGAGCCCTGCGGCAACGCCGGAACCTTTAGATTGTAGGTTCCCGCCTGATCCCCGGCCTCGACGGCAACAGGAAAGACTGACCCACTGGCCGATTCGATCTCTACCTTCACCTCGGCAATTTTAAATGCTTCGTTTGTGTCGAATCTCGTTATAAATATGCGTCCCGCAGCAGACTGATTGGGTTCCAGAGCGGGATGTTTCACCATCACTTCAAGCTCTCCCAGGCGGGTTGAATGAGAAATAATCCCTTTGGCATTTGCGGTCGTTTTCGGCCTTTGGTCACCGTGATCTTCGCCGCCGTGAGCGCGGCTCTCGATAGGCAATAGAGATAGTCCTGAAATCCCCAGAATGGTTGAAAAAAGGCAAAAACGTAACATTCGAACGCTCATAGAGTAAGTGAAGTAGGCAATAACCATACCATTGGCACGGCGGATCGCTCACTAACGGTTTACTGGGATTTTCAGAGAAAAGGAGTTTGAGCGAATGTACACAAGAAGACAGGTGGTGTCTGTTCTCGTACATAATTCATTTGGGTGCTATGGAGTGAGTGTCTGTCGACTGCAAAACTTGCAGCCTCACAAAGCGAGTAACCTTTATCTTGGCGTTTTGTTAAAAGCTCAACTGCTTCTCCGAGTCGGCTAGTTCCAAAACTGTTGGCGGCACGTTCATGGTCGTAGAGTTTATAGACAAGTTCGTCGTCTATTTTAACCAATATTATCCGCGAAGCGGCACATAGCCACGCTCCTTTAGGGCGTGGTCACCGTCGTCGAGTTTTTCCGAGGGCGTTTTAACGTCCTTTGTCCCGGCGGCTTAAGCCGGTTGTTCGTAAGGACGTTGAAACGCCCTATTGCTATTTTGGAGGCCATAATCCACGCCGTGAACGGACGTGGCTATGTGCCCTGCGGGCAAGCCGTAGGAATACGGCTGAATGCCCGATTCTCAATCCTCAATTCTCACTTCTCAATTATCCTCGTCCCTCCACGATGGCGATCCCGTCGTTGGTTAGGTCGTAGAGTTTGTAGACGAGACGGTCGATCTTGCTTCAGCAGGTGAACGGCTGTGCCGTTTGATGTGCGGTGAGTCTCAGACTCACCGAAAGCGATCTAAATCTTCGCGGCTACGCCGCCGTTCATGGTTTTGAGTATATCGTCTGTCGGAGCGGCGGCGTAGCCGCGATGAATATCAGAAAGTTCCGGAAAGGGTGTTAACGTAGAAGTGTTGATTGATGATGACATAAAATTGCCAAGAAAGTGATAGTGGCGACTTAGTTAGCGGACTTGCCACTTTCAAGGAAATCGAGAAGAGCTTGCGGCAAAAACTTGGGATACACTTTAATGACCTCTTCAATAGTCTTGCCGCTGACTTTCTCGTAAACCGACGTTGACCCCTTTATTGTTATTTCTAACACAGACTCAAGGTTCGATTTGTTGTGGTGAACACGTTCGATACCCGCCAATGCTGCAATGTCTTGGTTCTTAGTGTATTGTGCCTTTTCGTCGGCAGTTAGTGAAGGGTATGCGGAAGTAGGATCTCCTTTCAGGACCGTAATGTCACAATCGTTAACGAGATCAAAATCATGTATCACAAAGTATTCAATTTCAAATAACTTACAAATCTGGATTACCGACTTGAGGGTGTCTTTGCCCCATGCCGCAACGATTGAGATGTTGTGGAAACCAAGATTGAATTTTGAGGCCAGTACCGTTTTATAGGCCAGAAGATCGTGCGGGCCTTCAACAATGATTACTTTTCTCGCGAAGATGATGTTGCCCATGTTCGGCTCCAGCGTTCGCATATACATCGCAAAGTCCTCGACATCGCGAACTTTGTATTCTTCAATTGTTTCCGGTATATCTATCGTTGCATTGGGATGGTGAATGACCTTAGTATAATGAACCCCAAAAACTGGACAGGTGGTTAAGGTGGGGAAAAGGTTATAGGATTGCGGTAAAAAGAGCAATATGACGAGCATTAAGAACCGGAAGAATTACAAGTCAGAATTCAAGGCAAAGGTAGCGATGGAGGCGGTGGCAGGGCGGAGGACTATCAACGAGATTGCGAAGGAATATCAGTTGCATCCGAACCAGATATCGCAGTGGAAGAAGCAGTTTTTAGAGGCGGTGCCGCATGTTTTTGAGAATGGGAAGGCTCATTCCGGAGAGACGGGCGAAGAGTTGACGAGTCAATTATATGAGCAAATCGGTCGGCTGAAGGTGGAGCTTGACTGGTTGAAAAAAAAATCTGCAATGCTCGGCTAAGGCCAAGCGGGGAATGGTCGAGCCGGGGAACGCTTCGGTATCTGTGGCCAGGCAATGCGAGTTGCTGGGGCTGAACCGGTCGACGCTTTATTATCGCGAGAGGCCGCCGAATGGTGAAGATATTGAATTGATGAGACGGCTGGACGGGCAGTATACGGAGACGCCGTTTTACGGCTATCGGCGGATGACGGTTTGGCTGCGAAGTGCCGGATACGCAGTCAATCACAAACGGGTTTCGCGGCTTATGAAGGTGCTT
>JANPCJ010000230.1:0-22781 GCA_031430895.1 Chloracidobacterium sp. | reverse complement strand
AGCGGGTGGGGATATCCATCCCGGCGTCCATGCCCCACCCGCTACCGCAGGTGGTACTGACTCGTCGCGGACAAAGCTATAGATTTCCTATGTTCTTCAAATTCACAACCGCCGGCGAATCTCACGGCAAAGCTCTAGTCGCCATCGTTGAGGGTGTTCCAGCCGGGCTGCCAATCGACATTGCCGCGATAAATCACGAACTCTGGCGCCGACAACAAGGTTATGGGCGTGGCGGACGGATGAAGATCGAGACCGACACGGTTGAGATTTTGTCGGGTGTTCGCCATGGGAAAACTCTCGGTTCACCCATCGCCTTGATGATACGTAATGACGACTTCGTGCACTGGGAAAATATAATGTCAGTCGAACAACTTCACGAAGGTGTCAGTAGCCCGCACGTAAGTAAGGGCCAGTCAGCCACCAAGAACCCGCGAGAAGTAAAGCGCCCGCGCCCCGGCCACGCCGACCTCGCCGGTGGTCAAAAATATCAAACCCGCGACCTCCGCGACATCCTCGAACGCGCCTCGGCCCGCGAAACCGCCGCCCGCGTCGCGTGCGGGGCCATCGCAAAACAGCTTCTCGGCGCATTCGGAGTCGAGATAAGAAGCCACGTGATCAAGATCGGCCAAGTCCAGGTCGTTCCGCTTGCAAAAACCTGGGATGACATCGCCGCGATTCCGACTGATTCCCCGCTTAACTGCGCAGACGAGACATCTCAGTCGCAGATGATAAAACTGATCGACGAAACCAAAACCGCCGGCGACACTCTCGGCGGCATCTTCGAGGTCGTCGCCAAAGGCCTGCCTGTCGGCCTCGGCTCGCACACATCCTGGAACGAAAAACTCGACGGCCGCATCGCCCAGGCGATGATGTCCATTCACGCCATCAAAGCCGTCGAAATCGGCACCGGTGTCGCCAATGCCGGAAAACGTGGTTCCGAGGTGCATGATGAGATCTTTTTTGAGACAAGCGACAAGAGACAGGATGAGAGACAGGAGACAGGAGACAGGACACAGGAGAAGCGGACGGACGAGGAATCTCCCGTCTCCCGTCTCCTGTCTCCTGTCTCCACGAGCGGCTTCCGCCGTTCTTCAAACCGTGCCGGCGGTCTCGAAGGCGGCATCACGAACGGCGAAGAGCTTCGCGTGCGCGGCTATATGAAACCGATCTCAACCCTGCGCAAACCGCTCCACTCCGTCGATATCGACACAAAAGAAGCCAGCGACGCCGCCTTCGAACGCTCCGACATCACCGCCGTCCCCGCCGCCGGCGTCATCGGCGAAGCCATGCTTGCAATCGTTTTGGCGAACGCGATGCGAGAGAAATTCGGCGGGGATTCGTTTGATGAGATGCGAAGGAATTTTGATGGCTATGTAAAATCGGTTGGCGAATACTAATACGGGTCAGTACCACCTGCGGTAGCGGGTGGGGTCTTTACCGCCGACCGACTGACACAAGTCAGTACCACCTGCGGTAGCGCGTGGGGTTCTGACACCGACCGACTGGGAGTATAGCCATCGAATGCCCCACCCGCCACCGCAGGTGGTACTGACTTATGTGGAATGACACGGACAGCCCCCTAGCTTACCTGATCTCGTTCCGATGCTACGGAACGTGGCTCCACGGCGACGAACGCGGGTCGATAGACCGGCACAATAAAAGTTATGGAAGTCCGAGGTATCCGAAAATAGATCACTGGAACAAGATTAGCACCGACCGTCTGATTCACCCTCCCGTGACTCTCGACATACATCGCCGATCCTCAGTAGAAAAAGGAATAAAAGAGACCTGTGAAAAACGAGGCTGGATTTTGTCGGCCACCAATGTCAGAACTAATCATGCTCACACGGTCGTCCTGAATCCCGGCAAGAAGCCGGGACAAATATTAAACGCTTTTAAGGCAAATGCAACTCGAACCATGCGTGACGACGGCTGTTGGCCGCATGACTGGACTCCGTGGGCCGACAAGGGTAGTGAAAGATGGCTCTGGAACGAAAGAAGCGTATCTAGTGCCGTTGATTACGTCTTGAATGGGCAGGGATATGATCTACCGACGTTTGAATAATCTCACCCGTGGAGAGCCCCACCCGCTACCGCAGGTGGTACTGACGGTTCTCGTCGCGGCGCTCCTTCTCGCCTGTACTAAATCCGACGACAAGCCGGCATCTAACATGACCGCCGCCCGCGAGGCTAAGAAAGAGCGAAAGGAACTTCGGGACAACATCAAAAAGATCGAGCCTTTCTTCAAACCGATGGGCAAGCCGGGGACGTCGGATTGGCTGGCGTCGCACAACGAGCCGGGGCAGACCTTTGAGGAATATCTTGATGCGGAGCCGGTCAAGCCGACGAAGGAGAGGCAAAAGATCTATGTTCTTCCGCTTGGCGCGTTTAACGCCAAGCAGCAAAAGATGATCGAGATTGCCGCCGGTTATCTCGAAGTGTTTTATGATCTGCCGGTCGAACGGATGCCCGCTTTGACCGACGCTTTGAGTCCCGCCTTGAGGCGGCCTCTTCCGCGTCGAGGGCCGCCTAAAGGCGGGACTCAATACACGCGGCAGATCAAGACCGGCTATATTCTCGACGACATTCTCAAGCCGATTCTGCCATCCGACGCCGCCGCATTGATCGCATTTACCGCCGAAGATCTTTACCCTGACGAGTCGAAAAACTACGTTTTCGGCCAGGCGAGTCTCGAAAACCGTGTGGGCGTCTGGTCACTCGCGCGGCTCGACGACAACACCGACGAGCGAAACTTTCTCGTCCGTACGCTAAAGATCGCCGCCCACGAGACCGGTCACATGTTCCGTTTGCGGCACTGCACAAAATACGAATGCCTGATGAGCGGCACCAATCACCTCGCCGAAACCGACCGCCGCCCCATCGACGCCTGCCCCGAATGCACCGCTAAAATATGTTGGTTATCGGATATTGACCAGGCAACAAGATATCAGCGGCTCGCCGATTTCTTCCGCAAGAAAGACATGAACAAAGAGGCCGACGAATTCGCCCGCAAGCGAGCCGCCTTTTAAAATCGACCATTTACATGTGCTGATTGCGCGTAGCGCGTGGAAGTTGGATATTGACGTGTGACACCTGTCCGTAGCGGGTGAAAGTTGGAGATTACAGCGTGAAATCTGTCCGTAGCGGGTGAAAGTTGGAGATTCCAGCGTGAAAGCTGTCCGTTGCGGATGAAAGCTGGATATTCCAACGTGAAAGTTGTCCGTAGCGGGTGAAACCTGGAGATTCCAACGTGAAAGTTGTCCGTAGCGGATGAAAGCTGGAAATTCCAGCGTGAAAGTTGTCCGTAGCGGGTGAAAGCTGGAGATTACAGCGTGAAAGTTGTCCGTAGCGGCCAAAGGCACGAAATCATGGTGAAAAGGCGGAGCGTTTCACTCCAACACGAACGATATTGGCATAAATTCGATTGAGACGATCTCGCCATCGGTTTTTACCTTTGCGTCAGGTTTAGCTTTGTAGATAAATACGGCCGGGAACTCGACGGGTTTAATCCCGCAGCGGAATTGAACACCGCCGAGATCAGCGGCGAACACTTTTATACTTAATGTTTCGATTGACGGATTCGAAAGCCTGAGCGTTTTCGATGAAGTCCGGATGTGAAAGAAGTTGCCCTTTTTCGTGCATTCGATCTTTTCGAGAAATCCCAACTCGCGAGTTTCGCCTTCGACGGGCTTTCGCAGGGCGTCTTTCATCGATTGCAGCATAAAGGCGCGTCGCTGCGAATCGAAATCGGCGGCCGACGGCATTTTTCCGTCGGGTGTCGAGATGGTCTGTTGCGGCTCATCATAGATAACGACGGATTCATCTCCCATCTCCTCGCCCGTCATCATTCGAAAATTAGCCGGTACAAAGTCCACGGCGATAAGTTCGCCGCGCGGACCGGGTTTGGAAGCGGCGGCGGCCTTGTATGTGATCACGGCGTTAAATGACGCGAGATTTGCATCGCAGCCGACCTCGGCATTTGTCGCGGCGGCATCGAGAGAAGTTAGGGTTAGCGCCGCAAAATCTTTACTCGCCAAGGTTAAAGTCTCCGTTGGCGTTTTAACATGGTAAACGATCGAGCCACCTTTGCAGACGATCTTTTCGAAGCGTCCGATCAATCTCTGTTCGCCGTCGAGAGGAACGCGGAGGGCTTCGTTTATCGAGCGGAGACTGGCGGCTTCCCGCAATTTGGCGAGCTCGGCGGCGGACGGCTCGGGGACGTTGTCGATTCGTTTAACCATCTTCGGAGGGCCGATGACGGCGGCGTTGAATAATAGGTTCTTCTGGGCCGCATTTCTCTCCTCGATCTCTTTCATCTGCCTGATCGTGTTGAGCAAATTCTCGGCCCGGTTTTTGACTTCAGGATCGTCGGTTGTCCGGGCGATCTTTTCGGCGGATGCGGCTGCCTCGGCGAGTTTGTTTTGACGAGAATAGATCTCGGCCAAACGCAAAGCGTAACGCTGATTGCCCGGCTGGAGTTTTAGAGCGGCGTTCAATTGCGTAGCCGCCTCATCGAGTTCTTCGTTATTGACCAGGGCCACAAAGGCAAATAGTTCATGGCTCTCGGTGAACTCGGGTTTGAGGCTGATGGCCTTTTTCAAGGCCTCGCGCATCTTCGCTGCTGTCGCCGGTTCGAATCGATTGATATATCCAAACTCGTCGCGGCCGTCACGGCTCAACAGAAACGCGTATTGATAAAACGCTATGTGATTCCGCGGATCGCTGGCGATCGCCGTTTCCAAAAATCCTCGGGCCTCATTAAATTTCCCTTGCCTGACCTTTACCATCCCGAGCGCGGTATTGGCCATGCTCGAATCCGGCTGTAACTTTAACGCAGCCAGCAAATACGGCTCGGCGTCATCGGCGCGGTTTGCGTGATATAGCAGATCGCCCAGATAGGCATTGCTCGCGGCGTCGTCCAGCGGCGCGGCGGTCATTTCCGAATCGTATGTGAGCTTATTCTTAAACGTGACCTCGCTATATTTGTATGTGTTCTGCGAAATATACTTTCGCAGATCGCTCTCCATCTTCTCGTAAGTGGTTTGAAACGCATCCTGAAAAGCCTTCTTCGCCGCCGTGCCGCCGGTGACGAGTTTCAAATAATTATCGAGGGCCGGCGATTTGCCGTTCTGCACGATGTAATGCACAAGCGCCCACGACTGTGCGTAAAAGATGCTCCGCGAATGACCGCCGGTCTGGTGAAGCTGCTGATTGCTCGTATTAAACAGCATGTCCAGCGGCATCAGCTTGCTCTGCTGCAAGAGAGCGAGATGCCCGTTCTGCGGCAGCCCAAGCCTGGCCTTTTGGTCGCCCGACATCTCGAACGTCTGGTAATATTCGGCCAGCCCCTCGTTAAACCACTGCGGCACTTCGGATTTGCCAAAATTCGTCTCGATTATGAAGTGAACATACTCGTGAAAGATCGTCCCAAACGTATCCTTGTCGTCGCCCCCGGCCGAGAGCGTAATATAATTGACATCCTCGCCCGGCTGAAAATACCCAGCGATCTCGGTATCCGCCTTCCCATCGGAGCGCTTCGGCTTAAACGGCTTATACGCCGAAGCGTTCTTAAAAACGACAACATTAGTCGGTCGCGACCCCGTCAGATTAGCGGTGCGAAACAACTGACGAAAAGTCTCCCGAAACTGCTCCAGCCGAGTCCCGACCTGCCGAATCTCCTTTTCCGACGCATTCCCGATCAGGAAAAAATTTTTAGACCTGACCTGAACCCATTCATCCTTAGCCGCCGCATCCACCGGAGCTGCGAATAGGAAGACGAAAAACAAAAATAGAAAGCTAAGTGAATATGACAGCTTCATAATTGGGATTAGATGCAGATTCTTCTTGTAAAGGGAAAATTTATCACATAGGCGTGTGCAACATCCCTAATAATAGGCGTGATAAACGGCGGATTTCGCATATTCCACAAAAACCAATCGCCAGCCGCGGAGGCTCAACCACCAGTATTCGGGCTTTGGGGAAATTTCGCCCACGCCAGGATGCTCGATTCCGATATCGACGCCGCGGCCCGTGAGTATCTTTTCGAATGTCCTTAATGCACGGCGGGTGTGATAGGGCGATGTGACGATGACAAGGGTTTGAAGCGGGCGCTCATCGATCTCGGCGGCGACGGCCCTCGCTTCGTCATCGGTGCCCGACACGACGCCGGGCAGGACTACGATCGCCTCGGACGGTACGCCGTTTGCTATCAGGTCGCGGCGTTCCAACTCGAAGTATGGCACGTTTGTTTGTTCGGTTTGTGACCAGCCGGATTTCTCGCCGTCGTTGGTAATGAGGATGCGTTGGGAAATGCCTTGCTTGTATAGCTCCGCCGCCTTTCGGGTGCGCTCCCGGTAAACCGCCGAGCCGCTCAAGACGATAATCGCGTCGGCTTTGGCGATTGGCCGGGTGACGATCAGATATGTGGCGAGGTATGGGGCGAGCAGGGCCCAGAGAGCCAGGGCCGGAAGCGATGCGAGAACGAATTTGGATCGGAAGCCCATCGTTTCGTATAAGCAAGAGCAAGCCCGGCTATGACATCTATAAACCGACCGTCCGTGCTTGTTCCGTGTTTTTCAGTGTGTTTCGTGGTCGGTTCAAAAAAATCAACCACGGATCACACGGAAAACACGGAATAGATGATCTCACGCAATTCGTCAACCTTCGCTTCCCAGCTTTCGTGGGCAATTGCGTCGCTGACCGCCTCGCGCCTTTTCGGATTTGCCAATGCTTGCTCAATCTTTTTGATGAAATCGTCATGACTGGTGCCGACCAGGCAATCTTCGAGAATACGAACCTCCGGGATGTCTGTCGAAACAACGGGCAGACCGGCGGCGAGGTATTCGCGTACTTTGAGTGGATTGGCCGCGAGCGTTAGCTCATTTATCGCGAACGGGTTGAGAGCGACGTCAAACGCCTTGCAATAGGCGGGCAGATCGGCGTACGGTTTGCGACCGAGGAAATGCACATTTCGCACACCGTCGAGAATCTTTACCTTTTTTTCGGCGTCAACCGCGATCTTGCCGATCAACACAACCGAGCCTTCGCCGAAATGCTCCGCCGTTTTCTTAATCAATTCGTAATCGACCCAATCGGCCAACAGGCCGTGAAATCCGATTATCGGCCCCGGTAAATCGGCGATGTCCGCGGGAACGGCCAGATCGGCATCGAGCGCCGTCCGAAAATGACGCCAGTCGGTTCCGTGACGGATGAGAAAGGTATTTGGATTAAAGTGGCTCTTGGAATCAAAGAGTTTTTCGGCGGAAACGACGACGAGATCGGCCTGCCGGAAAAGGCCGTCCTCGATCTCTTTAAGTCCGCTCGACGCACCGGTGAACGCGGTGTATTCGTCAACACAATAATATATCAACTGACTCTCGCCCAACTGCCCGGCGATCATCCCGGCCGCGGGGTTGAAGATCATGTTAATGACGTTGCTGAATCCGAGCTTTCGCATTGCCTTCCGAACCTGTCCCGCCAAAAACGACTGATTTACCTTCAGGATCGATTTGTTGCCATACGAAGGAAACGCAAGCGGATTAAGGACAAAAATATTCGGCTCGACCTCGCGGATCGGCTCGGCGAATGCTCTCAATTTCTTATAGATTCGCGATACGTCCTTCGACGATGTCGTCGGCATCCGGTTGGCGATGGCGTTGATCCAGAGTACGCGGTTGTCTTTTGCCAGCACACGCATGATATGCGTTTTGGACAAAGGGTCGCCCGTCCAGTCGTGGCTGAAACACAAGATGTCGCGGCCGCGAAGCGGCTCCGTCGATTGAACCTTTTCAATTTTATTTGTCGGGGCCATAAAATCTATTTGCACAAGCCCGCGCGTGAGCAAGGGCGATACATCCAAGTACGCGTGTTTCGCCCTTGCTTACGCGCGGGCTTGTGCGCAGCTATTCGCCATTGCATTTCCGCCAATACCGGTGAAAGATGCCCGCCGTCTCAATCACGTAGCCGTAATCGCGCCAACCGGTGCGGTGGATAAGCGCGGCAAGGCGAAAATTCTTCCGGCTAAGGATGGCTGCGGGGAAATCGTTTGCACCGAGCATTTCGGACGCTTCCCGAATCAAGGCACTCTTTACAGACCGTTTTTCAGCCGTCAGATAGTCCGTTTGCCATTGATAGGCGAGGTTCTCTGGGATTGCGTGCGGACACGGCTCGTGGCCCGGATAGGCTTGCCACGGTACCGCAGAGACCGGCTCAGGGAACAGGTTTAGCCATTTGACATAGAGTTTATGCTCCATGCACATATCGACGGGAATGGAGATGATAAATTCCACAAACTCGCTGTCAAAAAATGGTAGCTGAAATTCGAGCCTGTGCCTATCAATATCTTCAAAATGTCCGGCCAGCTTGCGGCGCTGGTCGTTAAGCATCAAAAAGAGAAAAAAGCTGCGCGCCGGGTCGGACGCCGTGACCTCGGCGAGTTCTTCGCGTACACCCTGAGGTATGATTCCATCGACCGCTTCGAAAATCTCGGGACGCAGAAGTCTTGGAGACAGGTAAACATTTTCTCTTTCGAAATATTCGTCAATAGCGGCGTCAGTTCGGCCCTCGCGCATCAGCTCGACGATACGGCGTCCGAGATGCACATGTCCGAGGCCAACACTGCCGCCTTCGCCGCTCCAGACAAGGTTGGGGCGTTCAGGTGCAAATGTTTGCCCGCCTCGTGCGTCGGCCATAAGAGTGGAATAGTCGGGAACATTGTCGCCCGAAGCCTTTGGCACCTCTCGATGCGTAACTTCGACACGCTCGGCAAAGTATCGCCCGAGCACCTGATCCTGCGTCTCGGGGCGTGCAAAGTTAAAGGTGTGAACGTGTGCGTTTTGGCTGCAGAGCGATGCGACCACACATCTCGAATCGAGGCCTCCGCTAAGATACGCAACCGTGCTGCGGTCAGACCTCAACCTGGTCGAAACGGCGCCGTCGAATCGGCTGTATAGTTCTGTCAGAAGATCGTCTTCCGAACCTGACGACGGTTTTATCTCATTCCATTGCCAATAGAAACTCCTCGAGATGTTCGGGCCGTTTGCCTGAAGCATCTCACCCGCTTTGAGTACTGATATGTCGCTGTAAGGCGTACGATCGGCAAGAGCGTAACCGAGTGCGGCGATCTCGGTCACGGCCCTAAGGTTCATCGTTTTGGGAACGTCGGACAATTGTTCGAGTACGCGAAGAGCGCTGGAAAAGATGACGTAATTGTCTTTGACCGTATAGTAAAGCGGTCGGATGCCGAGCTTGTCGGTCGCCAAACTTAAGACGCCGCTCTGCGCACGATAATCCGCGATGCAAAAAACTCCACGGGCCGACCGAAGGACGTCGAAACTGCCCGCTTCGAAACCCGCAGCGATCTGGCAGAGGTCCGATTGCCTGCCCTGAACGCCGCTTTTTAGCAGAGGCTCGCCCGCAAGCACAGCGAAGCCACGGTCATCCTCATAGTGACCTGAGCCTGCAAATGCTCCGATATCGACTTTTACAAAGAAAGTGCGCTCATCGCCAAATTCGAGCACCTTATCGGTCGTATCACGTGAGATCAGCCGCCGCAGCGATTCGCGAATCGAGTCCGGTATTTGGACATTTGCTTGACGGCAATAGATGCCGGCTATTATTGACATTATTTCTCCGGGCTATCCTCGCCATCAATAAACCGGCGATGCCAGATTTCGAAATTGACGAGCGACCAGATTCGCTCATCGTGATTCTCGCCCGCGTTGTGGCGGGCCACGAGTGAGCGGACATAATCGGCGTCAAAAATTCCGCGCGTCGCGGTACGCTTGCCGAGAACGTATTCGTCGACGACGTGCTTAAATTTTCCGCGAAACCAAGCGCCGACCGGGACGGGGAAACCCATCTTCGGCCTTTCGAGTATCTCGGCGGGCAAGATTCCCTTCATCGCCTCGCGGAGGACCCATTTTGTCGTTCCACCACGCAGTTTCATATCACGCGGCATGCGAGCGGTAAACTCGACTAACTTGTGATCGAGAAACGGCACACGGCTTTCGATCGACGCGGCCATCGACATCTGGTCCTGTTTCATCAACAGCTCGTGCAGGTAGGTTTTTGTGTCGGCGTAGAGCAATTTGTCGAGTACATCGTCAGCATCACATTTGTCGAGCCATGCGTTTTGACGAGCATACGGATTCAGGTCGGCGATCCGTTCTTTTGTCGTCCGCGAAAACAAACCGGCCTGCATGACGCGCGGAAATACGCCGAAATTATCGAAGAAGAGGTTTTCTATATCGGATTCTCGAGTGAGAAACGTCCGGTTTAGCTTTCGGCCAACGACGCGTGGCAATGTCGCAACACCGCCGCGAACCGCGTCACGCAGAAAACCCGGCGTCATGCTCTCGTATTTTTCGCCGTAGTTTAGCAGCCTTAGCGTTTTGGCGTAGCGGCCATAACCGGCGAGCGTCTCGTCAGCCCCTTCGCCGGTCAGCACGACCTTGACATGCTGCTGAGCGAGCTTTGAAACAAAATAAAGCGGAACCGACGCGATAAAGCCTATCGGCTCATCTTCATGCCAGACAAGATTGGGCAACGCTTCGAAGAATTGTTCCGGCGTGATCGTGATCTCGTGGTGATCGGTGCCGAATTTTTTAGCGACGAGACGCGCGTATTCGAGTTCGTTGGCCTCGCGCTCTTGGAACCCGACTGAGAATGTCTTTATCGGCTCTTTGACCATCGTCGACATTACGCCTGCGATTGCGGACGAGTCGATGCCGCCCGATAGAAACATGCCAAGCGGCACATCCGCCATCAACCGCATTTTGACCGACTCGCGAAAAAGATCGAGCCATTCTTCCACGTATTCGGAGTCGCTGCTGACTTCGTGCTTTGGCTCAAAACTGAGGTCCCAAAACTCGCGTATATCGACGCGGCCGTCTTTCCAGACCATTGTATGCCCCGGCAGAAGGCGTTTGACACCTCGGAAAAGCGTTTCGTCACCCGATGTGCCGTGGTTCGCAAACTGGTCTGGCAAGGCATTGAAATTTATTTCCGGCTTGATGGCACCGCCGGCCAGCAGCGATTTGATTTCGGAGGCGAAAAATAAACTCCCATCGCTTTCGTGGACGTAGTAAAGCGGCTTGACGCCAAACCGGTCGCGGGCGATAAACAATTCCTGTTTTCGCTTGTCCCAAATGGCAAACCCAAACATCCCGCGCAGATATTCGACACAATCACGGCCATGCTCTTCATAGAGATGCAGGATCGTCTCGGTATCGCTGCGGTTCTGAAACGTGTATCCTTTTTCGATCAGCTCATCGCGGTGGTCGGCGTGATTGTAAACCTCGCCGTTATAAACAATCGCGCACGTGCGATCCGTGTTAAACATCGGCTGCGCTCCATGCGCGATATCGACAATGCTCAAGCGCCGGTGGCCGAGGCCGATGTTTCCATCGACAAACACACCGCCATCGTCAGGCCCGCGATGATGCAAAATGTCGCGCATCTGCACGAGTTTTGATTCATCAACGTGTCTGCCGGAGCGTGGAGAGAATGCTATGCCATTGATACCGCACATACCGTATGTAAAAAGAGAGAAAAGGAGCGAATTTGCAGTTTTTTATGAGGCCGGGGAGGCTATAGACATTGTACCGGTTTCGCCCGGCTTTAGCTAGCATTTTGAGTCCCCGCTTTAGCGGGCTTCTTCACCGGCGAAGAGGCCCGCTAAAAGCGGGGACTCAAAACGATGGATTTTCACGCCTTTTCGACGTTTAATACCCTGTCTATGGTAAATGTAATGACAGTAAGAGCATCGAACGTGAGAAATCAACCGACCGCGAAAACAAGTTCGGGTTTTGTACGCCTTTGGATGGTTGCCGTCGCGGTGCTGATAGCTGCCGCAGCAACTCTCGCTTTCGACGCATATTCGGGGAAGATAGGTATTTTTACACCCCAAATTGAGTTGACGGAAACCGGTGCCGGCCGAATCATCAAGGTGCCGCCGGGCGGGAGCATTCAAGCTGCTTTGGCACGGGCTATCAGCGGCGATATCATTGAGCTTCAGTCCGGTGCCGTCTATAAGGGTGCGTTGAAGCTGCCAAACAAACCTGGCGGCGAGTTTATTACGATTCGCACGTCAGCAAACGACTCCGACCTTCCACCGGCCAACACCCGGCTCGATCCAAAGAAATACGCAGCGGTTCTGCCAAAGATTATCTCGAATGTAAAAGGCGAGCCGGCTGTTTTGGCGGTGAATGGCGCACATCACTACCGTTTTGTTGGCGTAGAGTTCGGCCCAACTATTGGAGGTCTGTACGACATTATTCAGTTGGGTACGACAGACGAAAAAACAGTTGAAGAGCTGCCGCATCATATCGAATTTGACCGAGTTTATATCCACGGCGGCCAGACCGAGGGACAGCGTCGCGGCATTGCCGCCAACGGACGCCATATAAAAATTACAAACAGCTATTTTTCCGACTTCAAACGCGAAGGCGAGGAAAGCCAGGCTATTGCCATCTGGGCGGCCGACGGCCCGATCGAGATCGTAAACAACTATCTCGAAGCCGCCGCCGAGAGCATCCTCTTCGGCGGCTCTGAATCGAGGCTCGGTCTTATCCCCGGCAACGCCGTCATTCGCGACAATTGGCTCAATAAACCGGTCGAATGGCGCGGCACCAAATGGGTCGTAAAGAACTTCCTCGAAATAAAAAGCGGTCGCAAGATTGTCATCGAAAACAACCTGATGACGAACAATTGGACAATGGCGCAGGAAGGTAACGGTCTCGTGTTTCGGAGCGCGAATGACAGCGGGGGGAAATCGTGCACCGAAGATGTCGCCTTCACCAATAACATCATTCGCGGTGCGGGCAGCGCGATAACCATCGCCGGCGACGAAGCCGCGGGCGGGCGGCGTTTGACCATCCGTAATAATGTTTTCGAAGATATTTCTTCAAAAAAATGGGACGGGCGAGGCTACTTCCTGAAAGTTTCCGCATGGGACAATCTGGTGGTCGAGAACAACACGGTAATCCACGACGGCAGCATCGCGCTTGCTTACGGCGCACCCATCCGCGGCATGATATTTCGCAACAATATCGTTTTTAACAATGCTTACGGATTCCATGGCGACGGCGCGGGAAGCGGTCGGCCGGCCCTGGCACAATATTTCCCCGGCGCGCTCATCGCGTACAACCTGATTGTCGGTGGAAAATCGTCGGATTACGGCAGTGCCAACTTGTATCCTTCCTCAGCTTCAGCAATAGGCTTTGCCGGGGCCCCAAACGCAGATTACCGTCTAAGCAGCAATAGCGTTTATCTGAAAAAAGGTTTTGGCGGTAACCAGATCGGTGCAAATCTCGATCCTAAAAGCGTTGGCGGAAAGTGAGCGCTGACAGATCTCTACCCTTTAACTCAATAGGGTGGAACTACCGGTTGGCAAGCATCGAAAAGATCGAGGCGAGTCAGCATAGGACAGTTAGGAAGGCGGGTTTGCCGTCGCACTTTAGTCAGTACAGTCGCCAAATGGGTTGAACTCACAAATGAACAGGTTGGGAGCGTTATCGCGGGTTTGCTTTCTGATATTTGCCCAAACCGGTGAATCGGAATACTTGTCTTTTGTCCAACCCAGTTTTTTCCGGTTCTTCCAAACAAATTCGTAGGCGTCCTTTTCGTCTTTGCCCAGTAGATGACGCGTTTCGTGAAGCAGGATAGCGGCTCTTTCCGTGTCGTCTACAGGATACGTGAAGAAATCAGGATAGAGCGTGATTATCTCGAATGGAAAATTTGTCGCCGCATATGCATTCTCTTTTGCAACCGATGCATTTAACCAATTGTCTTCTCTCCGAAAAACGGTAAGATTCTCGAGCAGCATCGCCTCATCGGAAAACCCCCTTTCTTTTAATGCAGCGATCGCGTCGCGAACAGTGTTCTTCTGGTCAACAGTCAACGATTTTGCAGACGCGATCAATGAGAGATAGAAACCGAGCAGAACTGAAATGCACACCAGCAAAAGGACAGCGGTCCGGACAAAAAAGCCCGATTTGCGTCGTCCGCGCATAAGGTTTGCCGATAGTTCCGCGTCACAACGAATGCAGGACGAGGCATCAGGGCGGTTTACCAGCCGGCAGTTGGGGCATGTTTTTTTCATTGAAGCGCGACAGGCCGCTGATGGGAAAGCCTGATACTATTTATAAACTCACAATAGCCACCGATTCCTTTTATCGAACAGGTCGTTTGACGCAATAAACGCGAGAGAAGTTTCATGCATCAAATTGACCGGTTGCAAAAATTAGGCGGCGCGTAATAGAATTCTTGCTTTCGGGCAATCAGGAGTTTTTATGAGATATTTTCGGTTCGCAATTTTTTCCCTATTTATTTCGCTTGGCGCATCCGTTGGGTTTTCCCAAGAAACCCAAACGCGCGTTATTGACGAAGTGGTCGCCGTGGTAAATGAAGGCGTCATCACGCTTTCGCGCATTAGGCGCGAAAGCAAGGCGATCGTCGATTCATACGTTCAGGAAGGAAAGACACGCGAAGTTGCCCAAAAGATGGTCGACGAAAAGCAGGGTGAGCTGATCGCAAATCTCATTAATGAAGAGTTGCTCGTTCAAAAAGCGAAAGAGAGTGGGCTTGACAATGACATCGACGCGACCGTAAATCAGCGTTTCACCGAAATCATGAAACAGTACGGGCTGAAGACGGTCGACGCGCTGTACGCCGAAATGGAAAAAACCGGTGTCGATCCAAAGGAAATCAGGGAAACGTGGCGTAAGCAGGCTACCCGCGATCGCGTTCTTCAACGCGAGGTACAGGCAAAAGTTTATTGGGGATTCAACGGAAAGGAGCTAAAGGATTACTACGAAAAAAATAAGACTAAATTCACGAAACCCGAAACCATTTCATTCAGCGAACTTTTTCTCGGCTTTGCCGGCCGCGAGCTGCCCGCCGTGCGTGAGAAAGCGAAGGAACTCCACGCCCAGCTGAAGGCCGGCGGCGATTTCGCCAAGATTGTAAAAGAAAACGGCGACCCCTCGATTGTTGCTCCGGGTACCGGCAAGATCGAAAAAATGACGGTCAAGGAGATGGTTGAAAAGATCTCCGTGCCCCTAAAGGATGTAAAACCGGGCCAATACACCGCTCCGTTCGAAATAGACGACCTCGGAATGGTCATCCTCCGCGTCGATAACCGAGAGCTTGCGAGCAACGATTCCGTATTCGACGAAAACGCCGTCCGCCTGGCTATGATGTCCGAACGAATCCCCGAAGAGCAGAAAAAGTTTATGTCCAAACTCCGCGACGATTCCTACATAAAAATCAACGACACCTATCGTCCCATCGTGTCCCCGATCTTGTTTGCGGATGAACGGAAAGTAAAGTCGGAAAAGTAGGCGCCTTTGTACGACAGGCTGCCGAGCCTGTCGATAAGCTGGCGTTCACTAGTACTTGAACACTCCGAGAGTTGATAAACAGGCTCGGCAGCCTGTTCAACGAGTCGCTACTTCAACACTTCCCTGATTGCCGAGTCAAATATCTCAAACTTTCTTTTGGCGCGTTTTACTTCGGGATGATCCTTATTGTAGCTTCTCGTAAGCCGGGCGTGGTCGGTTTCGAGAGTTGCGCGGCGGACGATCAGTTTTCCGAGGGCCTGGGTCAATTTGCCGGTTTCCGAAGGCTTGACGCCAAAGATTTTTTCGAGCGATTTGTCCAGGCTAGCCAACTCGAAGCGGAGATCGACGATCTTCGGATTCGCCTCGGTATAGTCCGCTGAGAGTGCCTCCAGGTCAGCCATGATGTCGGTTTTGCGGAGCAGGACCTCGGCGTAGGCGGCCGACGAACGGATCGGACCAACCTCGGTCGCAGCATCCTGTGCGAATACTAATGCCGGCAGAGCCACCAGGGCGGCAGTCAGAATTAGGCGAATAGCGTGCTTCATGAGAATTCTCTATTTTGGGCTAAACGTAAAAAAATCCGGTGAGAGTTTTTGGTTGAAGTAATAGTCGGTAACCTTGATTCCCCAGATATATTCGTTCGACGACGTATTGCTGTTCGATAAAAAATCTACCTTGTAGGTGTGCGGTAGCGTGAGGCCGTCGATGTTTCGGAAATCGGAAAAATCCTCCACCAAAAGAAGCACCGCGTTTGCCTGTTGATTGGCCTGGCCAAAAGTACCCTGGCCGCGCGTCACCTCTCGTCGGTACTCTGACCGGACATGATTAAACGATTCCGCATCAAAATAGAGACGGATGGAGAACTCGCTCGACCCGCCGCTCGACGCCGAGTATTCCAGTACGTATGCCTTCCGGCCCTCCACCTTTTTTGACCCTGCGGCCTTTATCTTCGGCTTCTTTTTTTCTAAATTCAGCAGCGGCCACCGCAGCGACATCATGCCGCCAAAAAGCCCCTCGCTCAAAACCTTTTCATGCTCGGTAATGAAGGTTCCGAGCAGCGATCGATTTCCCGCGTTTATAAAAGGCAAACTTGGCTGACCGTTGAAAAAGCCTATTTTTTCGAAAGGATATTCCTTTGAGTTGAGGCTGATCACAAAGAATAAATTATCGGGATCGGAGACGACGACAGCCTTTCCGCCGCCCTTGATAACAGGAATTCTGGACTCGTATTCGCTAACGCCTCGGGCCATCAGCGTCTTCAACTCGTCACGTTTTTCGCGGGTTCCGATCGCCTCGAGGTGTTTTGCTACTATCTCGTCAGTCTTCAAGTTTTGCGCGGACGAAGCGCAACACAGGACCAAAACCGCAATCAAGCCCAGGGCCGAATTTTTGATCGATTTCATATGGCTATCCTCTAATAAAATCTACGCTCTGACCGCTAGTATCGAGGCGCCCGAGCCAACCACATTACCTTTTGCCGCATGGGACACCTCGCACGAATCAAACTCCAGATCGATGTCCGCCGCCGATTCGATGACGCCGTCGCCGAAGGTTTCACGGTTTCGAAGCGTGTCGAAATAGATGGTGATGTTATCGAGTATCTCCTCGGCCGAATGCGAATGATACAAAGTCTGCCGAAACTGCGCGCCGCCGACCAGGCCTTTGGTAAATTGTCCGGCAAGCTGCTTCATCTTGCCGAGCGATACGATCTCGGGCATTTCTTCGCGACACATCGAGAAAAATTCGAGCAAAACGTCTTTCTTCTCCTGAAGATCGGGCTGATACGGTTCGTGGCCCGCAAGGGCGTCGGCGAACTGCCGGAAAATCCACGGATTTTGCATCGCGCCGCGTCCGATCAAAATACCATCGGTGCCCGTCTCTCGCCAACGTTTCATTCCATATTCGATTGTGGTGATATCACCATTGCCTGACACCGGAATCCTGACGGCCTGTTTCACCTGTTTAATCAAATCCCAGTTTGCGAGGCCCTTGTAACCCTGCTCACGCGTCCGGCCGTGAACTTGAATATGCTCGACGCCGCATTGTTCGGCTAGTTTTGCCGCATCCACAACATTGATCGAAGCGTCTGAATAACCGGTTCGCAGCTTTAACGTAAGAGGAATTGTGATCGTTTTCTTGATTTCTTTCAGAATTTCCTCAAGCCGCGGCAGATCGCGAAGAAGACCCGAACCACCGCCAGTCTTTACAACCTTTGGCGCGGGACAGCCGCAATTGACGTCCAGAATATCGGCGCCGATTTCCTGCGCCATCTCGGCGCCCATCGCCATTCGCGGCGCCTGGCCGCCAAATATCTGCACGGCATACGGCCGCTCTTCCTCATCAAAACGCATCTGCCGCTTCGATTTCGGATTATGCCGCGTCAAACCCTCGACCGAGATAAACTCCGAAACCACCAAACCGACACCGCCCCGACGCTTTATCAGCCGACGAAAGGTAAAGTCCGTCACACCCGCCATCGGTGACAGGATGAGCGGGGGATTTATTTCGATGTTGCGGATTTTGAATGGTTTCACACTTCTTCCTTAAATAGTTATGAGTATACCATTCGATTTGCAAATTAGCGGAGAGGGTTTCCAAGTCAATCCCCTTCAACAACGAAGTATTGACGGGAAACTGGTCTCGCCATTCCTCGTGAACCATAAATGAAGATTTAACATCCCGCGATTAGGGAAAGCCGCGACTCGCGGTTTATAATTCGACAGTTTCAATTTTCGTAACCCGAATTTAGCATTTCTGTAAGATCGCAAAACGCATTGACGGTCGGCTTCGGCTACTAGCTTGGATTGCAAAATTCGGATCCAAAATCTTCATAAAAATCGACAGTGTAAAGGAAGGACAAATATGAACAGGACCTCGCGAATTTTCTATTGCTTCGTACTTTTGCTCATTTTCAGTTCAATGGCCCTCTCCCAATCGCAATCTACCACAGGGTTAATTCAGGGCACCGTGCTCGACGCAAACGGAGCGGTTATTTCGGGAGCTTCGGTGAGTGTACAGAATACCGGCACCGGCTTTGAAAGAACGGTTACGACCAATTCGGCCGGATTCTTTAGCGCTCCGCTCTTGCCGCTCGGGAAATACCGCGTTACAACGAAAGCGGGTGGGTTTGCCGACTCCATTCTTGAGAATGTAGAGGTAACTATCGGCCAGACGCAATCTTACACTATTGACATGAAGGTCGGCTCTTCAGCGATAACCGTCGATGTGAATGCTGAGTCCGAGGGTGTCGATACAGCTAGAACGGAGCTTTCGACGCAGATCAACGAGCGTTCGGTCGAGAATCTTCCAATCAACCGCCGCGATTTTTCGCGTTTTGCATTGCTCACGCCCGGTGTTTCCATCGTGCAAGGGCCGGATGGTGACGAGATCACCATCAACGGGCAGAAAGGAATACAGAACAATATCTCGATTGACGGTTCTGATGCAAACAACCCGTTCTTCGGCGAACAACGCGGCGGCCAGCGACCGGCGTTTACGATCAGCCTGGAATCTGTAAAAGAGTTCGTCGTCGTGCCGGTCGGTGCGTCAGCCGAGTTTGGACGAAGCTCCGGCGGATTTATCAACGTGGTGACGAAATCAGGGACGAATCAAATTGGCGGGGCCGCGTTTCTATTCTTCCGTAATCAGTCGCTCTCGGGTCAAAATCCGGATGCCGTGGCGGCCCGTCTGCCGACCGAAGATTTTAGAAATTATCAGTTCGGCGGAAATGTCGGCGGGCCTATCAAAAAAGATAAGGCGTTCTTCTTCGTCGCTTACGAACGCAATGACGGGACGAGCAGCAAGCCAAACTCAATCGACCCACGACTGGTATCGATATTTGCCACTCGGTTCAATTCACCAAACGAGCAGGGGATCATCAACCGGACCAATGTCGCGGACGTACTGCTTGGAAAAGTCGATATCAACGTAACAAAGAATAATCTGCTCACATTCCGGCATAATTACAGCCGCGCCGAACAGGTAAACGGCACGTTTGACGTTCCAACCTGGGGAACAAGTGCAAATGGCCGCGAGACAGACAGCTCAAATTCGTTTATCAGCAGTCTGGTCACAAATTTCTCATCGAATCTGCTAAACGAGTTTCGCTTTCAATACGCAAAAGAGGAACGCCCCCGATTCTATGACGGCCCGGATCTTCCTGATACGACCATCGGCACCTTTGCAGGTGATATCTCGTACCGTTTTGGCCGGCCATTCTTTTTGCCTGTTCCGTCTGACGACGTGCGGATTCAATTTACCGACAATTTTACCGTTATTAAGGGTAACCACACTGCAAAATTTGGCGCCGATTTTAACCGGACACGAGTCTCTCAAACCTTCATTGGTTTTGCCCGCGGACGTTACATATTCGCGGCCGGAAATATCAACGACGCGATAAATGGGTTTATAAATTATATCAACGGAACCAGCCCGGCGGCTCTTGCTCTATACCTGCAATTTGCGCCGATCGGCAACCGCACCGTCGAGGAAGCCGGCACGCAGGCCTACACGACATACGAGCCGGGCCTCTACGCTCAGGACAATTGGCAATTGAAGCGAAATTTGACGCTCAATCTCGGTTTCCGTTGGGAAGGCCAGTTCCAGCCTGACCCTATAACCCCGCCGGGACAGACGAGATACGGTCAATTTTTGAGCGATCCGCGCTTTCCCTCTGCCGGCACGATTCCCGATTTTACCGACGGATATTCACCCAGAGTCGCATTGTCATGGTCGCCGGGCGACGACGGCAAGACCGCGATTCGTCTTGGCGGGGGCATCTATTACGCCCGTATTCCCGGGCTGGTGGTCGCCGGTCCGAGGAACACGGACGGCGTGATTGCCGGTAATATCTTCTCCGCCAGTTTCCTGTGCTCCGGGGCGGGGCTTGGCGGTTGTCCGCCTTTTCCGAGAATCTTTCCGACCGCGGGATTTTCGCCGTTTAATCCCGGTATCGCGGTTTTTGAAAGAAATTTCAAGAACCCAAGGACGGTTCAGTATTCGGCCAGCTTTGAACGCGAGATCGTTCGAAATCTCTCGTTTCTGGTCGCATATAATTATGCAAAATCGACGAGGCTGACCAGGTTCGTAAATCGAGGCGACAGGAAATTGTATAACGGCGTCGCGATATTTGAGCGTGGTAACGGTTCGGGGGTCGGCGAGATTCGCTCGACCGAGAGCTCGGCCAGATCCCTCTATCAGGGTCTCACCCTCACACTCAATAAGCGGTTCGCGAACCGATATCAGTTCCAGATGAACTATCTGATTTCGAAGGATCGCTCCGACGACGACAATGAACGCGACCCGTTTACGTTCCGGTATGCCGATCCTCGAAATTTGAATCCGGAATACAGCTTTTCGGATCGAGATCAGCGTCACCGCTTCAACGCGTTTGCGACGTTTCTGCTGCCATATGACATAAACATCTCGCCAATCGTGCAAATCCGTTCGGCCCAGCCGGGTTCTCTTCAACGAGTTGACAACAATGGAAACGCGATTTTGGTAAATGGTCAGATCATCCAACGAAATACTTTGAGGCTCGACAATAAGTTCTTCACGTTGGACTTCCGCGTCTCAAAGGCGTTTAAATTCGGCGAAAGAATGGAGCTTGAGGGCATATTTGAAGCTTTCAACATCACCAACAGCCGCAACCAACGCAGTCTGCCAAGGCCCTTAACATTCAACTTCGACGGGACAGTTTCCGCTGGCTTCGGCGAACCGCGTCAGGCACAGCTTGGGGTTAGGTTTAAGTTTTAGGTGGTCAGGTCGAGGACGAATTACAGAACTCAGCTTGTAGCGAAGCTGAGTTCTATATTTGGATCATTAAACTAAGCCGCGACTTTTTCGCTCGATTGATGGGATAAAACAATAACCTGGTTGGAGTTCAAGGGAAGCAGACCATAGGTTTCCCCCTTCGTATCCACGAATTCCACTTCAAATGCTTCGCCGCCATCGAAAATTTCAACGATTGCGCCGACTTGTCCCCGCCTGAGATTCTCGTCCGGCAAATCCTCAAGCAACGCAACAGAATCAAAAAGTTTCGCGTTTCTCATAAATATTCCTCGTAGAAAATTACAGCACAAAACAAGTAATAAGTCTCGGTACAGCCGATCCGGCGTCAATGATCCAAACACTTCTTACCCTTGCCGTTCTACCTGCGTGTTTCATATCAAATTCAACCGAGTATCGTTCACCATGTTTGTCGACGGTTCCGGGAATAGCATCTTCCATTTGCACTGCCGCAAGAATAACATTTTTCAATATCACGGAATCCCGCCTATATAATCCCAAGGTCGCCGCGAAAACCCGCGATTTATGCTTACCCGTTTCGTTATTCGGATTCAGGCAATAATCCGAAGCTTGTTCATATCGACAACGGCGTTTTCGGCATTTGGAAGCAGCATGGTTCAGATCGAAATTCGAAACGTGAATTTACTTTCCCGACCGCTTCAACTCGATTCCAGTCGCCTCAAACGAAACCTCGGTCACGGTGCCATCGGCGTTTCGATTGGCAAACTTCGCCCCGTCCTCCTCGATCATATGATCGACCATGGCTTTGGTCAGCGTCTTGACGGTAAACACTCCCTCAGCCCGCGCCCATGCACCGGCGGATTCGAGCGGGATAAAGAACGCGTGGTCCTTCATCTTCACTCGAACGCTCTTAGCGTCGGCCTTAGGAGCAAGCTCGGCCCAGCAGCCTTCCATTTTACATGACCTAACGATCACGCCTTCGACACGGACTGTTTGTCCCGCGTATTTCGCCGGGTCATTTATGACCTTTTCGAGCGAAACCTCTTTGGCGCTCCCAATCGGCGCCCCGCGTTTTAGGAATGTGTCCGATGGAATCGCCGCCGTCTTGTCCTGTTCGGTCGGTTTCGCTTTTTCGCTCAATTCCTGGCCAAAAGCCGAAAACGAAAATGCAAGGATCAAAATTGTCAGACTAATAAATAATTTCATTGTTTTTCTCCGTAAATAAATTCTATTGTGAGTATATCAAAGGCGGAAACACGACCGGTAGGGAGTGTGTCTTATCGGAATCAGGACCGTCCGCTGTCGGAAGAAACACACTCCCTACCGGTCGTGTTTCCGCCTTCGTCACTTCGTTTCGTATACCACCTTCCCATCAACAACCGTTGTCAATACTTTGGCTGCCCCGATTTTTACAGGATCGATAGTAAAGATGTCATCGGATAGCACTACGAAATCAGCGAGTTTTCCGATCTCGAGCGTTCCCTTCCAACCGTCTTGAAACTCAGCGTAGGCCGATCCCCAGGTAAACGCCTTGACCGTCTCGTCGACCGATATTTTCTGCTCCGGTATCCAGCCGTTTGGATTTTTGTCATCCAGCGTTCGGCGTGTGACGGCAGCATAGACACCGAGAAGCGGATTTAACGGCGCTACAGGCGAATCGGACCCGAATGCGAGCACACCACCAGAATCGAG
>JANPCJ010000229.1:0-4870 GCA_031430895.1 Chloracidobacterium sp. | reverse complement strand
CGCATGACCGACGACTGTCAGAATGGAATTGCTAAGTTTTTGGAGAAGTAAGACATTGGGCTAAAGTCTCGGAGGTAAGAAACTCCTTTCGCCGAGCGGAAAAGCTGTGCTTTTTCCGAGATGCTTTAATAAAATCCCCGGCGGCTATGCCGCCATCAGGAACGGCGGCGTAGCCGCTAGAGTCTAAGGGGAGACTGCCGGAAAAGCACAGCTTTTCCGCTCGGCGAGTAAGGCAAACCGCCGTCAAAAAAGGCGTCGTAGTCAATGCAACCGCCCGCATGACCGACGACTGTCAGAAGTGAATCGCTAGGCTTTTGGAGAAATAGTTTCCGTCGCATCGCGACGTTTGAATTTAGCCGTGGTGTTTCAACGCACGGTTAGATGTGTTGAATAAGAATCGTTGCCGCGTGAGCGGCAATTGAATCTGACGTAGAGTTCAGTCGTCGCTGACGCGACGGGAGTCGTTTGATACGCATACCGTGGGTTTAAACCCACGGCTAAAGTCATTATATCGCTACTCGATGATGAAGAAAGCAAACCGATGACCCACCAAACCGCCATCGAAAAAGGCGTCGTCGCGGGCGCCACCGCCCGTATGACCGACGACTGTCAGACGGGAATTGCGAAGTTTTTGGAGAAGTAACCTAAAGTTATTTTTTAACGAGCATGGACGGAGGTACAAATCACTGGGTCTCGATTACTAGTGTTGTGACCAAATAAATATGGTGCTTAAATGGGTTTGTTTTAGCACAGCCATGTCGTTCACGGCGTAATCTCGGGATTGCTGTAATCCGAGGGCGTTTTTAACGTCCTTACCTTTTATAAGCCCGTTAAAACGGGCTGGTTGAGGATTCTAGCATCCTAACCACGCCGTAAACGGGCGTGGCTATGCGAAGCCAAAACTATACTAACGGAACTCACGTTTATGCACCATATTCATATTGTTACTACACTAGGTCTTCTAGTATTTCGCAAAGTGACGGAGACTTGCGCAATTCCTGATTAAAATGGTGTGCAATCCGATTTCCTCTTGCGGCTATACTACGAACAAGATGTTCATTTGATAGGAGTTCATTGAGGCGTCTCGGTAATTCTTCAGTATCTTCTGGGTCAGTAATCTCAACAAAGGTCTTTCGATCTATTAGATTAGCTCTAATAAACGATTTATCCGCAATCTCCTTTGAGCAGACAAGGCACGAGCCAAAAGTCAAAACTTCAAAGGGAATTCCTGGGCCATGAATAGATATCGGAAATCGATTTTCAAGAAAACAGGTAATATCGCACAAATTTAAGTAACTTGGGATTCGCCAAGGAGGCACGAAAGGAAGTATCCAAGTTCTCTTGGCGAGCATTACATTACCCTCAATGATCTCGATTGCCTCCTTAAGTATACTTTCTTTGCCGCCAAAAAGTCCGATAAAGGAGAACTCAACGCCATCGGAAGCTAAGGTGGAAAGGGACTCTAACAGAGCAAAGGTTCCTTTTCGTCGCCCCACTTTTCCATACATGCCCAACGTCAATCCAATCGGGTGAAACCTTTTTTGGTTCAACGACAATAAACTTCGTTTGAGTTCATCGTCATTAATACCCGAAAACAGTTCGTCGGCATTGTCAACGTACTCGTTTATGTCTAACTTAGGCGCTTTCTCTGTGAAATACTTCGGCAAGGGTACGCCGGGCCTATTGCGCAGCTTTTTCGTGTTGGATATTTGCGGGAAAGTTGAGACAAGTAATTCTCGCGAACGAGGCTTGGTAAGGAAACTAGTTGAATTGTTGACCATCCAGTTGTATGCATGATGTAAATCAGGATGCCTTGAAAGCCTGCCTAAGTCGCTTCCCGCATGAATCAAAATAAATGGTTTTGAATATAGCGACGCCAGAACGGATGCTACTAGACCATAGGGTTCAAAATACCATCCGATAATTATATCTATATCTTCGTGTTCTAGAATTGAGGAGCCTATTCCGAAGAGCTTCGAAAAAAAACAATCTGAGCGCGGAATTTGGGAATACCCGTCCAAAGGGGTTGTTTGATATAGGTGAAAGGCGGCTCCACTAAGTAGAGAATCCATGAAGGTCGTATCATGATTAAGAAATTGTTGTCTATACTCGTTTTCAACCTCATTAGAATTCGTTAGGAAATGAACTTCGTGACCGCGCTGTAAAGCGTCGAGACAGAATTCAAAAGTTTTCACCGAAACGCCGCCTTCGATCGGTGGAAATTTTCCAATTAAAAGGATTCGCAATGTCGAACTCCAACAATACTACTGATTATCACAATCCGAGCCGCAATTGGTGCATCCGGTACATCCTCCCGCGCATGCAGAACAACCGCCTCCACACGAGTTACAACTACTACTACAGGCTCCTGCTACTTCAATTGGAGCAGGCCAAATCGATAGTGGAGGCTGTTCACCAAAATACTTTTCGTAATCCCGAAATGTATTTCTGTACGACTCTTTATCAGGTGGGCGTTTCCGCGTTTCTGGTTTATGGTGAATAAATCTCCCCGCGATAAGTCCACAGAACTGTCGGTATTCGTAGGTAAACAGAAGAAACGTGTGCCAAACGTCATCGACTGGACCTCTCATACCATATTTCTTTTTTGGATCGATTGCACAAAGAATTAGGTACCGAATAAGCTCACGAGCATGCTCTTTACCTACGTTGAGAGGGGCGTCATAGTCCTTCATATAGCGTTCAATTATGTCTTCCATATCAAACGCCGTTGCGAGCGAAATTCGCTCTTCAATGTTTATCTCTTTCATGTCTTCCTCCAAGGTAAAATAAACTATCTACACATACCTATATACGCGCATGAGCCTATTTGAATCGGGTAATAGACTCTCTATTCAGTTGTTAACTCGAATAAAGCATCGCCCGATTTCAATTGGTCGTACGCAACCATCTTTGTGGGTCGGAGGTAGTAGTTCTTACTCGTTAGGCACTGGCCGGCGGCCACTTCCTCGCTACCGGCATAAGGAACTGGATCTTTTCCGGGAACCTTGACGTAGATAACAGTATCCGCCCGCTTGACACAACGATCAGGAAAATCGCTTCGCAAGGAAACGCTTTGCCCGGAGACAATATTGATATTGCTTTCGTAATCAGTATAGGGTTCGCCTTGCGGTGATCCGTCAGGATTCTGGTAAAAGAATTTTGTCGCTGCTGCTACTATCGATGCTTGCCATGCAGCGGGCGTCTGGTTATAGATGGTTACGATACAAGGATAACCAGCCAATAGTCTATGATTTAGTTCTTCTACAAACTCTTCTAGCGTCGTATTGTTACTCATTTTCTTTTCTCCTGTATGATTCCGCATTTACAAGTCTGCCTGATTTTCATGGATGCGGATTGCCTATCGAATCAGGAAGTGAATGTACCGAGGTCGTTCAAGTCGAGCCCGCGTACTAGGGCGTTGGCGGTTTTTTCTTCGGTGGAGCCTCGACGTGGGCGGCGGAGGTCCAGGCGGCGATGGCGCCGGGGTTGTTGGCGGCGAAGTTTGGGATCATGTGGGTGATGGTGGATTTTAGGGCGATCATTTGGGCGACTTTGTCATTGACCTCGGCGTTTTTGGCGATGCGGCTGCCGACGGCGGAGTCTTGTTGGCCGAATGATGCTTCGTAGGCGTCGCTGGCGGTGGTGCAGGCTTGCCACCATTTTATCGGCGCTCCGTAGCTTTCGAGCAAGGCTCCATCATCGACTCCGCCAGCGGCGAAGCTGCGGCCGGCGGCGAGCAATGCCTGATGCGAAATATTGGTGGTGTAGCGATAGCGGTCGCGGGTGCCGGGGTTGTCGGGTTCGGCGGCACGGGCGGCGTCGCGGACTTTTGACATAATGTCGAGCAGGTCAAGGCGTTCGGAGCCTTTGACATCGGTCGCGCTCAAGGATTCGCCTTTGAACGATTCGACCTCGCCGGCGAGGTTTTCGATGTCGTTGACGAGCGCGGTAAATGCCGTGCATTTGGTTTCAAACATACTGCCCGGCGTGATGAGGGCAACGAAATCGATGATCCACTGGCGGCAACGCTGGCCCGCCTCAAGGTATCTGCGGATTTTGTCGTTCATAGGGTGTTATGAGCCTCCAAATTTATAAAATTACCGTGAAGATTTAGCGGTAAAACGATAATACGCCTGTTATTTGTGTTGTCAAGCGGGGATTTGGGCGGTAGTCGGTAGTCGGTGGCCGGTAGTCAGTAGGCCGGAATGCATGAAAGAAGCTACGCGATGGATGGGAGTTACTTCGCGGCGATTGGAAGATGCTACGCAGTGAATGTAAGCAGCTACGACGCGATTGGAAGTTGCTACGCGATGATTAGAAGTAGCTTCGTCGTCGTTGGAAGGTGCGGCGAAACGATTAGAACGAACTTCGCGATTGAAGGAAATGGTTACGCGCGAATGGGAAGTGACGCCGCGCTCGTTTTACGACTTCGCCGCCCGCTCACGCAGGCGGTTCTGACATTTACCGAACTTATAGGCCGCGATTTACTCGACGGGGATAAGAAACGAATCCGGGATGTTTTCGTCGAGAGTCGCGAGGATCGCGCCGTGGGCGGAGCGGCGAAGGTTTATGCCGGGGCGTCGTCGATGTAGAGTTTGTGCAAAGAATGTTGGTCGAGGATGGCACGAACCGCTTTATCACGGGGATCGACGAAACCGTGCTGAAGGGCTTCGCGCCGCACGATGTTATGGCTGACACCGATCTTTTCGGCGATCTGATTAAATGTTAGTCCTTTGTCGATAGTAAGCGTCTGAAGCAGATCGCGTTCGAGAGTGATCTTGCTCGACCGGAGAGCTATGCCGCGCAGGTAGCATTCGCGGGTCGCGACCGCTTACACACTACCCTCCGAGACCGTATTGGTTTAGAATTC
>JANPCJ010000228.1:0-11331 GCA_031430895.1 Chloracidobacterium sp. | reverse complement strand
GCTGGAACGAATTCTTTACCCGCCGATTGCGAACAATCCGCGATAGGTATTTAGCCGACCGGCAAAGTCGGCCCGCTTTACATTGGTCGCTGGCTCAAATCTCGGCCCCGGAAGTACGGTGAATTGTCCCGGCCCCGTCTGTATGACCTCGGCCGGAAACGCCTCGAACAGACCCTTGTTGATGGCAAGCTGAACATAACCTCGAAGACTCGGCGGTATCTGTGCGTTATCCGAAAGCGGCGTCGCGTTAAACGTCACGGTCGAATTTGCCAACGCCCGGGCCGCCGCGTCGTGGCCGAGGGCACGAACCAAAGCGACGGCCACATCGAGGCGATTTATCTGTGCAGTCGGCTGAAAGACGGTGCCCGCAAAGGCGACCATGCCGTTTGGCACAAAATCGTAGTCACGCAGCGTCGAGCCTCTGGCCGTTACCGCCTCGGCGATATTTCGGAGATCGCCGGGCGTGTCGCTGAATTTTGGCGTCGAGCCGATCGATTGACGCAGACTGGAATTTAACACCAGCGAACGGGCGAGGTCTTCACGCGTCACGAGCGACGCCGGGCGGAAGGTGCCGTCGGCATAAATGTCGATCACGCGATTCTTGATCGCCGCCTCTATCGCCGCCTGCTGTGGATGGCCCGCGAGATCGGCGATGTTCGGCAAAATGTATTTGACCTGCGTCACCGTGCCGTCGACCGGGCCGGGCGCCGCCGCCTGTACCGGCGAACCTGCCTGCGGGACCGCCGTCAAACCACGCGCCCCGCGAACCTCGAGCCTCCAAATTCCCGGCTGTGGATTATTCACCACTATCTGCCGTTTTACGCTGCCGATCACCGGATATTCAATCGCGGTCGAGTAATTTACGCCGCTTGGACTGGTAATGCGAATGCCGACGAGGTTGCCAGTGCCTTCGTTCGCGTCTGTGTCCACGGTCGCGGCGACATCCAGAACGTTCATATCGGCGTTGACCGTAAAAGTGGCGGCGTTTGTCGAGGTCGGCCCCGAGTTTGCAGGGTTAAAAGCAATATGAAATGCCTGTTGGGCCGGACGCTCTTCGCCAAAGACGGCGTTGTAGCTCACATCCTGGAAACTGCGATAGTTTTTACCGCGGTTGAAAACCTTGTCGACCGCCGCGTAGGCGTTGACATAGCCAGCCCCAACTTCATAATCTTCGTAGCCCGGCATTTTCGACGCCGTATCAACCAGAATCTGTTTGATCTCATCCGGGTTCAGCGTAATGTCGGCGTCCAGCATCAACGCAACCACGCCCGCCGTGTACGGCGTCGCCATCGATGTTCCGGATATCTGTGTATAGAAAGGAATCAGGCCCGGCGCGAGTTCCGCGTCCGCGTCAAGGCCGTTTGCCGTGAGGTTTGACGTAGCTCGAACGGAAGCGATGGCCGATGTAAACCGGCCTGAATTTGTTGCAAATGCCCTTCCCGTTCCGGGTGCTACCAGCGTTGGAGCGTCGTTATCATTGAGCGGGTCCGCGTCGCCGAGGCGTTCAGCCCTCGGCTTGCCGCGTGAAGAGAAATCTGCAAGCGTACCCTCTTTTGTTCCGGCACCGACGCCTATAACCCACGGGGCTTTTGCATACGGGCTCATCGTGTCTTTTGCCGCACCGTCATTACCGGCCGCAAATAAAACCATCATGTTTCGCTCGTAGGCGATCCGGCTGGCGATCGTGATCGGGTGATCCGGATTGAATTCGCCACCTCCGAGCGGGCCGTATGAATTGGTCACGACGCGGATGTTGTAATTGTATTGATTGGCAAGTCCCCATTCCCATGCGCCGAGCGGATTGACGACGAGAATGCCCGCTCCCAAACCGGCTCCGACGATCTTCGCTCCCGGCGCGACGCCAGTATAAAGACCGCCCGAGCGAACTCCGGTTCCGCCGACAATACCGGCGCAGTGCGTACCGTGGCCGACCGATTCGTCCGTGTTAGGAATATTTTCGACAGTAATATTCGGCGTAAACCCCGAAACGGTGCTGGTCGCGACGACCGGGTGAACATTCTGCACAACCTTTGTCCCAAACGGCAGATCGGCGTGCGTCGCATCGACGCCCGAATCAATCACGAGCACCGAAAAATCTCCCGCACCCGAAACCGGCATCCCGCCGTTTCGCAGCGTCATCGGGCCATCGGACTGTAACTTCGCCACGCCGCCCAACACGCGGGCCTGGCTCATATAATAGATAAGCGGATCATTAGACCAAATCGAACGGACCGCCGAGTTCGTAGCCAAAGCGCGAACCTGCCCCGCCGTCATCGGCTGTGCGACCATGCCCAAAGTCTGAAACGTCTGTCCGCCCGTCACGCCGACCGAGCGCAGCACGTTCAGATGCGATTCCTGTAACCCATTGTTTGTATTAAATGAAACGATAACCATGCCGACCGATGCGGCATCGCCCAGCGCCGCGAGCCGCGTCTGCAGCTTCGGCCCGATCGTCGCCGCCTGTGCCGCCATCGCCAATATGCCGATCGCTAGAGCTCCCAGCATTAATTTACTCAATAAATGTTTGAATTTCACCGTGTTGTCTCCCTCCGAAAGTTTGTTTTCAAAATCTAGAGCGAGAATAAGGGATAAGGTTTGAGAAATACTTGAGAGGGGGATTTTGAGGGTTGAGGGAAACTTGAGAATGGAGACGGGAGACAGGAGACAGGAGACAGGAGACGGGAAGAAGGAACTAGGGTCACGTCAGGCAAAAACGTGTCTAAAGAGGCGGATCATCTCGCCGAAGGCTTTGTCCGACGCCTCCGGGTCGTGGCGTTCGCCTTCGTCACGCATGAACGTGTGCTCTGCTTCGTAATGCCGTTGGGAAAAGCTGCTGTTCGCCGCCTTGAGCGCGGCTTCTATCGTATCGCGGCCTTCCTCCGGAATGTGCGGATCGAGTGTTCCCCAAACGAGCAGTAATTCACCGCCTATCTCAGACACTCGTGCAAGCGAACCGGCATCGGCGTCCGCACCGAGAGCTCCATTGTGAATACCGGTGCCGTAAAAACAAACGGTTCCTGACACATCCGGTTGTAAGGCGGCACGAAAAGCCAGATGCCCTCCGATACAAAAACCGGCCGCACCGATCTTAGCCTCGGCCGCTTTCGGATGTTGGTTGAGATAGTTCAATACAGTGCGGCAATCCGCGTCGAAATGAGCGACCGGCGTTTTGCGTGCATCGTCCAATCCCCGATCTTTCCCGGCGTCATCAAACTGCAGAACTAGACCCGGCGGCTCAAGGCGGTTGTATATCTCGGGCGCCGCGACGACAAAGCCATATCCCGCCAGACGAGAGCACGAACGCACCATCGGCGGGGTAAGCTGAAAAATATCCGAATAGAATATGATTCCGGGATATTTGCCCTCTGATTGCGGAGCCGCGACGAAGGTGCGGATCTGGCCGCCGTCCGGCGACGGCACATCGACATAATCAGATGTAATTTTCATTGGATTGTTCCATCAATAAAATAGCCCAGCCGATCGATTGTCCCGAGCCAAATAGAAAGTTAAGGTAGGACAGTCAGGAAGGCGGGCTTGCCCCCGCTCTTTCTCGCCAAACCAAAGAGCGGGGGTAAACCCGCCTTCCTGACTGTCCTTAGCCTTCTTGAGCTTTCTCATTTTGCATTTCTCCACGTTCTGGTCTTTTCAGACAGCCTGCTACAAACGCGCCGTCTATCCGGGATGTTGTTAATAATCGCTGATCTCGCGGATAACCCGACACGGATTGCCGACCGCCAAAACCCCTTCCGGGATGTTTTTTGTTACAACGCTGCCGGCACCGATCATCGACCGGGCGCCGATCTTCACACCGGGACAGATAATCACACCGCCGCCGACCCAAACGTCATCGCCGATCTCAATCGGTTTTCCCAATTCGAGGCCCGTACTCCGCTGGGCCGCGCTCAACGGATGCGTCGCCGCATATATCTGCACCGCCGGCCCAAACATCGTCCGCGACCCGATCACGACCGGTGCAACATCCAGCACAACGCAATTAAAATTAAAGAAAACCTTATCCCCAATCGTGATATTGCCGCCATAGTCGCAATAAAACGGCGGCTCGATCCAAAGCCCATCGCCCGCCGCCGGAATCAAATCTCTTAGAATGCTCGCACGCTCTTCCTGCTGGTCATCGCAAGTGTCGTTCAACCGCTTGCAAAGCAGACGCGCCCAACGACGTTCAGCGCAGAGTTGCGGGTCGAGCGGATCATATAGCTCACCGGCGAGCATCTTTTCCTTTTCGCTTGTCACTGAATCCATTTACGGATAGTCATCTGGGTTTTCGACCGCGAGCCCTTGGGCTAGAGCGGACATCAACGACGCTCCCTGATGATCATTTCCGAAAGCGGTTCACCGTCAAACTCAATCGGCTCGAAAGCGTCAAACTCTTCGTCGGTTTCATCTCGCGTCGGAATATTGCTAATAATTCCCTTGGCTAAAAGATAGCGCTCAAACTCGTCCTCGCGTCGTTCCATTTCCTCGCCTATCTCATTAACTTCCTTTTCACGCAAGTAGGTGGTCAGTTGATCAGCAACTCGCCGCGCATCGCTTAAAGGTAATTTTTGGATCTCGTTTAAGACTTCTACGGGCGTCATATGTCTAATCTACCTCAACACTTTTCCATTATACAAGCCCGTCACGCCAAAAATAATGGTCGTGATTCTCTGCCCGGTCAGAAGCGAATCGGTCGAGTTTCGTGCTGGCCGGTTGACCTTCGGAAGCCCGGTGCGGCTAAGGCTTTGAACTCTGAACTATTTGTTCAACTCGTTGAAAACACGCTTGGTTTCGGTCGATGGCTCGATGCCGAGTTCTTGTTTTAGCAGTTCGAGCATATCGTCGTAATGCTTTTTGACGGCGGCGGGTTTGCTTTGGGCGGCGAGGACTTTCATGACGAGACGATGGAGGTCTTCGCGGTAGGGGTCGAGGGCAAGGATTTCGTTTGCGAATTTTAGGGCGTCCGCCCAGCGTTTTTCGGAGACCGATAATTTTGCTAACCCATTAAGGACGCGGGAAAACTGTTCCGTATAGAACGGCCGCTGCTCTTCGGCCCAGTCTTCGTAGAGGCCTTCCATAAAATCTCCGCGATAGATGTTATATGCGGA
Organism: Chloracidobacterium sp.; assembly: GCA_031430895.1. GTDB lineage: Bacteria > Acidobacteriota > Blastocatellia > Pyrinomonadales > Pyrinomonadaceae > OLB17. The sequence continues at coordinate 6,229 of JANPCJ010000228.1, read as the reverse complement.
CGTGAGATTGTCGCGAAACTCCTCATTGTTTTTATCCTTTTTCGCAGTTTCGGCGGCGGCAATGAAGTTTACGAAATCTTCGGTGTCGATCTTATAAGTAAACTCGGGATTCAGTTGATACGCGCCGTCGCGGAAGACTATAAAATTTTGCTTGAACGCCTGGCGGCTGTTTAGCGCTTTGCGGATATGGGAGATCGTCGGGTGAAAATTCTTCTCGATCGCGTCAAATTCCTCGTCGCCCCAGAATGCCTCGATCAGCACGTCTTTTGGCACCCGGCGGTGTTTGCGTGTGGCGATGTAGCAAAAAATATCGCGGGCACGGCGGGTCGTCCACGCGTCCGGGGCGAATGGTTTTGTCGGATCGCGATAGATTTCGGCGTGGCCCAAAACCTTGACCGTCAGGTCGGTGAGTGAAGGCAAAATTTCGGAAACAGCGGGCGAAGCGACGGCGACGATAGCCGGAGCGGCTCCCAATTCTTCGCGTAGATCGGGAGGGAGTTTTTCGAGTACGTCCTCGTATTCGAATATGCCGCGATTTCGGCGAATTTCGGTTTTGAGCCAGTATTCGTAATCAAACCGTGCCGATAGATCGAGCACCCGCTGTACCGGAGCGACCATTTCTTTTTTCTTATCTAATGTGAAATAGGTCTCGGCCAGCAGCATCGACGTCAGTGCTTCGTCGTAGAAATGATTTTGGCGGTGGAAAAATTCCAGCAGTTCCTGAATCGCGTCAACCAGGCTCTCCGCTTTACCCTCGGCCAGATCAACCCGACACATGCATAATTTGGCCGTGTTTATGGTTAGTTCATTGTTCAATTTTTGCCGCGATTCGATCAATGTTTCCAGCAGGCCGCGGGCCTTTGCCGGATCGCCGCGCAGCAGAAAGAATTTTGCACGCTCTTCGTTCAACTCGCGTGTGGCGAGATCGACGCCGGCGTCGTCATAGGCATTTAGCGAGCGTTCGTAGAACTCGGAGGCGTGGGCGAAATCGAATTTTTCGCGATAGAAATTGGCATAAGTCTCAAAAACCTCAGGCAGCAGCGACTTTAGATTGAAAAGCTGACAAAGATCGAGAGCGCGGGTCAGATGAGTTTCCGTTTTCTCAAACTCGCCTCGGTACAAATACAGCCGGGCGACGTTTAGATGGCCGATCGCTTCCTGCGGCAACTGCTTATCGGGCGTTCCGTCGCGGAATATGCGGTTAAACCACCGCAGCGCCTCGCCGAAATCGCCGCGAAAACCGGGTGCGAGGGCGAGATTGTGGGCGATTAGGCGTACATATTGTTCGTTTGACTGCGTCTCGGCCAATTCGAGAGCGGCGCGAAACTGCTGTTCGGCCTCGTTCCAATTTCCCTCGACGATCAGGCACAGGCCGCGCGTGTTCAGGCATTTGAGATATGTTTCCGAATCTCTGGCGACAAGTTTTTCCGCCTGTTCGAGCAGTTTCAACGCCTCATCGGGTTTGGCGCGGCGGCGGGCGAGGCTGGCGAGCGAATGCAGTGCTTCGGCCTCGCCGACTGCATCCTCATTCTCCTGTAAGAGTTTGACGGCCCGGTGGAGCAGACGCGAAGATGCGTCGGTTTCGCCCTGCAAACGCGCGATTTCGGCTTTGTGAAGCAAAGAACGCGGAAACTTTTCGAGAAATTCGGTCGGCACCTTGGCGGCAAAGGTGCCGAGCGAGGTAATTGCCCCGGCCGCGATCCAATCGTTTCCGCGCGTCGCGATGACGTCGGCGGCACGCTCAAAGTTTTCGGCATCCAGCAAAAAGGGAAGCGCCATTTCCCAGGAACCTTCCGCGAGAAAGCTTTCAGCGATACGGTTTCGTTCGGCGGCGACGCTGGCCTGTCCGATCTCTGATCTCAGACGCCGCTGCAAAAAATCGCGGAACAGTGGATGAAAACGGTATTCTTCCGAATGTCCGCCGTCACCCGCGACGGTCAGGAAAATATTCTTTTGGGCGAGGTCCGGCAAGGCCGCAGAGCACCTGAGATCGGGAAACAACAGGCTGCAAGTCTCGAGCGGGAGCGATTCGAGCAGGGAAAGGTAGAGCAGCAGGTTTTGCGTTTCGGCGGTTTCGCGGGAAAAGACCTCTTCGGCGAAGTAATCAAAAATATCCTTCTCCGACCGCTGCAAAATATCGGTCAGATCGAGCGTCTGAGCGTCGCCATCCATCTCTCGTTCGGCAATCTGCCGCACCAATTGCAATGCCGTTATCCACCCGTGCGTCCGCGTCCGGTATTCGGCGATCTGGGCGTCATTTAGCTCGACATTCAGAGTATTGCGAAACAGTTCGCGGACTTCGCCGTCCGTAAACAAAAGGTCGTCGCGGGTCAGAACGAGCGCCGCCGCCTGTGAACGCCTGCGCATGATCGCCAGCGGCGGCAGATCGCGGGTCGTTATTATAAGGTGAAGGTGTTCCGACGAATACTGCAGAATACGATCGACGATCTTATGAACGATGGTGTCGGTGCCGATGTGATGATAATCGTCGAGCACGAGAATAAACGGCTGGTCGATGAAGCGCAGAATCTCGTTTATCAGCAGATCGGCGGCCCGTTCGGGAAAGCGGATGAGGTCTTCGTTTGCCTCTGAGAGATACGGAAACAGGGCTTCGCCAAAGTTCGGATGGATGTTTTTTATTCCCTGGGCGACATAATTAAGAAAAACGATCGGGTCGGCGTCGGTGTGGTCGAGCTGATACCAAACGGACGGCCGCGTACTCTCGCGCAGAAAATCGGCGATCAGCGTCGTCTTCCCGCACCCAGCGTCCGCCGCGACCAGCGTCACGGGCGAGTTTCTATTTGCCCTCAGCTTTTCGGTCAGCCGCGGACGCTTTAACAGCTCGGGCGCGGCCCGCGGCGGCAGGAGTTTTGTCCGGAGAAAGAAGTTGGATTGCATTGTGTTCAGAGTCCAAACTTCAGTTTGTCTCTTCGCCATCGAAGAGGCAAGCTAAAGCTTGAACTCTGAACATTTTTGATTGCCCGTCAATCCGCTACAAACTGTAACAACCTTGAGACGCGGCCGAAGGACGAGCGGTGGGCGCATTCGGTGCCGGAGGCGATGTCGAGGCTGGCGAAGAGGGATTGGGTTTCGGCTATGGTGAAGGCGATTACCTTTTCGTCGAGCACGTTTAGCACCTGTTTTGAGCGCAGGCGCCAGAGAGGGCCGGGCGGGCGGCTGCGGCAGAGCAATAGCAGATGCGTTTCGGGCGGCAGCGAGTGGAGCAGCAGATTAAAGAAATCGCCGAACCAGGGCGCGTCAAAGAGATGATGAATGTCATCGAGGACGATCAGCAACGGGCCTTGCTGAGCGTAGGAGGTCGAAAAGGCCCTGAGCAGAAAGCGGGCGATCTCGTTTTCGGAAACGTCTTCGCCGCCGTTCTCGCCATCGCGAATGGCATTTGCGCGCCCCGTCTCGCGAAGAGCGGCGGTAAAGTATCGCGAGAAAACCGGCCAATTGATGTCCGCCGCTTCGACGCTGTACCATGCGACATTCTCCATGCTGTGCGCGAAAGTGGCGGCGAGGGCCGTTTTTCCGGTTCCCGAACGACCCGAGACCAATGTGGCCGGAAACTGGGTACACGATTTTTGCAGCAGTGCGTCGATTCGCGGCCTTTCTACCAAATTGCCCGTATCTGGAATCCGCAGTTTTTCGCGAAGTATCGAAAAGCCTTCGCGAACGGTCCCGATTGTCGGTTTTGAGTTGAAACTACCCGGATCGACGCGTTCGCACGCTCCGTCGGGGCCAAAATTTTCATGTAGGGAAAAAGTCATTGTCATAACGATTTCCAAGTTACCACGAGAAACTTGAGAAAAACTTGAAAAATATCGCCGAATTGCCCGTTCGTCGAAAAAAAGAGCATAAAACTCAAGTTTTTCTCAAGCGCCGTTAGTTAAGGTTTGGTTTGACACGGAATTCACAAAGAAAGCAATAACTGGTCTGTTAAAGAATTTGCCGAGACAAGCGGCGGTAATGTAGAATTAGTAAACAGCCCCCAATTCGAGACGTCTTCGATTCCGTGCGTTAATCAAAATCCATGAAAAGAGTGCTGTGTCTATTAATTCTTCTTGGTTTTACGGCAAGTCAGGCGCTGGCTGGGCTTGATATCGTCAGGTCAAACGGCATTACGCTGACCGGTGCCGATGGCATCAACTATATCGGGACCTCCGGCATTACACTGACGGGCGCCGACGGATTCCTCGCTTATCAATCAAATGGAATCACGCTGACCGGTGCGGACGGCATAACGCTGACCGGCGCTGACGGCATTACGCTAACCGGCGCCGACGGTGCGGCGTACACCGGACCGAACGGCATCACGCTGACCGGGGCCGATGGCATCACCCTGACGGGCGCGGACGGAATCACTTTGACGGGCGCGGACGGCATTACGTTGACGGGCGCCGACGGGACGCAATATCGGGCTGACTCGATCGTTTTGCGCCGGCCAAACGGCATCACCCTGACCGGGGCCGACGGTATCACGCTGACTGGCGCCGATGGAATAACTTTGACGGGAGCCGACGGCACTCCGCAGGCCGGGACAAACGGCATCACGCTCACCGGTGCGGACGGAATTACATTGACAGGGGCAGATGGAATTACGTTGACCGGGGCAGATGGCATAACTCTGACGGGAGCGGATTCGGCAACTGGATTTAACACGGCGGGCGTAGCGTTTGATCTTGTAAATCCCTCGGGGATCACACTCACCGGGGCCGACGGCATTACGTTGACGGGCGCGGACGGCATTACCTTAACCGGAGCGGATGGGATTGTTTTCAGAAATATCGACGGCATCACGCTGACCGGCGCCGACGATCAAAACGGCCTGCAAAGTGTCGATCCCGAACTGGCAATCGCCCTCAACAACGCGACCGACGACAGCAGCATCAATGCCGTCGTCGCGTTTCATCATCAGGTTACCGAGGCCGATCTCGCTCAGTTGCGGCAGATCGGCGTTCTGGGCGGCACGCGGTTTCGTGTCCTGCCAATGATTTACGTCACCGCGACGCGGGCGCAGATCGTGGCGATTTCGCGGCTGGCGAGCGTTCGCTCGATTTACGGCAACCGGACACTCACATTCAATTCCGATCCATATTTTAATACGACCGGCATCACGCGGGTCACTCCCGACGTTGATCTGCGAACGCGGAACGGCGGGATGCCAGTATCGGGAAAGAATATTACCGTCGCCGTGCTCGACACCGGCATTAACAGCCAGCATGCCGATCTCGCCGGACGAGTCGTACAGAATGTCAGGCTGGTTGACGCGCAGAGCGTTCCCGGGACCTTTTCAAATCCAGCCCCCGTTGAAAATCTGCCAAACACCGATCCGGTTGCCGGCCACGGAACATTTGTCGCCGGCGTCATCGCTGCAAGCGGCGTGAGCTCCGGCGGCAGATACGGCGGCGTCGCTCCAGGCGCAAAGCTGCTCGGTTTGAGCGCCGGCGATCTCAATCTTACTCACGTATTGTCCGGTTTTGATTATCTGCTCGAAAAAGGCGCTGCTTATAATGCAAAGGTCGTTAACTGCAGCTTTTCGGCCAACACGGTTTTTGATTCCAACGATCCTGTAAATATCGCAACAAAAATGTTGACCGATAATGGCGTTAACGTCGTTTTCTCATCCGGCAATTCCGGTGCGGGCAACGGCACCCTCAATCCTTATTCAACCGCTCCATGGGTTATCGGCGTCGGAGCAACGGATCAGAACGGCGTTTTGGCCGGCTTTTCATCGCGGGGAACATTTGGCGGCGAGAATCAGCAGCCGACGCTCGTCGCGCCGGGCGTAAATATCGCCAGCCTGAGAACCGCGCCGACCACCACGAGTGTCGGCGGCCTCGGCGGGGCCGATGCCCAACGGCTGACACCGGGTGAATTGCCGCTTTATACAACCGCGAGCGGCACTTCGTTTTCAGCACCGCAAGTTGCCGGAGCCGTCGCTCTCATGCTCGAAACAAATCCAAATCTGCGACCCGCCGATGTCAAAGACATCCTTAGCCGCACCGCAACGCCGCTGACGAAAAACTTCTATCACGAAGTTGGCGCCGGAATGCTGAATACATACGCGGCGGTCTTGGAATCCGCGTTTCCAAACCGGCGGATGGGTGCGTTTCGTTCGACGCTTTCGCGGAATTCGGTTCAATTCACGACTTCGACCTCGCAGAGTTTTACGGAAATGGTCTTCCCGGGTGTGGCGAGGTCTGTAAATGTCACGATTCCGGTG
>JANPCJ010000227.1:0-2499 GCA_031430895.1 Chloracidobacterium sp. | reverse complement strand
CCTCACGCTCGAAGGCGTTCCACAAAAGCCATTGCTCCTGAGACGGAGGCTTTGGCACCATGCGAATCTGGTCGCGGCTGACGATCGTGAACTGATCGCGCATGTTTCCCCATTTGACCCTTACCGAGTTGCCGTTAACGGCCTCGACCCGTCCGCCGCACACCCCGCCGGACACGCGGGTACAACTAAATTCAACCTCATCGCCGACGCGAAAAGTCTCCTGACCGGAGGCCGCCGTCGGCCAACTTGCCGCTAGTAATAACATGAAAAATATAAATCTCATATTCACACTCCAATATTGATAATCGGCACTTTCAAGCATTCCACCCGGCTATTTTTTTCCGAGAACGGACCTTTGATAAATCCGTTTAATTTTCACCAAATCTAGATTTGCACGTTTCGGTTTCGCACGGCTTGCAGGTTCTCGTAGATTTTGAAAATCACCATTATAAACTCACAGTAGAGTCGCAGTACCAGCAGTGCTAATATGCCCTGGGCGATAAAAAAGAGTAGGTTTCCAATTATCCCCGGGAACTTTTCAATATGAAAGTTATTCGAGAGAGCCTGGAAACCCAGGTAAAGTACGGTAGCTAGTTGGCCGATAATATAGAGCACGATAAGTACGGATCCGAGGATATAGACAATCTTCAAGAGTCGTGCTGTGATAAATTCATCGAAGGCGAAGAATCTTTTCAAAAATGATTTTTTAGCGAGTGGATTTCCAGCTGCGGTCGGATTTTGGATCGCCGCCGGATTTTGCATTACGACTGGTTGTTGCATTGTTGGTATCATTTTATTTTTCTCCTTTTCTACTTTCCTCGCTCGACTGGTCGAAACGCATTTGCATATCGATGCGCGAGCGTTTTCGTCCCCGCCCTTTACGATTTCACCCTTGCGCATTCGTCCAGGATTACCCAGTGTTTATTGTTGTAGGAACTCGCCTCTTTAAACAATCCTTTTACGTTTATTGGTTCCGCCTTACCCAGCTTCAGATTAATAACAGTTCTCGTTTCTTCACGGCCGCTGTCATTGTTAAAGGTTCCCTTACAGGTTACGAAGTATTGCGGTGTAGTCCCGTTCACACCAAACTCCGGGTTTTGACCTTTTCCGACTCTTAGCATATCCACCTTAAACTCGTACAAAACCCCGCCGGTCACGGTCATCTGACGATCGCCGTATTTTTGTCTCATTGTCGATGCGGAACCTGCGTCGGATTCGGCGAAGAGATTGGCGATGTCCATAGTTATCGGACTCATATCAGTATTCTTAGTCTCGACCGCTTCCGCATTCACGTTCCGGCTGGTGTTCACCGTTGAACTTGAACTATTGCCGTTCGACAAACTGCGGCTGCCGCAAGCCGAAAAAACTGAAACAGCGAAAATCAACCCAATCGCTGTAAAATACCTAAATTCCCGTATCGTAGTCATCATCATTTTTCTCCTTTTTTTTTCCACCTAACCGCTTGGCTTCTTTTCTGGACTTCAAAACGAAGTTCTGACCCGATGCTAATTCAGCAACACAAACTCGCCCGGCGTGACCGTTTTTGTTTGGTTATTCGCAAGTTTTACCTCGACGCGGCTGCCGGTGACCGAGGCCGTTTGGCCATATTGCCAGCTCGAGCCGCTGTCGGGTTTTACTATCAGGAACTGCTTTTCGGACGGCATTGTCTTGTCGCTTGACGTGGGCATGGGCATGACCTTGCTAATGTTTACGGCAGAGGGTTTTGAGTTGTCGTTCCAGGCGACGTAAATGTTTGAGCCGGAGATATTGTCGATCTTGCCCGCCCACCAGCTATTGGTAGTCCATTCGGCGAGGACCGCATCACCCTTTTTTGGCTTGTACCCGGCCGGGATGGTCACTTTCCCTTTTTTGGCTTCGATCAGAAAATCAGTCGATCCGGCGGCCTGTTTGAAATCGGCCGCAGTTGTCGCCGGCACCTTTATTATTTTTTCGCCCGGCACATTGGCCGACGTAGATCCGGTAACGACCCGCACCTTGTAAACACCCGCCTCTACGCCCGTCACCTCGGCTCCGTTCCAATACGATCCCGATGCCGTTTTAGCCAGAACCATATCGCCTTGCTTCACGTCGGGTTTAGCACCAACGGTCGGGATCGTATAGACATCCGCGGCATCGACCACGGTTGATTGCGATTTATCCTCCCAGGCAACCGTCACCTTGGCGCCATCCATCTTCTCTACCTTTCCTTCATAAAAGGAGTTGGTCGACCATTTGGCCACAACAGTATCGCCAACTTTCGGTTTAGCGTCCGCCGCACCGGCCGGCATCAGACCCTTCGCACCGCACGCTGACAAAAACACACTTGCTAAAAAAAATATCGAAATTGTTCTCATTGTTTTGTTCATTTTCGTTCTCACTCTTCAGTCGTTATTCAAACCCATTCTTCAAAAACTGTTCAAGACAAATAAGGGCAGTCCGGAAGGCGGGTTTACCCCCGCTCTTCTCTTTTCGCTCTTTTCATGGTTCAGGAAGGAAGAG
>JANPCJ010000226.1:0-3315 GCA_031430895.1 Chloracidobacterium sp. | reverse complement strand
TTTCGTCATACAAAACAATTACCCGCACCCGGCTCGGCGCATTGTCCGGCAAATCTTCGTCTAAAACAATTCGATGATTCGCGTTATTTGTTCCGGTTGTTTCGATCGCTGTCAGCATCGCCAAATTCCGCCGCCTCGATTTTACTACAATTTTTATAAGTCCGAATATCTTCATCACATATCGCGCTTGAAGTAACGCAGCAAGGCGTTTCGCTTAATCAATTGTTGACTTGCTTTTCAACTAACACTTAGAAATTAAACCCAAAAGTAGTAATACCCCCAAAATAGATAATATAACAATGTTCCGTTTTTTTCGTCTGTTTACATCAGATGCAAACATCACAAAACTTTTATAATTTTTTATTTTGGCTTTGTGAGAATCGAACATTACAAAATCTTTTCGTTTTGACATTCTAGGTTGTTCAGAATTTAATGTTGAAATTGGTAGAACACTCGTTTCCGTTTCCGGCAAAAAAGTTTGCTGAGAATAATCCTCTTCAATTTTTTTAACAGGTTCAACAGTTGGGATTGCATGTTGAGCTCGTGGAGTTTGTTCGCCAGGGGCAAATTGTTGCGGCAAATTAGGTTGAAGAAAATCTGAGACTTCCGCACTATGCAAGATTCGGCGTAAATCGTCGCGCATTTCGCTTGCGAAGGCGTAACGATTTTTGGGCTGTTTGGCCAATCCCTTGGCAATTACGTTTTGCAGATTTTGCGGAACATCAGCGGACAAAGGCCCGAATTCGCGCATCATTATCGCGGCGATCAGTGCGGAAGGTTCTTTTTGTGGGAACGGCAATTCGCCTGTCAGGAATTGATATAGATTTACGCCGACCGACCAGACATCGGTTTGCACCGAACGTTTTGCCGTCAAAACCTTCGGGTGACATATAGGCGAATGTTCCCGAAACATTGCTGCTCTGGCTCGAAGCCGTGGTTCGCAAAGCGCGTGAAATACCGAAATCCGCCAGACGCGGCGTTTCGCCTTGAAGAAGAATGTTGGCGGGTTTCAGATCGCGGTGAATGATGTTGCGTGAATGCAGAAATTCTAAACCGTCGAGGATTTTAATGGTAGTTTCGACGGCTTTTTCAACCGGCATCTTGCCGTGCGTTTTTAGCCATTCGTCGAGCGAACCGTCGGGGGCGTATTCGCTGACAATAACAATTTGCCCGTCGTATTCGTCGGCGTCAATGATGGGCAAAATGTTTGGATGCCCGCTTGCCTGTTCCCAAAGTGTTGCTTCCTGTTTGATCGCCTCGTGGTCAACCTGATCGTCGTGCGGAAGTTTGACGGCTACTTTGGTCGTGACAAATTTCGCACGGCGTTCCGCCAGCCAAACCTCGCCAAAACCGCCGCGTCCGAGCTTGCGGACCAAGGTATAGGGACCGATTTGTAATCCTGCTGAGAACATCGCCTGGACAGATAGAATCCCTTATGAAGTCCGATTCTAAATTATTTCTCCGAACCGCTTTCGCTTCGTTAGGCGGTGCGGGTGACGAGGTTAATATAGCAAAACTCTCCACGTTGCGCCTTCATCGATACTTCTATCTTGTCACAATCGCGGCTCCAGGGTTTTTCTGGAACGGCAGTAGAGAGTTAAACTCTCCGCCGTGAGCCAAAGTATCCGGCCCCCGAAGAGCGGGCACCCGCTCTTGTTTTTCCGCCTCTAACATCATCAACGCGCGGAATTTCATCAAATAAATCGAGTTGTCCCTTCTTCTTTCCGAACGATGATTGGTAGTAGTTTTCCGGTGTTTTGTACTCGTTCCAGAAGGTTAGAAAATCCGTTGGATCACTGAGAATCTTGTCGATAAAAAAGGTTTTTTCGATAAATTTGTCGTGATAGAATCGCCACTCATTTCCGTCTGTGAGAATTCCGTACTTTTTCACCCAATCTGAGATGGTCAAGTTTTTCAGGACACGATCCTCTCGCTCCTTTTTGTTGAATTAGTTTTCAAAGTTTGCGTTTTTTTAGGCATGGGGAAATCTATCGACTTGTGATTGAGGGCGAGACGATTTTTGGGCGTCTCGCCCTGGCTCATCTGTCGATGAGTTTCCGACCGGTTATTCCTTGACAGGATGCTCGCCAGCATTGCCCGTCGCCGCTTCACCGGTTGAGATAGAATTTGGTCTAGAAGGTTTTGGTTGTCAAATCGGACAAGGAATTCAAACTCGATCGGGGTCAGGTAGCCGAGGGTTGAATGCAGCCGGTGCGGGTTATAAAAGCCCTCGATGTAGGTGAAGGTCTCGCTGCGGGCTTCCGCGAGAGAGGCAAAAACGCCGCCTTCGATGAGCTCAGTCTTAAAGCGTGAAAAGAAGCTCTCGGCCATCAGTGGGAGTTGCTCCAACACGACTTTTGGGCGTTGTCGTAGCAGTTGCCCTTGCCCGACATCGATTGCCGGAGACCGCATCGCTTTAGAAGAGAGCGAAAATCGTTTGAAACGTACTGCGAGCCGCGATCCGTGTGGACGATGCACCCGCGTTTGAGTAAGCCGCGTCTTAAGGCCATCTGCAGGGCCCGGATTACCAGATCGGCGGTCATCGAATCTGAAATCGCCCATCCGACCAGCCGTTTTGTCACCTTGTCTTGAAACATCGCAAGATAAGCCCAGCCGTCACGCGTTGGGACACACGTTATGTCGCCGACCACACATTCGCCCCAGGTTTTCGCACTATTATTCACGTCAAGAAGCAAATTCGGACTCGCCAACAAGCCGTCGCAATGTGCGAGGCCTTTCTTGTCAGAACCGCGAGCGGTAGCGACCGGATTCTTGCCGTGCCAAGCGGTTAGTGCTACAGTTCTGCTATGGGACAAATAGTTATCGACATTCCTTCGAAGGCAAGACGTCGATACGTCGTGATTGACGCTAAATCTGCCGACGATCTGCTTGAAGCTTTAGACGCGACTGCGACACGTGTAAAGAATAATCCTGCCAAACTTACGCGGCAACAGCTTGAGGACATCAGCGATCATAAGGCCGCCTTAAGAAGCATCGAAGAAATGCGGCGAACTCGTGTGAGCTACACGCTGGACGAACTGCGGCACGAACTTGGCCTTCCGTGAAATACACCGTCTAAATCGCCCCGACCGTGCTCAAACGGTTGAAACGCCTTTCGCGACCGATCAGGAAATGGATATTTGTTGCCATTCTGTCGGAGGGCAAAGACGTACCTGAGCCGTGCAATTTTTTTGAAACTAGAAATGCAGGAAAGTGAACCCAAAAAATGGATCAGCGCCCAAAAGGCTTCGCGATGTGCGAGGCCTTTTTGTCAGAACCGCGAGCGGTAGCGACCGGGTTCATAAACCGCGAACC
>JANPCJ010000225.1:0-1892 GCA_031430895.1 Chloracidobacterium sp. | reverse complement strand
GGTAGGTCTTCCAGATGTTCTTCATGCTTATCAGGGCCTCGCCGGTCTTCGGAGCAGGCGATTTGCCATTGCCGTTTTCGTCTTCCATAAATCGATACATAATGACTGGAGCGCGAGCGTCTCGCTTGCGACGCCGAGTCGTCGATGGCGTCAGGGCGCTTGCAGATCGTCAGGTTGACATAAACTCGCGGCTAGCAGCATCGCTTCGCTGGCTGGCAAGCGAGACGCTCGCGCTCCAGTCTAGGTCTTATTCGCCGCTTCGCCTTCTTTCTTCGTCTGTTTCTTGACGACGGCTCCGTCTTTTAATGTGTTCAGTATTCGGCTAGGGCCGGTGATGACCTCGTCGCCGTCTTTTAGACCGCTAATGATCTGACGGTCGGATTCACCGATGATACCGGTCTGGACCTCGACAAATTTCGCTTTGCTACCCTCGAGCACATAGACGCCGGTAATCATCTTTGGCTTATCCGACGGAGGCGGACCGTCGCCGGGAAGCGGGGAAGGTCCCGCTTCGGGTTTCTTTTCGATAACGGCCTGCAGCGGTACGGCAATCACGTTTTCAACCGTCTTTGTCGTGATCTCGGCCGTCGCGCTCATGCCGGGACGCAGCCCTAGTTTCATATCTTCCGACAGATCATTCATCTGAATAACGACACGGAACTCTTTGGCCTCCTGAACATTAATATTTGTCGACAAACCGCCGCTCGTTTGCGACTTTCCGACGGCAAGTGGAGTCTTTTGAATGACCTCGCCCGCAATCTCCTTATCGCCAAACGCGTCAACCTTGATCTTTGCTTTCTGGCCAACCTCGACCTTGTCTATGGAAGTTTCATCAACCTTTACCTCGACATTGATCGCTGACATATCGGCAATCGTCAATAGCGCGGTCGTCGATAAACCCGCAACGGCAAACGTGCCGACCTTTGACGGAATTTCCGCAATCACACCATTGATCGGCGCGACCTGCATCGTCTTATCACGCTGGTTTCTTTGCCCGCGCAGCACCGCTGACTGTTGATTTGCTCGCGATTGGCTCGACGCAACTCCTAAATTCGCCGTATCGACCGCCCGCCGCGAATCCCGAACGGCGACAGCCTGTTGATTCACGCGGGCAGTTGCGTCGCGGATCGCAAGTTTTCTCGATTCGAGGTTTGCCCTTGAAGTTGCGATTGCCGCGGCCGCGTTATCAACGCGATCCTTTGATTCATCGTAAAGTTGGCGGGAAATCACACCGCTTTCGAGCAGCTGAGCGTTTCGCTTTAACTCACGGTTCGCCGCATTAAGTTCCACCTGCGCCCTATCGACATCGGTCTGGGCCGTGACAACGCCCTGTCGGGCCGTATCGACGGCAACCTGAGCGACATTTAATTGCTGTTGAGATTGAGCAAGTTGATTCTGAGCCGCCAAAACCTGTGACTGCGAAACGCGAACATCATCCTGAGCGCCCTGAAATGCAGCAAGTTGGGCATCGGTGTTGGATTGAAGCTGATTAGGATCGAGCCGCACAAGCGGTTGGCCCTTCGTCACCTGATCGCCTTCTTTCACATATATCTCTTCAATACGGCCCTGAACTTCGCTGGTCAGGTTCATAAACTGTATCGGACGCACCTCACCCGACGACGTGACGCTCGATCGTAATTCCTTTCGCACCTCGACCTTTATGACGGTGACCTCGGGCGTGTCCGTTCGCGTCGCCAATATGCTTCCAACAATTATGCCCGCCAACACCACGGCGGCGGCGACGCCGATAATGATCTTTGCTTTACGGCTCAATGCCATATTTATCTATTCCTCTCAATCAAAGTATAACGAAAATGGGGTTGGTTCTGCGTCAAGCGGTATTACGACGGGATTTTTGGCATTGTTTCAAAAAAGTGGCGTGCGTTATGAGT
>JANPCJ010000224.1:0-6408 GCA_031430895.1 Chloracidobacterium sp. | reverse complement strand
GTATCAAATGTCGCATAGGCAGTGACCATCAGCACAACCGCTTCCGAATCGAGTTTTATCAAACCTTCGAGCGCCGTCAGGCCGCCGATACCGGGCATCGAAACATCCATCAAAACAACGTCAAACGGTTTCTGCGAATATGCTTCGAGAGCTTCCTCGCCCGTTTTTGTAAGCTCGACCCTATGCCCCGCACCCGAAAGTATCGTTTCGAGCACGTCACGCATTATCTCTTCGTCGTCGCAAATCAGGATCGAGCCTTTCTTAGCCATAAGGATAAATTTAACCTAAAAAAGGCGGAAACACGACCGGTAGGGAGTGTGCTCTTGGCTATTTCAGCCGCTTCGTATGCGGTGGGAGCCGACGCACGCTCGTCCTTCCTGTTGCCGCCGCACACTACTTTTCACGCCGCGACCGGCACACTCCCTACCGGTCGTGTTTCCGCCTTTAAACTTTTCGCCCGATTTGGCGTAGTATTTAGCTATGGCAATGTCAAAAACATCGAAAATTTTGTTACTCCTTGGCGGCATTTTTATTGCTCTGCTCCTGGTGGCGGTGATCGCGATAATTTTTGCGGCGGGGACGATGGGACGGCCGTCAGTCGGCGAAAATAGTGTGCTTGTCTTGAGCGTTTCGGGCGAATTGCCCGATTACGTGCCGGAAGAGCCGCTTACTAAGGCGTTTGGCATTTCGCAGCAGCAGTCGTTTTCGAGCCTTCTGACACAGCTCAGGAAGGCAAAAGTCGACAACCGAATCAGCGCCGTTATGCTCGACATTGATTTTCCTGGTATCGGTTGGGGTAAGGCGGATGAGTTTCGTGAGGCGGTAAAGGAATTCAGGACCTCGGGGAAACCGGTTTACGCCTATATGGAAATCGGCACGAACCGCGAATATTATCTCGCGACCGCCGCCGACAAGATTTTCCTACCGCCATCGGGTGACATTTATATCAACGGATTTGCTGCGGAGGCGATGTTTTACAAGGGATCGCTCGACAAACTCGGTATCGAGGCCGATGTAATTCAGATCGGCCCAAAATACAAAAACGCCCCGGACCGCTATACAAAAAAAGAAATGGGCGAGGGCCAGCGTGAGGTTATCAACGCTCTCCTCGACGAATACTATTCGCGTTTCACCGCCGCAATCGCCGAATCAAGAAAGAAGCCGTCCGCCGACATCAATGGTTTGATCGATAACGCCCCGTACAACGCAAACCAGGCTAAATCGCTCGGTTTGATCGACGACGCATTTTATCGCGAACAGGTGGAAAACGATCTCAAGGCGAAACTCGGATACAAGGAGAATGACAAACTTCGCACGATTCGCGGAGGCGACTACCGCGAGATACCCTCGGACACTCTAGGGCTGAACAACGGTGAGCGGGTCGCGGTGATCTATGTGGCTGGGGCGATAAACGTCGGACGGTCGGCGAACGGGCCCCTGAGCGGCGAGATGGTTGGCTCTGACACTATCGTAAAAGCGGTTAACGACGCGGCCAATGACAATTCGATCAAGGCGATAGTTCTGCGCGTCGATTCCCCGGGCGGCTCAGCCCTAGCGTCCGACCTGATATGGTACGCCCTCGAAAACGCCAAGGCCAAAAAACCGGTCGTCGTTTCCATGGCCGATGTGGCGGCCTCTGGCGGCTATTACATCGCCTGCAACGCCAACAAGATCGTTGCCGAGCCATCGACCGTGACTGGCTCGATCGGAATGTTTCTTGGCAAACCGGTCGTCAAAGGCCTGTATGACTGGCTCGGTGTCACAAACGAATACGTTATACGTGGAAAGAACGCCGGAATCTTCCGCGAAACCGAAAAATGGACGACCGAGGAACGGGCCAAAATGCAGGAAATGGGAAACAGCGTCTACTATGACAATTTTGTCCCAAAGGTGGCTAAAGGCCGGAACAAAACTGCTGAAGAGGTCAACACTCTCGGTCAGGGCCGCGTATGGACGGGTACGCAGGCAAAAGCAAACGGCCTGATCGACGAATTCGGCGGGCTCGAAAAAGCGATTTCCATCGCCAAAGACCTCGCCGGCCTCCCCGCCGAAAAGGATGTCCGCCGCATCGTTTTCCCCGAACCGCGGCCATATCTCGAAACGCTCTTTGGCAATGAAGCCTCGTCTCAAACAAAAGAACAAATGGCCCAAGCCGCCCTGATCGAGTCTCTCCCATCCGATGTTCGCCGTTCGTTCCGATTCGCCGCCTTATTCGATCGGATGCAGCGGGGCGAGGCAATGCTGATGCTGCCGTTTGAGTTGGAAATAAAATAGAAAACACTCAATATAAGAGAACCTCGCCGTACCAAAAACAATTCGCGGTTTAGAGGCGAGCTGCCATCTCTTTTGGGTATCGTGCTTCTTACGAGCGGTGAAACAGAACTTTATATACGCTCATCCATATATAACACTTTTCAATTATCAGAGTTGGGCTTTAGCCGACTTCCGGGCAAAGAAGTGCGGCCTGAGTTCGGAAAACTCAAGCCGCTGATTTTCAGAATGGATTAACTGTAGGCCACGCGGAGTGGATAGGCAAAAGGCGGATTTTCAAATGGCAGGGCAATGTGCTGGCAAATAAACTACTCCGCGATTGTTAGTTCACCGGCACGGGAACTTGTTGTTGCTGAAGGTACACGCCCAAACGCCGCGCTTCTCGCTGTATGGCGGCCGGGTCGGTTTTCAACGTATGTATCTCCTCTTGCAGGGCGAGATTTTCGTCCTGTAGATTTTGTATCTGCGTAGCCAAATATGTATTCTTGCTGGCTTCTTCCTGAGCTTCCGTAAAGGTACGGAAATTGATCGATACACAGAGCATGATAAAGATCGAGGTAACAATTAAGAATGAGAGCCACCATGGCGCGGTGCGGCGTTCAGCCTTAGCTGCGGCACGCCGATTTCTCACCGGTGCTGACCTTTTCGACGCGGCGGTACCGGTAGTCGAATTATCCCAATAAATATTTGCGGCCTTGCTCAAGTAATTGCTCCAAATCGTCTCGTGTTTCGCTTTCGGCGTATATCCTGACCAGCGGCTCTGTGCCGGACGGTCGCATCAGCATCCAGGCGTTGTTTGCAAATAGGAACTTGACGCCGTCCATGCGATTTATGTGTTCAACTCTTCGACCGGCGATCTCAGTCGGCTCCTCCGCAAGCTTTTCTTTCAACTTTGCGGTGACCTCAGGCGTCAATTTCACTCCGATCCGGCCCGATTCAAGTTTGCCGACTCGGCGGTACAAATCATTCAGTTGCCCTGTCAAACTGATCCCGCGTGCTGCGACTGCTTCCGCTGCCAAAAGGCAGGCCAGAATGCCGTCCTTTTCCGGGTAATGCCCGCGTATCGATAGACCGGCGGATTCCTCTCCGCCCAGAATGATCTCGTCCCTATTTATCAATTCGCCGATGAATTTAAAGCCTACCGGCGTCTCGTGGAGCTTAATATTTCGCTCTCTTGCAACCCTGTCAACCAAATGCGACGTCGCCACGCTGCGTGCCACGCCCTGGGTCCATCCGCGGCTCTCGGCCAGATAATCTGTCAATAATGCGACAAGTTGGTTTGGCGAAATAAACTCGCCATTCGCATCGATCACCCCGAATCTGTCCCCATCCCCGTCCGTTGCCAGCCCGAGCGTAAGGTCTTTGCTCGTGACCGCTGTTTTCAATTCGTCGAGGTGTTTTTCACCCGGCTCGGGCGGTTTGCCGCCAAACATCACATCTCGCCAATCGTGGAGCGTCGCGACCTCTAAACCATGATCTCTCAGACATTTATCGAGATAACCTCGACCAGTTCCGTAGATTGCGTCGTATGCGAATCGCCCCTTCGCCGCCGCAATTACATCGAACCTGACTTTGGTTTTCAAATCGTCCAGGTAAGCGGGACGAGGATCGTAATCTACTATCGTTCCGCCGACTGCGTCGTCTGCGGTCGTTCTCGCGACGATCCCTTCCTCGATCTGCCTTGTCACCTCGGGCATCGCCGGGGCACCATCGGCCGTAGAAAACTTAATACCCTGGTATTCCGGCGGATTGTGCGACGCCGTGAAGTTCATTCCGCCGGCCGCTCCATTGCTGCGGATCGCGTGTGAAATCGTAGGCGTTGGTGTCGGTCCGCTGCAACGCAATACGGTAAAACCTTTTGTCGCCGCGATCTCAGCAGCGACGTTCGCGAACGTCTCGCCCATAAATCGCGTGTCGTGTCCGACGATCAGTTTTCGACCAGAGCCAGCCCCGCTGGTTTTCAAATAGCTACATATCGCTTCAGTAACAAGCCGGACGTTCACAAATGTGAAATCATCGGCGATGATCGCCCGCCAACCCGATGTTCCAAAGCGGATATTCATTAACCTATTTTCTAGGGTACACTCCTCGGAAAAATCGCATGAGCTATTGTTTCAACCCAATTTCCCTTGAAGTGGTATGAAGCATAGCACAGGATTAAGCACCTGTAAAGAGAAAAATGAAGTTTTTTTATAGCCCTATAACTACTTTATATTCTTATATATACAATGATTACTCTAAGGTGTAATATAAATAATTTGTTTAACGCAAGAGCGCAACTTAAAGTTTTTCATTAAGCGCTCCGACTAAATTGATTGGGAAATATTTAAGCGCCCTCGTCAACCACGTTGCCGCCACGAATCCGCGGAACCTGTTTTTCAGCCGGCGAATCGCGTACACGCCGTTCGCGGAATTCACGGATTGTGTCAATATGCCACAACCACCTGCGGCCGTTTAGATATGTGTCACAAGGGTGCAGATTTGAATTCTGGCATCCGGGTGACGAGAGACGGTAAACTCCTTATATACATATAATTGTGTTGACTTCTCGTGGAAATCACTCGTGGCACGTCCATTGCCACACCCAACTGACAGATTTGCGCCGTACAGCTCCGGTTTTTAGAGTGTCGCGGCATGAAACGAAAGTTATTATACTGGAGAATCGTTATAATGAGACCTGTAAAGCATTTTGAGAAAGGATTGACGTATGTGGCGAAAGGGGTGTTTGGAGCCGTTCGGTCGGTCAACCAGTTCAAGCCCAATCCATCATTCACGCCGAAGTGGTCGGACAAACCGCTTTTGAAATCCTGGCAGAAATCGAAGCCGACACTTGGTTTCCCGCGCACGACTGACAGCCTGTGTCCCAACTGCGTGATCGAGGCGCGTGAGTCGATTCTGAGCGGTGAGAAGGAAGTGTCGATGCTGATCAATGATAAGGTTGGCGAGATCAAAGCACAGATCATCGAGCGTGACAATCAGGTCTGGATGATCAAAGATTGCCCGACGCACGGCCATTTTGAAGACATGATGGCGATCGACGCCAAGTTTCTCCAGCACATCGAATCCCTCTTCCCGGGCCGCGACATCGAGTCGCACAATGACGAAAAGCTGCACAATCACGGCACGTCGTCGGTCAAATTCGGCCGCGGAGCGGTGCTGACGGTTGACCTCACGAATCGCTGCAACATGATGTGCGACCCGTGCTTTATGGACGCGAACCAGGTCGGCTTTGTCCACGAGCTTTCGATGGAAGACGTCAGCGAGATCCTCGACAACGCTATTCAGATCAAACCGCGCCGCCAGATGTCGGTGCAGTATTCGGGTGGTGAGCCTACTTTGTCGCCGCATTTTCTCGATGCTGTTCGCTACGCCCGCAAGGTTGGTTACAATTCGGTGCAGGCCGCTACCAACGGAATTGAATTTGCGAAGAGCAAAGAATTTTGTAGAGAAGCGGCGGAAGCGGGATTGAGATTTGTATACCTCCAGTTCGACGGTATCGGCAACGACGCCAATTCGCACCGACAGATCGGCAATCTGTTTGACGTCAAGCTGCGGGCGATCAACAACTTGCACGAAGCGGGTGTCGACATCATCCTCGTCACAACACTCGTCAACGGCATTAATAACGACCAGGTTGGCACGATCATTCGTTTCGCACTTGAGAATCCGAAGAAAATTTCGTTCATCGCGTTCCAGCCTGTGTCGTTCACCGGCCGCGACGAACTGATCACCGAGCAGCGTCGCTTGCAGCAGCGTTACACGCTGGCCCACCTGGCTCATGATGTACACGATCAGGTCGGCATCACCGAACCAACACGCGACTGGTTCCCGCTCAGCCTGATGGGAGCTTTCGCGGATTTCGCGGACGTTGTGCACGGTCCTGAGAATGACTGGGGACAGGTCAGCTGCGGCTGCCACCCGAATTGCGGCGTTGGCACGGCCGTGATGGTCAATAAGGAAACAAAAGAAATGGCACCGGTGCCGCAGTTCCTGAATATTCAGGGCCTCGTCACCGACATGCAGCACATCACCGACACAAACCGCGGCAAGTGGTTCTCAAATCTGATGATGGGCCTGGCACTTCTTAAAAATTACAACCCGTACGGTGCACCGCACAGCCTGACACTCGGCGGCATC
>JANPCJ010000223.1:0-5986 GCA_031430895.1 Chloracidobacterium sp. | reverse complement strand
GTCAGTCATTATCCGCGCTCCGTTCACTACCGCCGGTGCGGTATCGTCCGCCCTGCCTAATCAGGCCGGGACTGGTCCCGTCCGTTTTCTGCCGCCCGGAGCCGTTCCGACGCCAACCCCCGCAGGCTGCGGGCCGACCGGCACAAACTTTGCGCCCGCCGCGAATTCAAGTGTCGGCACCAGCCCGTTCGCGGTGGCGGTCGGAGATCTTAATGGAGACGGCAGACAGGACATCGTTTCGGCCAACAATGGCAGCAATAATGTATCGGTACTGTTGCGAAACGCAGCAAATGATGGGTTTGAAGCGGCTGCCAATGTCAGCGTCGGCAGTTCTCCCCGCTCGGTCGCCGTCGGAGATCTGAACGGAGACGGCAGACAAGATATTGCGGCAGCAAATTTTGGCGGCAACAACGTTTCGGTATTGCTCAGGAACGCTGCTAACACGGGGTTCGACGCGGCTGTTAATTCCAGCGTCGGAGCCGCTCCCCGGTCTGTTGTCGTGGGCGATTTTAACGCGGACGGCAAACAGGATCTCGCCGTCGCTAACTCCAATAGCAATACAGTTTCCGTATTGATAAGAAACGCGGCAAACAGCGGTTTCGACGCGGCTGTTAATTCCGGCGTGGGCACCACGCCATTCTCCTTGACCGTGGGGGATCTAAACGGTGACGGCAAACTGGACATCGTCACCGCCAACGCTAACAGCAATAACGTGTCGGTTTTGCTGAGAAACGCGGCAAACACCGGATTCGACACGGCTGTCAATGTCGGTGTCGGCACCGTTCCGGCTTCGGTAGCCGTCGGCGATTTTAACGGAGACAGCCGGCAGGATATCGCCGCGGCTAACCAAACCGGTAATAATATATCGGTGCTGCTGAGAAACGCCGCGAACACGGGATTCGACACGGCGGTTAATTTCGGTGCCGGCATCTCTCCACTCTCGCTCGCCGTAGGTGATTTTAACGGAGACGGCAGACAGGATATCGCTACAGCTAACTCCGGCAGCGGCAACGTCTCAGTTTTACTTAGAAACGCGGCGAATACGGGGTTCGACACGGCCATTAATTTCGGCATCGGCAGTTCCGCCGCTTCGGTGGCCGTCGGGGATTTTAACGGCGACGGAAAACGGGACATCGCTGCGGCTGACAATGGCTACAATAACGCGACGGTCCTCCTCGGCCTCTGCCCAGTGGGTGGGCCAACGCCGACTCCGACGCCAACACCGACCTGTGTGCCGCCACCGCCGAATATGACGAACTGGTTCCCCGGCGACGGCAACACCGCTGACATCGTCGGCGGTAACAACGGGGCATTGCTTAATGGAGCAACTTTCGCTACTGGGAAAGTTCTACAGGCATTTAGCTTCGATGGCGTGGATGATTCAGTTCAGAGTGCCGCCACGGTCCCACAGAACTCGCCGTCGTCGACCATTGACGCTTGGGTCAGACCGGAAATGAGAAGCGAAGGCGCGGTTTTCTATCCGAATAATGCTATTAACAAAGACAATTCGGGAGCTTTCGGTCAAGGATTTGGCGTTAATGTCTTTGACACGGGTTCGCAGTTGACCGTTCAATATATACAAGGTTTCAGAATCGTTCCCAGCGTGTCTTTCACAGCGGGAGTGTGGTATCACATCGCCGTTGTCTACAGCGGCGATAATGTCAAAACATATGTCAACGGACTTTTAGTTGATGATTTTAGCTTTGTGCTAAGTTCGGCTGACGGTGCAGGTCTCATACGCATTGGCAGATACAATGATGACAACGCAACCTACGGCACAAGAAGATTCTTCAAGGGACAGATTGACGAGGTGGAAATCTTTAATCGCGCCCTCTCCCAACCGGAGATTCAATCAATCGTTGCCGCTGACAGCGCGGGCAAATGCAAACCGGTGACGACTCCGAGTCCGACTCCGACAGCCACGCCGACGCCGACGCCGACGCCAACTCCGACACCAACGCCGACACCGACTCCAAGTCCATCTCCGACGCCTCCGACAAGTTGCGTCGCTCCGCCGACCGGTATGATCGGCTGGTATCCGGCGGACGGTGATCCACACGACATTTCCGGCAATAATAACTTCGGTTCGGTGGGAACTACGACGGCCTTTGTCACGGGCAAGGTAGGGCAAGCATTTCAGTTCAACGGGAATAACACAAGCGAAGTTTTGGTGAACGACTCACCCTCGCTCAAACCCACCACGGGGCTGACCATTGATGCGTGGATCAACCCGACGACGGCTTCGGGTGATGTAATGCATAAGGGATGTTTTGGCGGCGGCAATTGCCAGTCCTTCGGTCTCTTGTTCATCCCCGATCGTCAAATCGTCTTTAGAATCGGCAATAGCACAACCTTTGACGGCTTGGGAAGCGTCAGTCTGGTTCCGCTGAATTCTTATACCCACGTCGCCGCCACCTATGACGGTACGAACATGCGGATTTATTTTAACGGTGCATTGGTGGCCTCGAAAACCACCACGATAGGTACGCTTAATCAAACTGACACGCAGCCGCTGCACATCGGAAATGGGCCGGTCGGGGTATTTACGGGAGCAATTGACGAGCTGGAAATATTTAACCGAGCGCTCTCGCAGGGCGAAATTCAAGGTATTTTCAACGCCGACAGCTTTGGCAAATGCAAGCCAGCAACGCCCCCAGCGGGTACTGCGTGTACGGCTCCGCCTTTAAACATGGTCGATTGGCTGGCCGGCGACGGCAACGCAACCGACATTTCCGGCAGTAACAACAACGGCACGCTTGGAAGTCAAACAACCTTTGCCGCCGGCAAGGTGCTACAAGGTTTTCAGTTTAACGGCAACAACGCCAGCGCGGTATCCGTTCCTGATTCACCATCGCTTAAAGCGACCAACGCGCTCACCCTGGACGCCTGGATCAACCCAACCGCGGGCGGCGATATTATGTATAAAGGCTGTTTTGGCACGGGGAATTGTCAGCCATACGGTCTTTTGTTCACCGGTTTCACCGCAACAACCGGACGAGCGATCTTAAGCATCGGCAACGAAACGACATTTGATCGTTTAGCTACCGGAAGTTCGATCCCGTTCAACACATTTACCCACGTAACCGGCACCTACGACGGCACCACGATGCGTATCTATGTCAATGGGGTTCTGGATAATACCAAAACCACCACAATTGGTACGCTAAATCAGACTAATAATCTGCCTTTATTCGTCGGCGACGGCCCGGATGGCTCATTCTCGGGAAAAGTTGATGAAGTCGAAATTTTCACCCGCGCACTTTCGGCAACAGAAGTTTTCAATATCTACAACGCCGGAAGCTTCGGCAAATGCAAACCAGGTGCTCCGACGCCAACACCTACTCCGACTCCGACTCCGACTCCGACTCCGACTCCAACTCCTGCGCCGACACCAACTCCAACACCGTGCAGTCTCCTGGTGACGACGACCAGCGACGTTGTGAACTCGGGCGATGCCTTTAACTCATTGCGCGAGGCGATTACCTGCGCAAACCTGACGCCGGGGAACGACACCATAAATCTACCCGCCGGAACTTATACCACGACGCTGCCGACAACGAACGAAAACTTGAACGCCAATGGTGATTTCGATATTACGGGTGACACGGTAATCACGGGAGCGGGCCAGGCGACCGTATTTGTCGAAGCGGCAACAACCCCCGGAAACGCGACCGACCGTGTGTTTGATATCAGGGCTGGAGCAGTCGTAACGATTCAGGACTTGACCGTTCGCAATGGAGGCCGCAATGGCGGCGGAATTTTGATCGACGAAGCTACTTTGACGCTCAACAGCGCCAATGTTACGGCCAACGGTTTGGCTGGCGCTGCGGTTGCCAGTTTTGGTGGCGGCCTTAACAATGACGACGGCATACTGGTTTTGAACAATTGCAATGTAAGTAACAATAAAGCAATCCATGGCGGCGGCATTTCAATTAATTCAAGTGGAGTAAGTTCACCCGCGACGACAACCCTTAATAATACGACCGTACAAGGAAATACCGCCCCGGGAATCAACACAGGCCTCGGCGTACCGTCAGGCGGCGGTATCAATATCGGGTACGCTAGTAGTGGGCTCTCCTCCATTATGAATATCAACAACAGCACGGTGAGCGGAAACAGCACGTCAGGCAGCGGCGGCGGCATTTTTCAATCCGTTGTTGGAACGGTGTTTAGCACGTTGGTAGTCAACGTCAATAATTCAACTATCGCCAACAATGCCGCCGACAGCGACAACACGGGCGACGACGGCGGTGGGGGTGTAGCAAACTTCGCAGTAATGAACATCAAAAGCAGTATCGTCGCCAATAATATGGTCGGCACGGGCAGCAGCGGTCCCGATTGTTTCGGCACTTTAACGTCCGGCGACTACAATTTGATCGAAAACACCGCCGGCTGCACGATTTCAGGGACGACGGGGAATAACATCACCGGCATAGACCCGAATCTCGGCCCACTCACGGGCAACGGCGGTCCGACACAAACGCACGCTTTATTGCCGGGCAGTCCAGCGATTGATAAGGGCAACAGTTTTGGTCTGACCACCGATCAACGCGGACTGACGCGCCCGTTTGATAATCTTGCAATTCCTAACGCACCAGGCGGCGACGGATCGGACATCGGCGCCTTTGAAGTACAAGGCGGAGCGTCAACGCCGACGCCAACACCAACACCAACACCAACACCAACTCCGACTCCGACTCCAACGCCGACGCCAACGCCGACACCGACGCCGACACCTACTCCGACGCCGACACCGACACCGACACCAACACCGACACCAACGCCGACTGCGACGCCTACGCCCGCTGCGACGCCGACAGCGACGCCGACTGCGACGCCAACACCGACTGCGACGCCTACGCCAACGCCGACTGCGACGCCTACGCCTACGGTTACTCCGACGCCAACAGCGACGCCGACTCCAACTCCGACGCCTACCGCAACACCGACGCCATTGCCGTCGGTAACTCCCACACCTACTCCGACGCCGACTCCGAGTGTAACGGTGCTTATCTCGGGGAACATCCAGCAGTCAAATGCGCCGTTGGCGAGCACTCCGCTCGCGGGGGTGACGGTCGATCTAACGGGTACCGCCAGCCAGCAGACGTTTACAAACGCGAACGGCGATTACTCGTTCACCGTTTCGACGGGTGGAACTTACACCGTTACGCCGTCGGGGTTGGGTAAGACGTACAGCCCGCAAAGCCGGACGTATCCGAACATTGCGACAAACATCACGAACGCCAACTTCGTGGCGTTCGATCCGGGACAATTGCAGCGTAATCTGACGGTCGAGACGACGTTTGTCGATTCGCCAAACCAGGTTTCGGTTCCGATCAATCTGATGGCGATCGGCAACGAACGGACTCTCAGGTTCAGCCTGACGTATAACAACGCGTTACTCAGCGCCCCGCTCGCGACATGCGGGCCGGATGCTCCGTTCTGCACGATCTCGCAGATCTTTTCAGGTGGAGCGATTGGAATAACAGTAACTTTGGCAGCACCGCCTTTGCCGGGTGAAAGAGATATAGTGAGAGTGCGATTCAACACTCTCGCGGGCGGGCAGGCGAACACGCCCGTGCTCTTTGGCGATTCGCCAACCGCGCGATCAATTGTAGATATCGCGGGTAACCCCTTGGCGGCAAGCTATACGAGCGGCTTTGTGGTCTTCTCGGCCCTGGGTCTCGAAGGCGATCTGCAAACACGTTTTACCGGCGACGGCGTCTATCGCTCAAACGATGTTGAACAGGAACGCTTATTTGTCTCAGGCACCGAACAGCCGAACGGCGTGACAAATGAGTTCGAGAGGGCTGATGTTGCCCCCTACGCCACAAAGGGCGACGGACGGCTGATGGCAAATGACTTCCAATTGGTTATGAACTACGTCTCAAACCTCGCCGCTCAACAAACCGCCGGTGGCCCGGATGCAGCCGTAGCAACCGAACCACTCGAAGAGAGAGACGGTAACGTCACCGGCCGGGCAATG
>JANPCJ010000222.1:0-10379 GCA_031430895.1 Chloracidobacterium sp. | reverse complement strand
GCTAAAATGGCCTTATGACATATAGCCCGCTAGCCATCAAACGCCGCCAGGTTCTCGGCGATCTTTACGCATTATGTGACAACTTGGAAATGGTGCCCGTACATCTCGACAACGCGGATGGGGAGAAAATTGGTTACGCGGACGAAAGTCTCGGCCATTACGCCGACGCATATCTATTTCATCTCCCCGAGGATGTCTGCAAAAAGCTCTCGACGGGCCACTACATATATTCTTTTGATTACGACTACACCGATCCCGATTCGACCGGCCGTCATCGCCGGATTACGCTCAACTACATCTTCCTGACCGGCCGCAAAGTCCCCGACGCCGTCAGCCGCAGCTCTAAAAAAGCCGCAGCCGCCCTCGAAGCCCTCGGAGCCGAAGCCATGCAGGAAACCGTTTAGGACAGCCGCAACGACCGAATCGAGTCAGAATCGACGGCGGATGCGGCCAAAGCATATAAGAACTTAGCTGCGGATTCATGCGGATACGGCAGATATTTCAGGGAATCTTAATCCAGTGTCATAGGCGTAAATCTGCGCCTAATTCTTTTCCGACCTGATACCTGCCCGCCTACGCGGGCGGGACAGACAGCGCCGACAGTTCATAAAAAATCTCAACCATCGCAAGTGTGTCCAGCTCGCAGTATTTTTCAAGATCGGAAAATATCTTTTGCCGCGTAGCTTTGTCCATGGTGTCCCATTTGGCCGCGCGAAACCAGCTTATCGAAGCGGTTAGACCGTCACCGATACCGAGCGAGGTGTAGGACAACTTCGGTACTATGACTGGGAGCACCTTTTTGATCGAGCTTCGGCCTTTGAAATCTGGGTGGATGTAGAGTTTGTCCGAAAAAATCTTCATCAGATCATGTGTTCGCTCGTTGACCTCCTCAAAAAACAAGGCGTATTCGGGAAACATCACGGCCATCTCGGAGTTACGCGTCTTTTCAAACGCCTCGTACCAAACGAGCACGGTCCCGATTCCTTCGGACATCGCCACTTTCAGACTCTCCGCCATCGCCCGCGGAGGATCGTCTTCGCCGCGAGATAGAAAATACTTGTGTTTCGGCTCTGCCCCGCGCGAGTCAATCGTGTGCAGAGAGTATTGGAAACACATCTGCTGAAATGGCCGAACGCCTTCGAACTGCGGGATTGCATACGAAAAAGTTTCGTAATCGAGGAAATGAAGCGGGTATTCCCATGTGTCGATTCGTTCGGCAATGGCGTCGCGATCAATCAGGATCTCGCCGGATTTCGCTGCATTTACTTGTATTTGCTGCTTTGTCGAGAGAGGAAAATCGTCGGGGACATCCGTGATCGAGACCACGTTTTGCGAAAGCAATTCACGTCGTTTGTCGTTCTTAAGAAAAGCTATGTCGAACACCGTATACTCCGGCAAACCTGGAAAATGCAGCTTGATGAAGTGACAATTAAGTTTGTTCGCCACGCAGTAATCGACCAGCGACGGAACCGGGACGCTTTGCAAATAAGCGACTGCCTCTTTTGCCTGACGGGCGGTCACGTCCATGCGTTCGTTGACCTTATCCGTAACATCGGTGATGACGAAAAGCTGTTCGAAGTCGACGGGTCCGCGGCGGACATATTCGCCATTCATCGTAACCACATAGCAGCGGCCGACAATCGAGCCGCTTCTCTCCAATGTCAGTTTTTGAAAAGCGACGTCGTCGTAATGATCTTCTTTAACCGAGGCCGAAGATTTTATTTCATAAATGTCTACGATGCCGGTGGTTCTATCGGACATAACGATGTCGGTCCGGGCATATAGATCGGCGGTTTGGAAGGTCCGTTCAAAATCGACTGCGAAATTGTCGCTTGACTGGAACCTTTCAAGCTGTTTTACCTGCTGCTGAACCGCGTATCCCTGTTGTCTTAGGTGCTCATACTCTAGCGAGTAAGGCTCCATGACAAACAACGGCTGGTGCGCCAGCAGCCAATACTCCTGCGGGCATCTCAGATAGCTGAGATAGGCTGTTTTTGTGAGACGGTCTTTCATTTTTTTTCGCATTCAATGTTATTTTACCCCTGTGGTTAGATTTTTTCATTTTTAGGAGTTTAAATGAGCAACAATGCCGCTTCGATCTTTAGAATTTTTGTGCCCGTGACGGATTTCGATAAAGCTATCTCCTTTTATCAGCGGTTGTTCGATGACGAGGGTCGGATCATTCACCGCGGGAGGCAATATTTTGATTGCGGGCCGGTGATATTTGCGGTTATCGAGAATAGTGGAACGCCGATTGGCGATCACATTTATTTTTCGGTGCGTGATCTGGAATCCTTTTTCGCAAGGGCTAAGGAAATTGATTGCCTCGAAAGGTCGGATGTTCATGGTGCTCCGTCGGATGAGATAGTCGTGCGGCCATGGGGTGAGCGGTCGTTTTACGCGCGGGACCCGTTTGGCAACGGGCTTTGTTTTGTTGACGAGACGACGATTTTCACCGGACTTTGATAAGCTAGTCTTAATGCTGGTTTTAGGTATCGAAAGCTCTTGCGACGAGACGGCGGCGGCGATTGTGCGTGACGGGCGTGAGATATTGTCGTCCGTTATCGCGTCGCAAATTGAGATGCACCGGCCGTGGGGCGGCGTCGTACCGGAGCTTGCATCGCGCGAGCATCTGGAAAAGATCGAGCCGATTGTTTCCGAGGCGCTGAAACGGGCCGAGGTTTCAATGCATGAGATTGACTCGATTGCCGTAACGCAAGGGCCCGGCCTGATCGGTTCGCTGTTGGTGGGCGTTTGCTATGCGAAGTCGCTTGCATACACGCTGGGTATTCCATTTATCGGCGTAAATCATATCGAAGGCCATGTTTACTCCGTCGGTTTTGACAATCCGAAAATCGAATATCCGGCTCTTGCGTTGATTGTTTCTGGCGGTCATACAAACATCTTCCACATTCCGGCAGAAGGCTCTTACAAGGTTATGTCCCGCACCCGCGATGACGCGGCGGGCGAGGCTTTTGACAAGGTTGCAAAGATGCTCGGGCTCGGATATCCGGGCGGCCCGCTGATCGAGAAACTGGCTAAAAAGGGCGACCCGAAAGCGGTTAAATTCACTCAGGCAAAAATTTCCGATGGCCGGCCCGACCTCAGTTTTAGCGGGTTGAAAACGGCGGTCGCCCGCTACATCCGCGAAAACGGGATCGAGTCAGCTATGAATGGCGACGAGCCGCCTCAGGTCATCAAGAATCTCGCCGCCAGCTTTCAGTCGGCGGTTGTAAGCGCGCTTGTGACAACCCTGGCAAAGCTGGCCGCGAATTTGAAACCGAAAACGCTTATCGTCGCTGGCGGCGTTGCCTGCAATATGGCCCTTCGCGATGCGGCTGAGCACGCTGGCCGGCGGCTCGGTCTGCCAGTGTATTTTCCGTCAAAACACCTCTCGACCGACAACGCCGCGATGATCGCCGCCGCGGGGAATTTTTATCTCCAAAACGGCGAACGGGCCGATCTCCGCCTTACGGCCGACATAACAATGCGGCTGCAGAATCTCGAAAACGAGGACGATGAATTAAGACGCAAAAACGTCAAGTACCGCCTATAAAATTCTTGCTGTCGTTCTGCGGCAGGGGCTTGGGCAGTCGAATGAATTGGGCGAGAATTTAGCCACGAATGCCCGAATAAATAAGAGAATTCTTCGTTTTTATTCGTGCATTCGTGGCTAAATTCTCTGAAAGTGGTGACTTTTGACACGGCCTCTTACGCCCGGGCTTTTGCTACGGCTCGTGCGAGAGTGAATGCGTTCACTCGGAGCGCTCCATATTTCTTTAGAATTTTTGCGCAATGCGAGACCGTTGCGCCGGACGTGAGAACATCGTCGACAAGCAAGATATTCTTACCCGAAATCAATTTTGGTCTGGCAACCTCGAAAGCATTTCTGACAGTCAGGTCGCGGGCCTTTTCGTCCATTCCGACGCGATGAATCGGCGTGTGTAGTTTACGCACCAGACTGCCGGCGTCAATCGGAGTTTTACTCGCGCGTGAGACGGCGGCCGCAATCACTTCAGCCTGATTAAACCCGCGTTCGATCCTTCGCTGTTTCGACAGTGGGATCGGAATCAATAAATCCACGTCCGCAAAATTGAATGTTCGAATGGCATCGATGATTCGGCGCGGCAAATGCGGCGAGGTTTTTAGAGCGATTATCGAGGCGGCAAGGGCGTGTTCGTAGATGCCGACGGCAGCGGCGCTGTCATAGAAATGGTCGTCGCATTTGTGGCAATACACCGGCACGGGCGCGGCGGTGTCACCAAAGAACATTCCGCACTTGCAGCAAAGCATTTCAGTGCCCTGAAAGATGCGTGTTTTTGCCCAGCAGCCGCAACAGGCGACGCCATCATCCAGATCGGCAATGGCTACCGAGCAAACACGGCATTCGCTCGGGTAGATTAATGATAGAAGGGAATTCTGGACCGCGTTGAGCATCGGTCAAAAACCTAATCTTCGTCGAGCAGGCCTTTTTCCTGCAACTCCTGGCAGTCGAGGCAGTAACGGGCCCAGGCCAGGGCGGCGAGACGCTTGGGATTGATCTCTTTTTCGCAATTCTGGCAAAGTCCGTATTCGTCGTCGTCGATTCTCAACAACGCCTCGTCGATCAATGCCAGTTGTCTGCTTTCATTCTCCGAGACCGCGAGCATGACATTCTTGGAATAATTCCTAACGGCCAGATCGACCGGGTCCGGTGTCTCCGAATCATCGACCGAAAGATCGTTGCCCTTTAATTTTTGTATCAAAAGCTCTCGTTCGCCGAGCAGCTTTTCCCTTGTTTCCTTCAAACTGATTTTACTCATTTCTGATACGGATAACCCTTAATAATTGTATAAGCCCTATATAATTGCTCAAGCAATACGACGCGAGCCATCTCGTGCGTAAAAGTGAGAAACGATAAGGATAACCTAAGATCGGCTCGTGCCGCAACCTCCGGCGAGACCCCATCGGCACCACCGATGACAAAGGCGATCTCCTTCAAACCCCGATCTCGCCATTTTTCAACTTGTTTTGCCAGTTCAGTCGATGAAACGCTTCCGCCGGTAACATCGAGCAGACAGACAAAGGATGTTTGATTCAGTTTTTCGAGAATTCGTTTGCCCTCAATTTCTTTTGTGTCGCCGGGGGCCGAATCGCGCACCTCGACCGTTTCGCATTTGACGAAATGCGCTAAACGGACGAGGTATCCCTCCTGAAGCTCGCGG
Organism: Chloracidobacterium sp.; assembly: GCA_031430895.1. Taxonomy (GTDB): domain Bacteria; phylum Acidobacteriota; class Blastocatellia; order Pyrinomonadales; family Pyrinomonadaceae; genus OLB17. The sequence goes on along the minus strand of JANPCJ010000222.1, from coordinate 5,175 downwards.
TAATTTTTGTCCCTGGTTTTTCCGACCCAAATAAATCGCAGACGCATATTCCGAGGTAGACAGGCTGCCGAGCCTGTTCATCAACGTGAGAGTTTGTGCAAGCTCATTCAGCGTCGAATCGCCATGGATGGCGGTACATTGGCTTTATCGCGAAAGGCACGGTAGCCTCCCTGCGATAGAGTTATCGACGACGCGGCTTGATCGACAGGCTCGGCAGCCTGTCGTACCTCCACGCCGACATCCACGATATTTTATCGACGTGACGCGATTGTTTGATCATAACCTCGCCGTTTTCGTAGGCGGCGTCTAGTGATTCAGCATCCGCATTTGTCGTGCTTCGGGCGATCGATTCATCCGCGAATGTCAGTTCCGTAGGCCCAAAAGCTGCATCGGCGAGGACGCGGAATCTGAGATTGACTATCTGCCCGGTTCCGGCTTCGAACGGCGCAGAAGCATTTAACAACAGGCCCAACATTCCCTCATCTGCCCGCGTTGCGTTCAATGTCCGGTTCATTCCCTCAGGCGAGCCAGGGCCATCGGTCACGTCGGGGTTATTGTTTGTCCCGCTGATCGCGGAAAAACTGAGTTTTGATGGATCGAACGCGAGTGTAAAACTTATGCCGGTCTCGTTGCCTTTGGCGTCGATCTCGATAGTGACGATGACCTCGTCGCCCCGCGAGCCGTTAGTCGAAACGATGCGATAATTACGTCCCTTTCCTTCAAATAGAAAATCCACCGACTTATCAGCGACCGGTCCCGGAACCGGGCCGGTTGGCCCGCCGCCAGTTCTCGGGGGATCGAGAGCGGCAATATAATTGTCCATCTGCTGTTGGTCCGCCGCGTCGAGCCGCCCGTCGCCAAAGCTATCCTCCGGCGCGACATCGGTGCGCTGGAATTCATTATCCGTCGTGCTAAACACGTCGAGTCCCGCAATAAACCTCTTAAACTGCGCCGAATCAACCGCCGTCAACCCTCCGCCACCTCGCGGACGAGGTGAAATATCGGCTTCCACACCGGTTCCACCCACTGGCGTTGGGGTAGGAGTGGGCGTTGGAGCAGGTGTTGGCGTCGCAGTAGGTGTCGGTGTCGGTGTCGGCGTCGGTGTTGGTGTTGGTGTTGGTGTCGGAGTTGGCGTCGGTGTCGGCGTCGGCGTCGGCGTCGGTGTTGGTGTTGGCGTCGGCGTCGGAGTTGGCGTTGGCGTTGGCGTTGGCGTTGGAGTTGGAGTTGGAGTTGGAGTTGGAGTTGGAGTCGGAGTTGGAGTTGGAGTTGGAGTTGGAGTTGGAGTTGGAGTCGGCGTCGGCGTCGGAGTCGGAGTCGGAGTCGGAGTCGGAGTCGGAGTCGGAGTCGGAGTCGGAGTCGGTGTCGGAGTCGGCGTCGGCGTCGGTGTCGGGCCTGTAACAATTCTCTCTACAGTCCCCGCTGTAATCTTACAGACATACAGTTCGCCGTCCTCATCCTCGCCGAATCCGACCAAGTTGAAATCCGGTGTATCGAGCAGCGGAATTTGTTGATTATTGTTCCACATCGAAATCCCGCCAGTGCAGTAATCAGCAAAAATATATGCGCCGTTTGGCAATATTCCCTGCGATCCGCGGTATACGTAGCCGCCGGTTACCGAACGACACGGGGACAAGCCACTTGTATACTCAAACACTGGAGGAATGTGGCTGGTAGGCGGAGTGCAGACACCGCCGTTGAAAGCCGGATTGCATATAGTACCTTCCATTATTCGCCAGCCAAAGTTGCCGCCGTTCGTTATTATGTCAACCTCTTCCCTGGCTGATTGTCCGACGTCGCCTGCCCAAAGCTGCCTTGTTCCGCCTCGATCAAACGACCATCGAAACGGATTTCTTACTCCGATCGCATAAATTTCATCCAGACCGTTGACTCCGACATATGGATTGTCTGCCGGCACAGTGTAAGGCGGTGTCGGCACGGTGGCCAAATTTGGCGTGATGCGGAGAAATTTTCCAAGAAGCTCGTTGATGTTTTGCGCCCGATTGCCCGGATCGTTTGCCGAGCCGCCATCGCCCAACCCGATATAGAGATTGTTGGAGCCGCTATCGTTTCGAAACGCAATAGATCCTCCGTTGTGATTACTGAACGGCTGCGCAACGGTTAAAAGAACCTGTTCTGAGCTTGGATCGCCTAGTGTGTTGTTATTTATGGCGGTAAACCGCGAAATGACAGTTGCCCCGTCGCTCGGACGGCTGTAATGGACGAAGAAGTACCCGTTGCCGGCAAACTGCGGATGAAATGCGAGGCCCAACAATCCCCGTTCACCGTCAGTTCTGGTCGGAATACTGATAAAGTCGGTGGCCGAACTGGAGCCTGGTTGGACGACCTTTATTATGCCTGCGCGCTGGACGATGAACAGGCGGCGGGTACCGTCATTTGCGTTGGTGGCGAGCATCGGGGAACTCAAACCCGTGATATAAGACTGCAAACTGATACCCGGACCCAACGGGGCAAGATCATCGTCCGGTTGTGCGATCTTCTGTTCGCTCGGACTTGTCTCAAACATCGGGGGCGTTAGCCCGGAACCGATATACGGCGCGAACCCGATTTGCTGAAACCCTTGAGCAAAAACGCCAACGGCAAATAAAAGCGTAGCGACGATGAAGATTGCCAAAAAAACCTTACTTTTCATTGTCTCCCCCTTGACTGCTACTGGGCTGTTTTGCCTTGCCCAGTTTTTTCAAATCTTCGCCCGCCTGGCTTAAATCTTTGCTTCGCGAGCACCTTCCGACGGTGAGTTGGCCGTCTGGGTCGCCGCCGGCAAACATCAAATATGTTTCGCCGAGCTTAAACCAGGCTTGATATCTGGTTGTTTCATAAAAGCTGACTGTCATCCGCTTTTTAACCGCGCCTTTCCAATATTTCTCAACCGCAAATTCAAAGACCCGATCATCGCCGACCTTGGTTACGTTTGTAACTTTTCCGACAAAAACCGCTTTCGAATTACGAAATGCGTTTTCAAAATTCGGTATGGCGCACTTTGCAACTGCAATCGTTTTGCCGGATTCGTGTTCGATATCGCCGCGAGGCACCGCTCCAAACGACGTGCAAACGAGAGCGGCTACAATGATAACAATTTTCATGAAACACGGAGGGGTTCAGAAAAGGTTTAAACTCTGTTTATTGTATACAGTCGGACCCAATATGCGCAAGATTGATTATAGTCGGGACAATCGCGAAAAGAAAAGGGCCCGCGATTAGTCGCGGGCCGTGATCTTTAGGCCGTCGCAGATCGGCCTGGTTCCGTGTTGCTCCGTGTGATCTGTGGTCATCAGAAAAACCGACCGCGGACCACACGGAATGAATTGAAACGTGCTCGTGCACCCTAGAAGGCGGGCCAGACTTGGCTGGTTGGCGACATCCAAGTGATTTCATTGCCCCTTCTCGGCCCTTTGATGATGATCTCGCCGTTTTCAAAGATAGCGGCGAGGTAGCGAGCATTGGCATCTGTGGTACTTCTGACGATCGAGTCGTCCTCGAAAGTCAACATTGTCGCGCCCGGAACGGCGTCAGACAGAACATAGAACCGGAGATGCAGTATCTGTCTCGTTCCGGCCTCAAACCGCGAATTAGAATCCAGGAGCAAGCCGAGTCTTCCCTCATACGCCCGCGTGGCGTTGAGTGTCCTATTCATCCCCACCGGCGAGCCTGAGGCGTCGGTCACATCGGGGTTGTTGTTGGTCCCGCCGATGGCCCGGAAGCTGAGTTTTGCCGGATCGAATCCAATCGTGAAGCTCATCCCGGTTTCATTGCCCTTGGCGTCAAGTTCGATGGTCACAATAATCTCTCCACCGCGGCTGCCCGTGGTGGAAACGATTCGATATATACGTCCCCGGCCTTCGGCGAGTTCTTCCTTCGACTTTTGCCTCTCCAGAACCGGTCCCGGAATGGGGCCCGTAGGCCCGCCGCCCGGTAAGATCGGGTCCAGGACGGCGATGTAGTTGTCCATTTGCTGCTGGTCTGTCGCGTCGATTCGCCCGTTGCCAAACGTGGCCTCAGGTGCCACATCTGTTCGTTGATACTCGTTTTCCGTCGTGCTAAACGTATCCAGTCCCGCGATAAATCTCTTAAATTGCGCGGAATCAACCGCTGTCAGCCCGCCGCTGCCGTTTGGACGCGGAGCGATATCGGCTTCAAAGCCGGTACTCCCCGGCGGCGTCGGACTTGGGGTCGGCGTTGGCTGCGGTGTCGGCGTTGCGGTTGGCGTTGGCGTTGGGGTCGACGCCGGTGAAATAACTACCGTATACGCTCTACTGCCTAAGCAGCTACTAATATTGGTAGCCGTGATTGTAAAGCCAAATGTACCGTTGGCTGTTGGAGTTCCGTTCAACACGCCCGATGTCGGATTCAGATTTAGGCCGGTCGGCAGCGAACCAGAAGATACAGCATAGTTGTAAGTTCCCGATGCTCCCGAACCCGTAACCGTTTGACTATACGCAACACCAACCGTTCCATTAGGCAATGTCGGAGGATTTACCGTAATTGTCGGACAAGGAGTCGGAGTAGGCGTTGGCGTCGCGGTAGGCGTTGGAGTCGGCGTTGGAGTCGGAGTCGGAGTCGGCAGTGTCCCAGTGCCGGTCGAGGTTATGGTATCGATACGAGCACCCTGGCCGCCAACACTACTGTCGGTGGCGCGACGGAATCTAAATACCCAGCTTTGACCGTTGGCAGATGCCGGAAGATTGACCGTCGTGGTGACAAACCCGCCAGAACTAGCGGTCCAGGCCATCCGCCCCCCGATTGGGCTGCCAGAATTGGCACTGATCGTGCCGTTATACCCGCCGACGGCGATTATGCCGCCGGCCGCCAGGATGTCCTGGAAAGCGCCGCCATTGGCCGACGCCTCAAGTACCAGGCCGTCAAATCCGCTCTCCAGGTCATTATTTCGCCTAAAGGTGACCGTCGCCGCGGCCGAGCTAATTGGAACAGCCGGAGTATCGAGCCGCTCGTCAGAAACACAACTGGGATCGTTTACAAACAGGGCGTTGGGCGCTGTGTCGACCGGCGGCGTAGGAGTTCCGGAAGTCGACGTCACCCACGGATCGGAACCCGGAGCACCCGTACAATCGGTGGCTGTCGTCACCGTCCATCCGGCCGGAAGGGCTGGTGCCACAACGCCGTCGAAATTCTCAAAGAAGTTTCCAGCCGGCGGGGGCG
>JANPCJ010000221.1:0-9467 GCA_031430895.1 Chloracidobacterium sp. | reverse complement strand
CGATGATTGGGAGAACCGATAAAGGCCTTTTTATTACCACCGGATCCTTTACCAGGGATGCGATAAGAGAAGCCAATCGAGATGGTGCTCCGGCAATAGATTTAATTGATGGTGAAAAGCTCGCTGAAAAATTGAAAGAATTAAATTTGGGTATTGATGTGGAATTGCGTGAACATATAACGGTCAATGAGAAATGGTTTGAGAGTTTTTAATATGTTGGTCAATCGCAATTGTAATCGCATCGGTCCAATCTATATTTTCACTAATTGGCTCAATTAATTTTTTAATTTCCTCACAAGTTAGTTCTCTTCCAAGGCATTCTTTTGCTACATTTTGAACATCTTCTTCATTAAGCCAATATATCATTGGACTTCTACTTTTTGTCTGTAAATATTCGTTTTTCATAATCCCTAATTTTCTAACAATAGTATTTTGGTTTTTGGTAAAAACTTTTTGCCGAGCTGCTGTTCATCGTGTTGGCCTTATCCGTGATGTCAGCGAATAATGTATCGTCAGTCGCTTTCACATCAAACCCGCTTAAATATCCGACTTCATAACCCTCAATACCTCCAAGCACCTCTTCATGAAAAGTACCGATAGAATTGTTGATGGATTTATCGATTTGTCTTAGAATCTCTGTCTTTACTAGCGCTTCTTCGTCAAGTCCGTTGAACTCTGCATCGAAAGACAGCTTGATTGTATCAATCTTGTTGGTGTAGAAACTCCGTTTCGAAAGGTTGTTTTTTGCGCGCATGTACGCCTTGTGCAGGTTTCCAACGCACTCGATTAGGTGTTGGTCAGAGATGAAATTGACGTATTTGTTGCCCATACTTCCCACCGACCGCTACACTGCATCCTATCTCGACTCGATCCCGACAATTTAAGGAGCGATCACGAGTGAAACGATCGACATTAGTTTTATAAGGATATTCATCGACGGGCCTGAGGTGTCCTTGAACGGATCGCCTACGGTGTCGCCGGTGACGGAGGCTTTGTGCGATTCCGTGAACTCCTCATGCCTTCTTCTAACTGACGTACAGCATCTTCGGATTCTTTTTCGCAATCGTTAGCAGCTTGAGGCTCGATCCGTTTGGCTGATTTTCGCCTTGCTCCCATTTTTGAACCGTTTTTGTGGAAATATTAAGTAGCAAGGCGAATGCTGACTGTGAGACCTGCAGCTTCTTTCGAAGTTTTACGATATCCTCTTTCGACAATGGGCTGGGAGCTTTAACTTCCTTAACCACCTCGCGGACACCCTTAACCTTTTTGCCGGCGGCATGATCAGCCATCTGGTTAACGCCTTCCATCAATTCCGCAAACAATTTCTTGTCCATACACTTGCCCCTAACACTATACCCGTGAATAGCATAGTCTGTCAATATAATACATGTATTCCAGATGATCTTAACTTTAGCGGCCGATCCCGACAATATAGGGCGCTATCACCAAAGATACAATCGACATTAGTTTGATGAGGATATTCATCGACGGGCCGGAGGTGTCTTTGAACGGGTCGCCGACTGTGTCGCCGGTGACTGAGGCTTTGTGCGGTTCTGAGCCTTTGTAGACCATTTCTCCGTTGATATCGACGCCTTTTTCAAAAGATTTTTTCGCATTGTCCCAGGCGCCGCCGGCATTTGACTGGAAAATTCCCATCAGAACGCCGGAGACGGTAACACCTGCCAATAAGCCGCCTAAAACTTCGGGGCCCATTGTAAAACCGACGATCACCGGCGTAATTAGAGCGATTGCTCCCGGCAATATCATTTCACGGAGGGATGCTTTGGTTGAGATCGCCACACATTTGTCGTATTCCGGTTTTGTCGTGTAGTCCATAATGCCTGGAATTTCGCGGAACTGGCGCCGGACCTCCTCAACCATATCCATTGCGGCACGACCCACCGCCTGGATACATAGAGCCGAGAAAATAAACGGGATCATCCCGCCCACAAAAAGGCCTGCTAATACAGGAGCCTTGTAAATATCGATGTGTTGATTGTCAGGCATCCCAGGCATCGCAATTCCAACAAACGCAGCAAACAAAGCGAGTGATGTCAACGCTGCCGATGCGATAGCAAAACCTTTTCCGGTTGCTGCTGTTGTGTTACCGACAGCATCTAAATTATCAGTACGCTCACGAACCTCGGGCGGTAACTGGCTCATCTCGGCAATACCGCCTGCATTATCGGCAATCGGCCCGAATGCGTCGATCGCAAGCTGCATCGCGGTCGTCGCCATCATACCTGCTGCGGCGATTGCCACGCCATACAATCCCGCGAAATAATGAGATGCCACGATACCGGCGGCCAATGTTAAAATTGGAATAACCGTCGATTTCATACCGACGGAGAGGCCGCCAATGATGTTGGTCGCATGTCCCGTCGATGATTGCCGGATAATCGACATGACCGGCTTTTTACCCATTGCCGTGTAATATTCCGTGACGATACTCATGATCGCTCCGACAACCGTTCCTACGATTATCGCGTAGAAAACACCCCATTTATTGAACGAGGTCGAGCGCAATGTGATCTGACCATCAGGCAGCATCCACCATACGACGAAGAAAGAAGCGATTACCGTTAGCAACATCGACGCCCAGTTTCCGGTGTTCAATGCTTTCTGAACGCTTGATTTGTCGTCCTTAATTGTGACAAACAAAAATCCAATGATAGAGAAAACAATTCCCAGGCCGCAGATCACCATCGGTAAGAGAATAGGCGACATACCGCCAAAAGCGTCCTTTAACACGATCTCCTGTCCCAATACCATCGTCGCCAAAATAGTTGCCACATATGAACCGAAAAGGTCGGCACCCATACCGGCCACATCACCCACGTTGTCGCCGACGTTATCGGCAATGGTCGCCGGATTGCGAACGTCATCCTCAGGAATTCCGGCTTCGACCTTACCAACCAGATCGGCTCCTACGTCGGCCGCCTTCGTATAAATACCGCCGCCAACACGGGCAAACAGTGCGATCGATTCAGCTCCGAGCGAGAAACCTGTCAACACCTCGATAGCCGTTCTTACCTGATTCGCACCTAAATCCGCAAACAATGCGAGGAACGCGATAAACAATCCGCCTAAACCCAAAACCGCTAAACCCGCAACACCAAGTCCCATTACGGTTCCACCAGTGAAAGACACTTTCAATGCTTGCTTTAAACTGGTGCGGGCTGCTTGTGTTGTGCGAACATTTGCCTTGGTCGCGACCCGCATCCCGATATATCCGGCCGTAGCAGAAAAGACCGCACCAATGATAAACGCGATGGAGATCACCCAACTCGAATGTATCTCGCGGCCATTTACCGTATGGATCGTTCCGGAATAAGCGAGCAATGCAGCGGTGAATACAACGAATATGCTCAGCACCTTCCATTCGGCTTTCAAAAAAGCCATTGCCCCGTCGGCAATGTAGCCTGCAAGTTCCTGCATATTCGCATCGCCGGCATCCTGCTTACTGACCCAGGCCGACTTAAAAGCCATTACCACCAATCCCAAAATCCCTAAAGCGGGCGCTAAATAAATTACGTAACTGTTCATGTTGTTTGTGTTATTGCTTTCCGACAATCGTCAGAAGCAAACTTAATATATTACCTGACAGAAGAAATACCACAAAGGCACGAAGGACACGAAGGTTTTGCCTCTGTGTCCTTTGTCTTTGTGTTCTTTGGTGAATCCTCTTAATCACAACGCCATTGCCCGTTGATTCGTTTGGCAAACGCGCCGTCGCTACCATTTCTTCCCTGCATACACGCTCCCGAGCTGTTCTTGCGGCAATCATTGCAATACACGAAGGCACCATCCTCAACCCTCGGACGCGTCCCCGCACCCGAGACCCACGCCGTGATGTCCTTGTAGGTGATATTCGGATCGAATTGCAGCAATCCGTCGCCGATGCGGACGTTATAGCCAAAGAAATTCGGTTTACCTTCGAGTCGGTTTGCACCGGTTTCTTCGCCGACTCGACCGGTCTCGAACATCCTCCGCCCGCCAGTAACGCCGGGATTCTCCACCGTCCGTCCGGCCTCGTCAACGCACTTGCCGGGCAACACCTGAGAGTCGTAGCAATACCTGTCGTTGATGGATGTGATCGTCACCGACGACTCGGCCTCCAGCGTTCGGGCAAGATAAAAATTTCCGCTCGAAACATAATTCAGCCGACCGTTGAGGTCGATCTTGTCACCGAATGTGCTTCCGATCACGTTTAGCATCATCGACGTTATCGATCCGGCGGGGTTTGTGTAAATGCTTCGTTGGCCGCGCTCCGCGGCCGAGGCGATCACGGTTACAGCCGTTGCCGTGTCAATGTGCAAAAACGTGCCGCCGATCTGGGCGCCGTAATTATAGCCGCCGCCAAAGGTTTGCTCGATCAGCATATTGCCGCCCTTTGCGATGCGGATACCGTCGCCCGGCGCGTTCGCCGCCGCGTAGGCGAAAAACGAATTGCGAATTACCCAGTCGGTATCGAACGAGTCGATCCATAGTCCCGTTTTGTTGTTGAGAAAGATGCCGTGATCGAGGACGACGTAGTCAAACTGCCACGCACCGCAGTACTGGTCTCGGGCGTTGCAGTTTGCGTCGTTTGCGTTGTGGACATAAAATCCTTTGTCGAAATTTTGAAACGTCACATTTTCGACCTTTATTCCCTGCGTAGTGTTCGCCGCCTGTTCTCCCGTAGCGGGATTTATCGCCCATTTTCCCAGGCCCTCGATGCCGTAATTCCCGATGGAGCTTCGCGGGGCCTCACCATAGAGTGCCGAGTTTCCCAGCAATTCCATCTGGCGGACGGTCACATTATTTGTGCAGCCGCCGATGCGGAAGATCGTCTGATTTTCGTGCCGAAGCCTGACGCGCGTCGCGCTTGTTCTCGGCGGCAGATTGGTTGTCGGGATCGATTGGTTCCAGCTCGATCCCTCGACAATGATCCCCGAGGGCAGGGCTATACCCTGATAATTCGGATCGCGGCGGACACCGTCGAGTGTGCCTACAATGTAATCACCATCCGGAAAACGCAATATTCCTCCCTGTCTCGCGGCGATAAAAGCTATAGCGTTTTTTATAGTTTTGGTGTAATCAGCCGGCTCACTGAAGACATATTGCGGCGCCGGTCCGACCGAACGCGTGATCGGGCGAAAATCCTTTACATTGTACGTTCCCGAATTCTTATCTATGGCCGGCCAAAGATAGGTGACGCCGTTGCGGAGTTTTATCTCGTAAATCTGTTCGCCGCCCGCAAAGCACCAACGTCCGTCGCTGTTGGTGAAAACCTTGTTTCCATCAACCCGGCTTCCATCACACGCTGTCAGATTCGGGGCAGTCATTCGCTGATTTGTTCCGGCGAGAAAAACATCTATGGCGTTGCCGTCACCGACGCCGGGCAGATAGCGAACCGGGCAAGCTCCGCCATTGTCAGCTTCGACGACGAGCGAATAGCCTTCAAATCGGTTCTGAGAATATGCGCCGGCGAACAGAGCAAATAGAATCGCGACGCGACCAAAGAATTTAAGGTATTTATGCATTTATTCAGTCGTCTCCTTGCAAGATCGGTGTTCGATGCTTTCTGATATAATAACCGAAAACCGCAGCGAACAATTTATTCGGGTTCTTTGAAAAACTCTTAATTCGTGCATTCGTGGCAAAAGCTTTTGCCACGAATGCACGAATTAGCCGCGCGCCGGTGTCGATCTCATACATATTTTCACAAACAGCCACGACGAACTTTCGGAAGGCTTGCCGAATGCGCTCGCTAAATCAAACAAAGGGGAACGATCTGGGTCTCGTGGAAAAAAAACTGCCGACCGAGATTACCGAAGACACCGTTCGCGAGGCGGCGTTTCCGATGGGGATCGTCGACGTAAAAGCGTGTGCGGTTGACGAAAAATGGTCGGGGGTGAAATTGATTATTCGGAGGGAAAATCGTATATAATGAGATTTACCGATTATTCATCAGGAGTTTTGTCATGCCGACAGTAAGGGCCAGCAATTCGTAAAAAAGGAGTAAGGAACTATGTTTGGAGTAAAACCATATCTCAACTTTAACGGAAACTGCGAAGAGGCAATCAATTATTACAAGGACTGTCTGGGCGGCGAGGTCGAGTTTATGCAGCGTTATGGCGATTCGCCGATGGGTGGCGAAGGCATGAATGATAAAATTCTGCACACGCAAGTAAAGATCGGCGACTCGATAATAATGGCGAGCGATAACCCGCCGGGGCAGCCATCGACATCAGGAAGCAATATCTCGCTCGCCATCGGAACAGACGACGTCGCCAAAGCTGAAACCATGTTCGATAAAATGGCTGAGGGCGGCGAGATCACGATGCCGATGCAGGAAACTTTCTGGGCCGAGCGGTTCGGAATGCTGACCGATAAATTCGGCATCAACTGGATGTTCAATTGCGATAAGCCGCACGAGGAAAGTGAACAGGTGGCGGCGTAGATGGGAACGCAGGCTAAGAGCCTGCGTGTCTAAAAAAAAGGTGTCACTACTAAACACAGCGCAGGCTGGCAGCCTGCGCGTCCGACCTACTATGACAGAACCAATCCTCGTCGCAAAAAACGACGCAAATGAATTCCATTTATTGCCGGGCATGGCGAACCGCCACGGTGTGATCACGGGTGCAACCGGTACGGGCAAGACCGTTACATTGCAAAAGCTGGCTGAGGGCTTTAGCTTGCGCGGTGTGCCGGTTTTTATGGCCGACATCAAGGGCGATCTTACGGGCGTGACTCAGGCCGGCGGCGGTAATGCGAAAATCGACGCCCGCAATACCCAGCTTGGCATTACGCCCAATTTTGAGGGATTTCCGGCGACAGTTTGGGATGTATTCGGCAAACAGGGACATCCGCTGCGGGCCACGGTCTCGGAAATGGGCCCGCTGCTAATCGCTCGCCTGCTCCAGCTAAACGACACTCAGGAAGGTGTGCTCTCTATCGCTTTCAAATATGCCGACGACAACGGCCTGATTCTGCTTGATCTAAAAGATCTTCAGACGCTGATGCAGTATGTCGGGACGAATGCGGACGAATTGACGCTTACCTACGGTAATGTGTCGACCGCGTCGGTAGGGGCGATCCAACGTGGTCTGCTGCAGATCGACGAGCAGGGCGGCGACCAGTTTTTTGGCGAACCGGCGGTCAAGCTCGAAGATTTTATGCAGACTGTCGGCGGTAAAGGTGTTTTGAATCTGCTCGCGGCCGACCAGCTTATCAACGCTCCGAAACTTTATTCCACATTCCTGTTGTGGCTTCTTTCAGAGCTTTTCGAATCCCTGCCAGAAGCGGGTGACCTTGAAAAGCCAAAACTGGTATTCTTTTTTGACGAGGCGCATCTATTATTCTCCGACGCTCCGCAGGCTTTGATCGACAAGGTCGAGCAAGTAGTTCGGCTCATTCGTTCAAAGGGCGTCGGCGTTTATTTTGTGACGCAGAATCCGGCGGACATCCCGGAAAAGGTCCTTGCGCAGCTCGGCAATCGAGTCCAGCACGCCTTGAGGGCATACACGCCGCAAGAGCAAAAAGGCGTCCGCGCCGCCGCGTCGTCCTTCCGTGAGAATCCAAAGCTCAAAACCGAAACCGTCATCACAGAACTCGGTGTCGGCGAGGTACTTATTTCCACCCTCGACGAAAAAGGTGTGCCGACTATGGTGGATCGCGCTTTCGTAGTGCCGCCAGCCGGCCACATCGGCCCGATCACGCCGGAACAGCGCGTCGCGTTGATCGCCAATTCACTCGTTGCCGGCATCTATGAAAATGCCATTGATCGTGAATCGGCCTTCGAGATTTTGTCGACACGCGCGCAGGCCCGACTTGCTCAGGAGGCTGACGAAACCGCCGCCGCCGAGGCCGCAAAACAACAGTCCGCCGCCGAGAAGGAGGCGATCAAGGCTGAAAAAACAGCCGCCCGGGCACCCGATTCGCTGGCCGAATCAGTTGGCAAGAGCGTTCTCCGCTCAGCCGGCACGTCGCTCGGTCGCCAGATAGGAACAAAAATCGTCCGCGGCGTACTCGGCAGCATCTTCGGCGGCAAGGGTAAGAGCAGTTGGTTCTGACTGGAGTGGCGAGCATCCTGCTCGCCCGAAGACGCTTACCAGCGGGGCGCGGCGTAGGCAAAATATTAAGTATTTCGCGCCTAGCAGGATGCCAGCCGGCTCCAAGTCAGTATGCATCTTCGCCGTCCGACAGATTCGGTTAAGTGGTCAATTCGAATATAGAAGAAACTTGCGTCGTGTGCTCTCAAAATCCACCAATCTTGCTTTCCAACCGTCCTCGATTGCTTCTACAGATTCCCCAGCTTCTATTGCCTTCCTGATCTTGTCAGTGCCGCTAACAACGTCGAATGGGTTTTTGCCGAACTCGTATTCGTACTCCTCCTGTTTCCACTGAAACTGATCGGGATATAGGTCGTGTGCGGTTTTGACCATGGCGATTCCGACGATGACGGGTGTAAACGCCTTGCGGTCGGTGACGTGGATTTGGAGACCGCCGCAGGTTTGATTTGCCCATTTTTGAAAGGTTGGGCGGAAGAAGGCATGGCGGAAGGCGACGCCGGGGAAGTTGAATTTATCCATCTCGGCGACCCATGCGTACGGGTCGATGAATGGAGCGCCGTTTAGCTCAAAGACTTTTGTGGTACCGCGGCCTTCGCTTAGTTCGGTTCCCTCGAGATGGACGGTGGCGGGGAATACGGCACAGGTATCGACGGTCGGGATATTGGGTGAGGGCAGCACCCACGGCAGACCGGTTTCCTCAAACCACATCTCGCGCCGCCAGCCTTCCATAGTAACGACTTCAAGATCACATCCGATGCCGAAATGCTCGTTGAAGAGACGCGCCAGCTCGCCGATGGTCATGCCGTGCCGCGTAGGTATTTCGAATTGTCCGACGAACGAGGTGAACTCGGTTTCGGTAACATTTCCCTCGACCGCAACGCCGCCAATCGGGTTTGGGCGGTCGCAGACGATCACTTTTTTGCCGTACTTTTTTGCCGCCCGCATGCAATTGGCCATTGTGTAGGCAAAGGTGTAGATGCGGCAGCCGACGTCCTGCATGTCGAACACGATCACGTCGAGATCAGCGAGCATCGCCTCGGTCGGCTCGCGGGTTTCGCTATAAAGCGAATAAACAGGCAGACCGGTTTGCGGATCGGTCGAATGATCCGTTTCGATCATGTTGTCCTGAACATCGCCGCGAATGCCGTGCTGCGGGCCAAAATAGGCGGCTAACGTGAACTCATCACGCCCCGCAAAAACATCGGCGACGTGACGCAAATCGGGCAGCACGGAGGCCTGATTGCAGACGAGTCCGACGCGCTGGCCAGCGATCAGATCGATCTTTTCGCTCAACAGGCGTTCAACGCCAAGAATTGTCCAATTCATGGGCAACGAAAAAAGCACAAAATAGGGCAGAAATTAAGGATATTGTTAAGAAGTAAATTATGTTTAGTTTTGTTGGTGTGTCAT
>JANPCJ010000220.1:0-13851 GCA_031430895.1 Chloracidobacterium sp. | reverse complement strand
GTTTTCACCGCGTTAGCGGTGGCATGAATTTAGCCGTGGGTTTGAACCCACGGGACGCGTACCACGCTCGATTGTTGTCGCGTCAGCGACAAATGAATACTGGCCGCCGTTTTATTCAACCGTCGCTGACGCGACGCAGATAATATGGTCTGCGTTTAAACTCATTACCTCGCTACGCGATGAGGAATTTTGAAGAGTTTACCATCTAAAATCGATTTTTTACATGCGTTATCTCATTTTATTTCAATCATTTACAGGCTTAAGTTGGCGCCTATGCAGGCTTGCCCCCGCTCTTCTCACCTGGTCAAGAAACGAGCTAAAGAGCGGTGGCAACCCCGCCTTCCTCCCTGCGGAGCAATTGGCTATTTTGTCGCCTTAAACCTTAAGGCCGGTGAATTCATGCAATAACGCAGCCCGGTTGGCTTTGGGCCGTCGTCAAAAACGTGTCCGATATGGCCGTGGCAGCGGGCGCACTCGATCTCGGTTCTCGTCTCGCCAAGAGTTTTGTCGACCTTTTCGATCACATTTTTTGCAAATATTGGCTGAAAAAAGCTCGGCCACCCGGTGCCGGACTCAAATTTTGCGTCGGATTTGAATAACGCCAGGCCGCAGGCGGAACAATAAAATGTGCCGTTCTTATGATTGTTTAGCATCTCCTTGTTTGAGTAGGGTCGCTCGGTGCCCTCTTCGCGCAGGATGTGATACTCCTCAGGCGTCAATATTGTTTTCCATTCCGCGTCGGTTTTGACAATTTCCTTGCCGTCAAATTCACCATCGGTAAACGTCAGTTCGCTAATGGTTTTTGTCTTTGGCGTCGGCTCAGGCGCGGCTGCCTTGTTCTCAATCGGGGCGGCTGACGAGCCATTGGCCGGGGTCATAAGAGCGGTGCAGCCCGCGAGAGCAATAAGGGCGATTGATAAAGCTGTTAATTTGTATTTCATAATTTCCTGGCATTAGAAACGGCCGGGCGTTTTGAATGATCTCTATTTTGCCTTATTTTGCGGCTTTGCGGAAGAAGATTTTCCCGCAAAATCGCAAAGAAAACCCGTTGCGGGTTTTGTTGAAAGGATGTGTATGAAAGTAAAAAAGCGAATACGAATTCGCCCGATGATCGAAGGTCTTTCCCTTTCCATTGTCCCGCATACCCCTCCAGAAATGCCGGTCGCCGAAACCTAGACTTTTGCCTCCGATCATCGAACGAAAGTTGAAAGACTATTTCGGCATCAAAACGGTATCGACGACGTGAATCACACCATTCGACTGGCGAACGTCAGCGATCGTGACACGTGATTTGCCGCCCTTTTCGTCGGTCAGGACGAGAGTCTTGCCATCCATTTTTGCGATCAACGTACCGCCGGCAACGGTTTTGAATTTAGCCTTGCCATTACCTTTCGCGATAGCGGCCGCAATCGCTGTCGAATCCATGTTTCCGGCCACGACGTGATAGGTCAGGATCTTGGTCAGCGTAGCTTTGTTTTCGGGTTTGAGCACCATTTCGACGGTTCCCGCGGGCAGTTTGTCGAATGCGCTGTTGACCGGAGCAAAGACCGTGAACGGACCCGCGCTTGCGAGCGTATCCACTAAACCTGCTGCCTTTACCGCCGCGACAAGCGTCGTATGATCCGCTGAATTTACGGCGTTCTCAACAATATTCTTTGCCTTAAACATCGCGGCCCCGCCAACCATCGGGTTGCCGTCGTTTGACATCATTTTGTCATCCATCATCTTGTCCTGGGCCGAAACGGCCGAGGTTCCAAACGCGACGCTGAACGTCAATACAAATAGTGCTAGAAATAATTTCATTTTATTAACTCCCTTGTTTTCGTGTTTATTTTTGAAAAGGTCTTTTCTCTCCCTTTGAATTGGTTTTCGCGATGGTTGGAGATTCGGATTCAAAGAATTCGATAATTTTTGTGGCCAAGTCAGATGGCGGATGCTTTTATGCGGAGCACGACGCCGGTTTTTGCCTGGCTCCGGGCTCGGCTACCTTCTGAATCGTCGGCAGTTTTTGAAACTGTTCGTAGACGGCAGCTCTCATCAGAGTTGATTTCGCCCGAAATATTCTTGACATCCGAGCAAAATCGGATAATAATCCTTTCGTTAAACAATAAAAACTACGGGTGCGCTTTAGATCTGGCAACGAAATCCTTTTCGTAGCTTTTTAATCTTAACGCCATCCCACAAAACGGAGAATTATGATGATACGAAAGATATTTTTGGCTATTTCAGTTTCAATTTTCCTTGTGACGGGAATTTATGCCCAAGGAAGCTCAACACCGACCACAGCGACAACCGCCACGACCGCGAAGCCCAAGAAACCTTCATTCCGCTCTACTAAAGAGCAGGTCGGGAAAGCTCAGACAATGCTAACGGAGAAGAAGATGTTTAGCGGCGAGGCGACGGGTGTCTCCAGCGCCGAATGGAAAACCGCCGTTAAGAATTACCAGGGCGAGAACGGCCTTACAAAAACCGGATCGCTCAATCGTGCAACGCTGGAAAAAATGGGGATTGAACTGACCGAAAAGCAAAAGCTCATCCCTGTTTCGCCGAGTTCGATCGCGTCGTCTTCGACCGAAGCAAAGACACCGAAACCTGTAAAAGCCGCGAGTTCGCCGGCATCGCCATCGCCATCAAGCGGCGATAAACCGAAGAAACCGGCTCCCTTTCGAGCAAACGAAGAGCAGATCAAGGCCGCGCAAAAGATAATGAAGGACGGCAAGATGTACACCGGCGAAGAAACCGGGAAACTTGACCCCGCGACCCGCGAAGCGTTGACGAAATACAAGGAGGCCAACGGACTAGGGGTAACGAACACCCTAAATGCAGCCACGCTTGAAAAGATGGGTATTCCACTGACCGATGCTCAAAAAGCAAATGTCGCCGCCGCGGCTGCGTTCGCCGCAGGCTCGGGGCAGAAACACGACCGGTAGGGAGTGTGTTCGTCTATGGCAAAGAGGCACCCTTGCTCACGAGGCTGTGTCAAAACTCGCTTTTCGGGCTTGCCCGTCGATTTGTTGCGAAGCTGTGCTTCGCCGGCAGCCGTCACAACATTGCATGCGGCTATGCCGCTGTCCTCCGCCCGATCGTCGCATAGGCCAGTAATTATCGGCGCCGGAAGGGCGGCGCAGCCGCAGGACCGTTGGAAGGTCGGTCGGAAAAGCGGAGCTTTTCCGCACATCGAACGGCATAGCCGAAGAACTTCAGAGCATCATCCTACAGACTCTTGACACGGCCTCTCACGGGCGGGTTTCTGCCTTCCGCATGAGCCTTCAGTTTTCTTGTATAATCAACGATTATGAAAATCTTTGGCTTGTTTCTCCTGTTGATTATTATCGCTCCAATCTTTGCGCAGTCCGATGAACAGAAAACAAAGATCGGCGGCGACATCCGAAAAGTAATGGACGACCAATCCACCGCATGGAACAGCGGCGATATCGACGGTTTTATGAAAGGCTACTGGCAATCGGAGAAACTCGTCTTTATCTCCGGCGACAATGTAACAAAAGGCTGGCAGCCGACGCTCGACCGGTATAAGAAAGGCTATGATACGCGTGCAAAAATGGGCGTCTTGAAATTTTCCGAGCTCGAATTCTTCGTTCTTTCAAAAAACGCGGCAATCGTCCTCGGCAGTTGGGAACTCACCCGCGAAAAGGACAATCCGAAAGGAAAATTCACGCTCACATTCCGAAAATTCAAGGAAGGCTGGCGGATCGTGATGGATCATACATCATGAGAAAATATTCTTGACATGGGGTATTACCAGGAGTATTACTAATATTTGAGTGTTGGAAAGGTTACGGTCTCGATCGGATCGGATGTTTTGACGCAACTCGACAGGCTCGTGAGCGAGCGTGTGTTTTCGAGCCGCAGCCATGCCGTGCATACGGCCGTAAAAGAGAAGATCGCCCGATTGAACAAATCGAGGCTTGCACGGGCGTGTGAATTGCTTGATCCGGCTGAGGAACAAGCTTTTGCCGAGATCGGTGCATCCGTGGATCTTGCAGAATGGCCGGAATATTAAGAGGTGAAATCTATTGCGCTGCACTCGATCCAACCGTCCTTTACCCGCTCGTCGCCGATTTTTTGGACATGCATTTGAAGAAATAAAAAGTGTTCAGAGTTTAAACTTTAGTTTGTCTCCGCGTGGCGGATGCAAGCTAAAGCTTGAACTCTGAACGGGATGCTATTGCCCCGGCAGATACGCCGACGGTATCGGGCGGTCGCCGGTGGCTCCGAACTGGGCGCCGAAGAATGAGCTGTTGGCGGAGTTTGTGCGGTACCAGATGCCGTCCGACGGGCGGAATATCGAGACGTCGAATCTGCCGTCGCCATCGTAGTCGCCCGGTGTCGGGATATCGCCGGGCGATCCGAATTGAACGGCGCCGTCGCCGAGCTGTGAGCGGAGCATGTACCATGTGCCGTTCGATTCGCGGTAAAGGGCGATGTCCGTCTTGCCGTCGCCGTCATAGTCGCCGGGAACTACGCGGTCTGTCGCGAGGCCGTAGCCGACGGCGAAAAATCCGGTTGTGCTGCGGTTGATAAACCAAAGACCGGAGGACGGTCGGTAAACGGCGACATCCGTCTTGCCGTCGCCATCGTAGTCGCCCGGAACAGGCTTGTCGCCATTCGCCCCAAACTGCAGCCCGGTGAACCCCGCCGTGCTCTGGCTGATATACCAAACCCCGTCAGACGGTCGGAATACGGCGAGATCGGTTCTGCCATCGCCGTCATAATCGCCCTGCACAGGGAGATCGGTCGGCAATCCAAAGTTTGCCTGCGTGATCCCGGCCGTTGAACGGTTGAGATACCAATTGCCTTCCGCCGGTCGGTAAACAGCCAGATCGGCGCGTCCATCGCCGTCATAGTCGCCCGGCACAAGTTTGTCGCTGCCAATTCCCCAGCCCGAGCCGGCGAACGCTCCGGTTTGGCTCGACAACCGGTACCAATTGCCCTCGCCTGGCCGAAAGACCGACAGATCGCTCCGGCCGTCACCGTCAAAATCAGCCGGCGGGGCGTTTGTCGCCGCGAGATTGTACTCATAAATTCCGCGGCCGTGTGTCGCGACCTTCAGAATTCGGCTGGTTGGTTGAATTACGATCTCAAACACCGCGACACGAGGCAATCCGGCGCTAAACGGCACCCATGAAGCGGCGCCGTCTGTCGACCTGAAAACCCCGATATCGGTGCCAGCGTAAAGAGTGTTCGGATTTGCCGGATCGATGACCAGGCCATTTGTCGGGATGTCGGGAATGCCGTTTCCGGAGGCTACCCACGTCGGGGCGGCGGCATTTAGATTTGTCGTTTTCATCACGTGGCTGCCCACGATGCCAAAACCGCCGAGCGCAACATAGGCCGTATTCTGATCGACGGGTGAAATCGCGATGCGGCCGACATAACGCGCCGGGAATCCGGCTGAGATATCGGTCATCGTGGACGCGTCGGTGGTGTTCGAATAATAAACCCGGCCGAGCGTCGATCCGATGAGGCGAATATTGTCATTTTGCGGCGAAATGCCGATCGCGCTCAAACGCTCATTTGTACCCGGCAGTGTCTGGCTGACCGCCGTCATCGCCGTGCCCTGGTTTATCGAGCGATAAAGTTTGTTCGAGCCGAAATAAACCGTGTTGCCCGTACTGCCCGTGGCGTTTGGCCCGAGCACGAGCGGGGCGTAGAAAAGCGTCGCATCGGCGCAGGCGATACCGTTTGCCGTTCCACCACAGCCGAGCAAATTGCCGTAAACCGGCGAACCGTTCGCCTGGTTTGTCGTTGAACGGGCAAAACCGATCTGCGAACCGCTCGAATTGAAGAAGGTGTGATACGAGGTCATGTTCGTCGGCGAGACCGAGCCGCTGTCGATGACGACATAGCCGCCGTCGCCGCCGACGGCGCGCGTCCACGTCGTTCCGTCCGGAAATAGATAGTTCGTGCCGTTGTCCTGAGTGCCGCCGAGCGTATAATGCCGGTCACGCGGGTGAACGGCGATCGCCTGAAACTGCGTCGCGCTGTAGGTCGTGTTGCTCAGGCTGACCCAGCTGCCGCCTTGATTGGCCGATCGCCAAACGCCGCCATCGCTGCCATAATAAATGATGTTCGTATCCGACGGCGCGACCGCGATGGCGTGTGTATCCACATGAAGACCGACCGCGCTCGTTGTAAAACTTGTCCCGCCGTTTGTCGAAAAACCAAATGCCAAGGCTGGCGAACCGGCCAGATAAACACGATTGGCATCATTCGGATCGACCGCAACCGCGATATCGTAAAAACACTGGCCGTTGCAAAAATTATTGTCGATCGCAAGAGTGAAAGCCGGCGTTCCCGGGGCCGTAGTGTCGTAAGAAGTTTTTGAGACCTGGCCGCTGCTCGTTCCGTGCGCTACATAAACCGTTACCGTGTTTCCCGTCTTTTGGATCGCCAACTCGCCACGGCCAAGTTCTGCGCCACCCCCCGTGGTAAACACTCTCGTAAACGTCGGGGACGCTGCCTGGGCGTTAGTAGTGAAATAAACACCGCCGTCACCAAGAAAGGGCGCGAAGGAATCTACCAACGTAACAAACATCCGATTCGGATCGCCCGGTTCGAAAACCGCGTCGAGAATCGGGCGGTCCGCCGAAGCGGCCGAGACCGTCAATTTTTCGAAGACGGGATTAGCCCCCGTCGCATTGCCCGACCGGTAAAGCCCGCGTGCGGGAAATGTAAAACCGGTCGAACTGCCAAGCCCCGCTCCGCCGCTGACCGTACCTACATAAATGATGTTTGGATCGTTTGGATGAACGAGAACTTTTCCGGTCGCCCTCCCGGAGAAAACGTCCGCACCCGCCGCATTGCGATTTAACACCTCGCTCAACACCGGGTTTGCCGACAACACATCGTTGATTCGATAGACGCCGACTCCAAAAAAACTGTCGAGAGAAAACCCGCCCTCGCCCGTTCCGACATAAATTATCGATGGATCAGACGGTGCAAACGACACGGAGCCTATTGCCAGGCTAAGAGCGCTGTCCATCAGCGGGGTCCACGTCGCTCCCCCGTCGAGCGTGCGATACAAACCGCCCTGTGCCGTTCCGGCAAAAACTATATTTGGATCAGTCGGATGGACGGCCAGCGTGACGGTGCGCCCGCTGACCGGGTCTGTTCGCCCGGTGGTTTGACCGTTTGGAATCGGGGCCGGGCCAAGCGGTCTCCAGGTCGTCGCCTGGACCGATTCGCCACGCGCCGCAATTCGCTTTTCGCCGTCCTCCAATTCCTTTATCGCCCGGCTGCGCGAATCCGGCTTGGCCGTGTCGATCCCGCGCAGCAACGCGATCTGCTCTTCGCGGGCCGCAAGATAAACACCCTTGTCGATCTTCACTCCCGCCGGCAGATCCGGGTCATTTTCTTCGCGGTCCGCCGAGATATACCACCACCCCGGCAACGCAAATACACCGGCGGTCAAAACAATTGCAAACAGGATTTTTATATTCTTCATGACGGTATTCAGAGAGCAAGAACAAAATTAGAACGAGGGCCTGAGGGGCACAATTATTTTGCCATAATCGGTCGGAGAATTCATAATCCCGACTGAAAACGACTGGAAGGCATCTCTAAAGACAGCGGATTTTGGACTCGATCAGATCGCTTACCCATTCGGCTCGGGCGTCCCATGTGCCGGATTTAACGGAGGCTTGTCGGGCACGTGCTTTTTCGGCATCGGTCTCGGCAAGTGCGTCTCCAACCAATGACATGAATTCGTCGCGGCTGCGTGCGATGCGGAGCACGGCCCTCATCGGTTCGTATTCGGGCAGCGGCGAGATGACGACCGGTTTTCCGGTGGCGAGATATTCACGCACCTTTATGGCTGAACCATAGCTGGTGAAGGCGTGCTCGGTTTCCCAGGGCAATACGCAGACGTCAAAACCGGCGGCATAGCGGGGCAGGTCGTCGTATTGCACGGCCGGGAAGAAATGGACGTTTGGCAGGTCGGCGAGGTCGGTGCCGCGAGCGAGGTTGCCGATGAATATCCAATGCCATTCGGGCCTCTCGACGGAGGTACGTTTTATCAGTTCCTGGTCCATCAACCACGGCTCGATAGCCCCAAAATAGCCGAGGCGCGGATGCGGGATGGCGGCGATCTCGTCCGCCGGTTCGAGATCGGCGACGCGGGACCAGTGGTCGAAATCGACGGCTTGTTCGAGAAGGTAGGATTTTTCAAGGCCCGTTTTGGCCTCTGCCAGCAGCTTGCGGCCGGAATAGAGCACGATGTCGGCGAGAGAGATGGCGTATTCGTGAAGACGGCGGATTGTCTCGGGGCTGACAGTATGATCTTCGGAATTGGCGTCGTATTTGTCGGAAACCTGATAGATGACGCAGGACTCGTTCATCTTCCCAATCAACTCTGCGGCGGTCGGGATCGCTATCCAAAGTATCGGTGAGTTCATTCCCTTTCTCTTTGCGAGAGAGCCGATCTGCGCGAGCAGCAGCTTTTGATTTAACTTGCGCGCCGCGGCGCTGCCGTAAAAGGGAATCGTCGCAGGGGAGACGACGGTGATGCCTTCGTCGGTTGTGCGGGCGAGCTTGGCGTAGCTTTTGAGCTTGCGACCGATCTTCGGGAGAATGTCTTTGTTTTTGATTGACGGCAGACCCATCGAGATCGAGTTTACGAAGATAACCTTATTCCCAGCGCGGGCAAAGCGTCGCATCAGGTGATTCTTTGAGTGAGGGTGATGATACCACCAATCCTCGCCGCCAAAGCAGATAATTGAGCGGTCAGTCAGCATCTTATTTCGCGGTTTCCCCCGTAATTGCCTTCAAATACTTTTCGAGATTTTCTTTGGCTTCTTCACGAAACATGGCTGCCGCTATCGAAGTATCCGCAATGAAATCGTCATGTAATATAACTTTCAAGGCAGCGCTAAGCTGGTCGATATCGCCAAATTCGAAAGTCAGCATTCCCCGTGTCTCGCCGGTGTTTGTGGCGATGACGGGAGTATTGCACCAGAGGGCCTCGACGCGCGACAGCCCAAAACTCTCGTGTGCAAACGCCCTGACAAAGACATCGCTGACGCCGAAAACATTTTTGAGGGCCGGATGCGGTACATTTTCGGCGACCGTGATCCAGTCGCGGCCATTTAAAACCCGCTCTCGGTATTCGTCATCGCCATCGAACCGACCGTCAACCAATAGCAATCCAATATCCTCATCGGTTTCCCGCCGCAACCGTTCTATGGAATCGGCAACATGATGGAAACCGTACGACGGCGTAAACACGCCGATCGACATCACCCGTTTTTTATGGGTGGAGAATTGGTCGATTTTTTCCAAAAGGCTGGAGCTAAGCTGTTCGTCGCCCCAGTTCGGTGGCAGAGGCAGCAGCGGGGATATAAACGAAACATTTCCCTTGAAGTCCGCCACTCGCCGAAGCCACGATTCCAGCTCGCGATTAACTACAATAATCACGTCGATATGGCTGATCGCGGTTATAAATAGCCACTTTCGCAGGCGGCCGAAGCTCTCATAACGCGATGGCAGCGAGCCGTCGTGAAGCAGCTTTATCCATCGGAAACGCAAGACCGACTTCAACGCGAGCCAAAGCGGCAATAACGCCGGATGAGGATATTCGAGGTGAAAATGCGTCGAGTCCGTGATGCGTGCGCCATGTCCTCGCCGAAAGAGTTCCCAAATATGGCCGAACCGGCGATGATTGACGAAAAGCACATTGCGGTCATGCTTGTTGTGACTTTCGCCGGTGTACGCCCATATTTGCACACCGCGGTCTATTGCTGCATCGCGGATCGCGCTCATAAAAACGGAGACGCCGCCGTATGGTGGCGGGAGCGGCCCGAATAAAATTGAGCGTTGCGCGGTTACCATCCAAATCGGGCAAGCACCGCCCGCGTATCACCGGCGCGCAACAGTAGAACATCGGAGATTCGCTCTTGCGTATGTTCCCGATAATAAAAAAGAGTGAGCAAAAATATTACACAATACGCAGCCGTCGAGACACCTGCCGCGCCGATACCGCCGTAAATGGGAATGAGCCACAAGTTTAACCCGATGCTCAGCGTCAGCGTAAAAATCCAGAAATAAGGCATCAAAGTGATTTTCCCAATACCGGCCAGATGCTGCGAAAGCATCATCTGCAGACCGATGGCGATTGCTCCCGGCAGAAGCACCAAAAACTGAATGGTGGCGGGCGAAAAGTCAGGGCCGTAAATGAACGGCAAAAGAAACGCCGCCGGAATCGAGAACAAGCATAACAGAAGCTGAACCGCGGCCGCGTGACGGACGACGGCCGAAGTGAATTCGCCCGATCCGTCTTTCATGCCCGCGACATTTGGAAATATTACCGTGCCGACGACGTTTGGAAACATTATCAGCAAAAGACTGCATTGGGCCGCGACCGAGTAAACGCCAGCCTCGGCTTCGCCGCGAAAATGGTTGACAAGCAGCACATCCGCCCTTAACACGAGGGCAAGTGCGGCATTCATGATGTTGATATTCAGCCCGAAACGCATCATTCGCCGGAATAGACCCAGATCAGGCGATAGCGTCGCAACACCGGTTCGCCGGATTACAAGGAAAATCGTAACAGCGACAATGAAGGTGCATACGGCATTGAATATCACGAGCGTTTCCAGCCCCCGGCCCAGCAGAACCAACACCAAAACCGCGTTAACCGGAACATATATCTGGCTAAACCAATCGAGCAGATTGAATTTCCTGAAGTCGCCGAGAGCAAGGAAAAGGTTTAGGCCAAACAGCGTCCAGATCTGAAAAGGCAGCGTGGCGAGCGAGATAATCAGTAGGCGGGGCGGAACATTTTGAAACCAGTCGGGCCGCAAAGTCGAGCCGATGTAGACGACCGCCGCAACCGCGAAACCGCCAAGAGCGGCGAAAATAATGGAATTTGCGGTGATCGCCGGGAAGAGCGTCCTATCGCGCCCGGCGTTGAAAACATTTGCCGCCGCAAGCCCCGCGCCGACGATCTGAACCAGCGTATTTATTGTGAGCAGCAAAACGGCATAGATGCCCACGTTTTCCGCGCCCAGAAAA
This sequence comes from Chloracidobacterium sp., assembly GCA_031430895.1. Taxonomy (GTDB): domain Bacteria; phylum Acidobacteriota; class Blastocatellia; order Pyrinomonadales; family Pyrinomonadaceae; genus OLB17. The sequence goes on along the minus strand of JANPCJ010000220.1, from coordinate 2,823 downwards.
CGCGCAATGACAATCCCGCCCACGACGCTGCCGCCCACGGTTAGAATACGCGTGATGAGCGTCATCGAAAGAATGGTCGAAAGCCGATTCGATTTGTTTACAGCCACAAATGAAATTCTCTGGGAGAGCATCTTCATTGTGATCTTTGTATTCTTTCTCTGTGTTCTTTGTGTTAAATATTATTCTTAACACAAAGAACACAAAGGGAAGACGCAAAGAACACAGAGATTCGGTCAGCACCCGCTAGGATACAACTTGATTAGGTCCTTTTCGCAACACCGCCAAACTCAATCCCATCAATAGGTAGAATATCATCACAACCTCGGAATCGCCCCAGTTGTAATGGACGAGACCGCTTGCTAAAAAGCCAAGCGTACCGCCGAGCGAGCCGAGCAGAATGCCGCGTTCGGGCCATTCGAGGCCTTGACGCCGTAGGCCCTGCCAAAGCAGTTTTAGATAGATAAACATCCATACGATCCAGGCGATAAGGGCGGGAATGCCGCGTTCGAGGGCGAGTTGGAGCGGCGTGGAATGCATGTGGCCGACCGGCAGTTTGCCGTTATCGAAAAGGCGCCATTCGCGATAATGCGTTTTTATCGAATCCATTCCGACACCGGCGGCGAGATGGCGTGGATTCGAGATGAGCATATCGACGCCCTCACGCCAGACAGTCACTCGCCACGAGGTTGACCCGTCGTTGGCGTCCAGGAACGAGATATTTCGCTTCTGCTGTAAATAAAACAGCCCGCCGACGGCGAGCGGGATCGCGACAGCCAGACATATCAGCACTGTCTTTCTCGAAGTGCCGATAACAATCATGACCGCAGCGGAAAGAATAAATCCGGCCCACGAGGCCCGCGTAACCGTCAGGAAAAGACCGATACAAAGTGCCGCCGCCGCTACTGCAAGTAATGAGCGATAACGCGAAACGCCCGGCGCCGCGATCAGCAGCCCAAACGCGAGCGACAGGATCATCTGAATCGCCTCGGCGTATGTCGTGTAATGACCGAAGAACCCCGAGGAGCGTGTGTCGCGCCCACGCGACCATTCGGCGATTCCTAATCTGGCGGCACTGTCGGTGCCCGCAGAAAGCGCCGAAACTGACAAGCTTCGTGGATATTGTAATTCGAAGTGATATATCCACAATTCAAGATCGGTGCCGGCGCTCAGATTGTCGGCTATCTTGGCGAGTTCATCCGGTGAACTGACACTTTGTTTATTGGCGTTCAGGATCGTGTCGTTTTCCTCGACACCGGCGGCGCGAAGCGGGCTATCGGCCGTGAGCCGGACGACCTTCAGATTTTTCCCGACAGCCAGTGTGCCGAGAGAGTAGGCGACAGTAACGACGGCTGTCACTAGCAGTACGGCAACCATTCTCCGCAGCGTTTTCCTATCGCGGATATTCGCCGAAACCAGGTAAACAATGGTGACGAGCGACACGGAGAGTAGTTTTCTCAGCGACACCTCTGGCTCGTAAGAAAACGCCGACGACATTACCGACAGGCCGACGAAGGTTAGCAGTGCGAGATCAATCGCTTGTCTTTGAAAAGTCGGGCGCACCAAAACCGCCCGGATTATCCAGAATAAAATGGACAACGCCCACGCCGTTTGCGTGGCTGCTATCGAAATCGGGGCAGATAGGGCAAGCAGAAAGAGCGATACCGTGAGGCCTCGGTCAAGGTATGTCATCAACGCTGATTGCTTGTGCTCTGTCATCGTGCCTCTTTTTCTCTCCGGAATAGCATCCTCTCATTCCGCGTCTTCTCCGTGAGTTCCGTGGTCGGCTTCTGTCCTGCATTCTGGTGCGAGGCGAAATCCACCACGGAATCACACGGAAGCCACGGAAAAAAGCTCGTGTATATCTAAGCGCCTAATCTGAACTCCAAAACTGATTGAATATCGGAAACTTCTGCATCCCGACCGACGCGAGGATAAATATCATCGGCATCATCGGTAAAAAGTAGCGCGGTTCGATCCAAACCGGCAAATGGATAAGGATTCCGAAGACGGGGAACAGAATGATATGCAGGTGATCGGCAAGGCGAGGAATCAGCGTCCACATACCGAAAAGAGCGAGGAGCATGACAAACAGATTGCCGCCGATAAAGGCGAGCTTTGTCATTATCACCGTCCATCGGCCCGCCGAAAATGCTTCGCGTAACGGCAGATTGGCCGAGCCGAGCAGGTAATCACCGTTGTCGATAAACAGTTTTGGATATTGTTTCGCACGGACGACGAGCCAGTCCACGGGCGATTCGGCGATGCGCTCAAAGGCCCGCGTCATTCGGATGCGGTCGATGTCCGATTCGTCGGTGAGGCCGTCGACGCGGGTTATCGGGTTGGTTGTGAAATTCAACGGCGCCCACGCCTCGCCGTTCCAGACCCGTCCGCCGGTGTCCGTTTCAAGCGTTCCGCAAAGCAGAATCGTGCCCCAGCCGGACGAGGCGACCGGTATAAAGCGCTCGAAGACGACCGCGTTTCTGATTATCCAGAACGATGCAACAACGAGTGCGACCCCCAATAAAATAAGACTGCCGCGCCAAAACCGCCTGAACACCGGAAGGATCGACAGAAGCGGCAAACCGGCGAGAAACGGCAGGATCGACGGACGCGTCAGGGCGCTCAGGCCAAAGGCGACACCGGAAAGCGAAAAAATGCCGCGTCCCCAGAGAAATATCGCCAGCACGGCGAAGAACGTGAAGAGCGGCTCCGTCAAAACCGTAACCGTAAACAGGCACGTCATCGGCCCAAAGGCGAGCATTCCGGCGGCAATCAGCGCCGTCCGCCGATCAAACCTGTCGCGGGCGACGAGATAGGTCAGGC
>JANPCJ010000219.1:0-14805 GCA_031430895.1 Chloracidobacterium sp. | reverse complement strand
GCCGCTTAAAGGCGGGACTCAAAGCGCGGGATTATGCCTTCGCTTTTTTAACTTCCTCGATCATCACGGGGACGGCGTCGAAGAGGTCGCCTACTATGCCGTAGTCGGCGATGTCGAAGATCGGGGCTTCGGAGTCTTTGTTTATGGCGATGATGGTGCCGGCGTTTTTCATGCCGACGATGTGCTGGATCGCGCCGGAGATGCCGAGGGCGATGTAGACCTTTGGAGCGACCGTCTGGCCGGACGAGCCGATCTGACGGTCGATCGGCAGCCAGTCGGCGTCGCAGATCGGACGTGAAGCGGCGAGATCCGCGCCGAGGGCGTCGGCAAGCTGTTGGGCGAGGGCGATGTTCTCCTGCGATTTGATACCGCGGCCGACGGCGACGATGATCTGGGATTTTGTCAGATCGATGGTCGCTTTTGCCTCCTGAAACGGTGCTTCCGGCGTCATGCGAATCTCGCCGACGGTGACATCCATCGTTTCTACCGTCGCGCTTCCCTTCTCAGCATTGTCGCCGCGAAACGCACCCGACTGAAACGTGACAAAATACGGAGCGTCGCCGCCAATTGTGACATCGGCATCGAGTTTGCCGAGAAAAATTCGCCGCGTCAGCGTCAGTTTTCCGCCATCAGCTTCGTATCTAATGCAGTCGCCGACAACTTCCCTATCCAATCTCGCCGCGACTTTCGGAGCAAAGTCACGCACCTGATAGGTATGCGACATTACGACGTACTGCGGATTCGTCGCTTTAATAACCTCGACCCAAGCGTCTGCATAACCGTCAGGCGTGTACGTACCAAGCTTTTCATTCTTGGCAACGATGACTTTCTCCAGACTGTAAAGCGCAATCTCCGGGGCCAATGCGCAATCCTTGTCGCACGGCAATATTGCAGCAACCTTCAATCCCAGATCTTTCCCAATATTCTGCGCCGCCGTGATCGCCTCGAGCGATGATTTATTGAGGACGCAGTCTTTGTGTTCGATGAATACTAAAATCATAAGATCAGTGGCCGAATATCAGACGAATCAAATCCAGCTATACCGATGGGCTAACTCTCTCACTAAAAATCAAATTTGAAACGGGCATCGCATTAAGTTCGAGATTGGCTAAATCAATCCTCTTCCCGGCATCTTCGATTTCCACGCCAATAACGCGATTGTCGCCGTCGAAATCCAACACGATGCCATCTGCGACCTCTTGTGAGTCGACGCTGACACCGTTGGATAGGCTGATGTAGAGCATATCCGTTTGATTATCGTATCGAAAGATCATTTCTTGAAACCTTGGTCGAAAAATGCGTTGTGGATCGTCACGCCATCCGGTTCGACTACAACTCGCAGGTATTTTCCCGCCTCGCTTATGAATGCCCAATGCCTCGTTCTGCCGTTATCCTGCACTTCGCTTCTTAACGGATTATCGACGACAAATTCTAACCTTCGTTCATTCAAATCTGGGCGACGAGTTAAGACGCTGTTCTTGAAATAACCGGTTGTTTTCAAAGTTGCTCAGGTAATAGAACGGTTTCCATAAAACTATAATACACGAACTTCCGTCTTCAATTTCTCAACCAACTCTACCGCTCCGGCCCTGGCGTCGCCATTGCCGAGTATCTGGGTCTGCTTTGTTTTCAGAGGCATGTAAACTTTCTCGATCTTCGCCGCTGAGGCAAATGCGGCTATCTCGGGTGTGACTTCTTTTACCTCTTTCTTCTTCGCCGCCATAATGCCCTTGAGCGATGCGTATCGGATCTGCGAGATGCCCGATTGGATCGTCATCAGGGCCGGAAGCTTGTATGTAAACCATTGATACCAACCGCTCTCAAGCTCGCGTTTGACCCGCAGCGTTTCGCCGAGGCTTGCACGATCTACTTCAATCACGATAGTGGCATGAGGTATTCCGAGCAGTTCGGCCAATATTACGCCGGTCTGTCCGTAACTAGCATCATCGGACTGGAGGCCGCCGAAGATCAAATCGGCATTCTCTTCGCGGATGGCGTCGGCTATCGCATTCGCTATCTGATAGGCCGAAAGCGTCTTGCTGTCCTCGACAACGACATGAATCGCCCGGTCGGCCCCGCGTGCGAGAGCGTCTTTGATAACCGTCTTCGCCGACTGTGGCCCGAGCGTGCAAACGACCACTTCGCCCTCGCCTTTCGCCTCGACGGTGCGCAAAGCCTCTTCCAGCGCGTAGCCGTCAGACTCATTCGTCTGAAGCGAAATGTCCGCTTCGTTTATCCATTTCTCGTCGCCCGCGATACGCAGAACCGCGTCTTTGTTGGCGACCTGTTTCATTAGAACGATGATTTTCATAATTCGTACCGATGCAGAAGCGGCGAGCGAGCGAGGGCATAACATCCAACTTGAGTGTTACGCCCTTGCTTACGCGCAGGCTTCTTCACCCGAGCTACCCGCTAAATCGCTTAAAGATCAAACACGCATTCGTGCCGCCAAAGCCGAAGTTGTTCGACAAAACATAATCCACCTTCGCGTCGCGGGCCGCGTTCGGAACATAATCTAGATCGCAGTCGGGATCGGGGAATTCGTAATTGATCGTTGGCGGCAATTTGTTTTCGAGCATTGCCTTTATCGAAAAAACGGCTTCGAGACCGCCGGCCGCGCCGAGGGCGTGGCCGGTCATCGACTTGGTCGAACTGACCGGGATGTTGTAGGCGTGTTCGCCAAAAACTTTTTTGATCGCGAGCGTTTCGAATTTATCGTTATACGGCGTCGAGGTTCCGTGCGCGTTGATGTAACCGATCTGGTTGGGTTCGAGTCCCGCATCCTTTAACGCACGTTCCATGACGCGAATCGCGCCTGAACCGGTCTCGTCCGGCATTGTTACGTGAAAAGCATCGCCGCTCATGCCATAGCCGACGATCTCAGCCAGGATATTAGCGTCGCGAGCTTTCGCAAAGTCCAACTCCTCGAGGATTACAAGGCCCGCGCCTTCGCCGATAACAAAGCCGTCTCGCTGAGCGTCAAAAGGCCTGGAAGCATGTTTCGGATCATCGTTTCGTGTGGAAAGCGCCCGCATTGAGGCAAATCCCGCCACCGACATTGGCGTGATCGCGCTTTCCGCTCCACCACAGATCATCGCATCTGCATCGCCGCGTTCAATAATTCGAAAACTGTCGCCGATGGCGTGAGCGCCCGCAGAACAGGCTGTCGCCGTCGCCGAATTCGGCCCTTTTGCTCCGTGACGTATCGAGACATTTCCCGATGCCAGATTTACGATTGCGGAAACGATAAAGAAAGGAGAAACGCGGTCAGGACCCGAATTCAACAGCTTTTCATGCTCACGCTCGATCGCCCAGAAATCGCCGATGCCGGAGCTGATATAAGTTCCAATCATCGCCGCGTTCGAATCGTCGATAACGATGCCGCTGTGTTTGACAGCCTCGTCGGACGCGGCCAATGCAAAATGCGTAAAAGCCCCCATCCGGCGAGCTTCTTTTTTCTCCATGAAGTTTAGCGGATCGAAATCCTTTACCTCACAAGCGAATTTTGCGGAAAATTTCTCGGCGTCGAATTTCTTGATATAATCCGCGCCGTTTTCCCCATTCATCAGCGCCCGCCAAGTCGACGCCACGTCATTCCCGCACGGCGTAACCAATCCGAGGCCCGTAACTACTACTCGACGTTTCATACAAAATTGAGAATGGAAAATGGAAAATTGAGAATGAAGATCTTAATTCTCCATTTTCAATTCTCCATTTTCAATTATGACTAGGCCGCCTTATGCTGCTCAACATAGGCATACGCGTCGCGGACGCCTTGAATCTTCTCCGCGTCTTCGTCGGGAATTTCGATATCGAATTCCTCTTCAAAACGCATCACGAGCTCAACGAGATCGAGCGAATCGGCACCGAGATCCTCGATGAATCGGGCATTTTCCGTAACTTCAGCCTCGTCGACACCGAGTTCGTCCACGATTATCTGTTTGATCTTATCTTGTACTTCTGACATAAATTCTCCTGTTTATAGCGTTTCTAAAGTATTTCTCAAACTGGTCGTATTTTCAATGTTGAAATGGGCGGCATCTCTGTCGATTTGCCTGACCAAACCCGTCAAAACTTTGCCCGGGCCGATCTCGATGAATTTATCGACACCGCCCGCGATCATATTCTCAATCGTTTGAAGCCATTGCACGGGCGAAGAAACCTGGCTAACGAGTTTCCCGCAAACCGACGAGGCCGCGTTATTTATTGCCGCATCAATATTGTGCAATATCGGAAAGGTAAACTCCCCGTAATCCAATGCCGCCAAGTCAACGCCCAGCCGCTCTTGAGCCGGCATCATCAATGTACTATGAAATGGCGCGGAGACGTTTAATTTGATCGCCCGTTTCGCACCTTTCTCTTTCAAAATCTCGCATGCCCGGTCGACCGCTTCAGCGTTTCCGGCAATCACAACCTGTGAAGGCGAATTAATATTTGCCGGGCTGCAAATCTGCCCTTGAGCGGCCTCTGCACATCCGGTTTCCACAGCGTCGACATCCAGGCCGAGTATCGCCGCCATCGCGCCCACGCCGACCGGAACGGCCTCCTGCATATACGTGCCGCGCTTCCGAACCGTCCGAACCGCGTCGGCGAAATCCAAGACGCCCGCCGCGACCAATGCCGAATACTCACCCAAACTATGTCCGGCGACGTAATCAGGTTCGGTCAGGCCTTCCGCCCGCGCCGCCCGAAACGCAGCCACGGAGGCCGTCAGTATAGCGGGCTGAGTATTGGCGGTAAGCTGTAAATCAGCTTCATCACCCGAAAAACACAATTCAGATAACGAAAACTGTAGCGCTTCGTCAGCCGTCTCAAATACCTCGCGGGCCGCGGCAAAGTTCTCAAACAAATCCTTTCCCATTCCGACGGACTGGCTGCCCTGGCCTGGAAAAATGTATGCGGTCTTCTGCATAAACCGTTCTGAGTTTGTTTTGAGTTCCGTCTTGAGGCGGCTTCTTAGTCGGCGAAGAAGCCGCCTAAAGGCGGGACTCAAAACTCTAAAATCTGATTACCGTTCCACCCCACGTTACGCCGCCACCGAAAGCGGTAAGCAAAACCAGACTCCCTTCTTTGATCTTGCCGGATTGAATACATTCATCCATCGCGATCGGTATCGATGCGGAAGACGTGTTGCCCATCTCTGCGATATTCGAATACACTTTTTCATCCGGGACGCCTAAACGCGAAGCGACCGCATCGGTGATACGCTGATTCGCCTGGTGCGGAATTACGATGTCGATATCTTCGACGGTATATCCAGCTTTCGCAACCATTTCGGCCGAAATATCGGCCATTGAACGCACGGCGACCTTGAAAAGCTCATTCCCCTTCATCTTAAAAAAATGCTCGCGGTCATCGATGGTTTTGTGTGTTGTCCCAAGTTTTGTCCCGCCGCCGGGAGCATAAAGTTGCTCTTCGTATCGGCCGTCTGAGCGAATTTTTGTCGCGAGAATTCCTTTTCCTTCCGCCACCGGCCCAAGAACCGCCGCTCCCGCACCGTCGCCAAAAATCACGCACGTTCCGCGGTCTGTGTAATCTACGTACTTCGTCAAAACTTCGGCGCCGATCACTAAAGCATATTTTATCTGGCCCGTACGAATCATCGATTCGACCATCGTCAAACCATACAAAAAGCCCGAACAGGCAGCAAACACATCCATGCCGGCCGCATTCACCGCACCGATCTGGGCCTGTATCAATGCCCCGGTTGATGGCATTATCTGATCCGGCGTGGTGGTCGCGCAAACAATCAGGTCGATGTCGCTCGGCTCGAGCCCTGCGCGTTCGAGGGCCTGTAAGGCTGCTTTCGTGCCGAATTGGGATGTATATTCGTCATCCGCCGCCTTATGACGCTGTTTGATGCCTGTGCGCGAGATTATCCACTCATCGTTCGTATCAACCATCTTTTCCAGATCGGCATTCGTCAAAATGCCTTCCGGATAAGATTGCCCCATCCCGATGATTCCCGCATTCATCATAAGTTAGTGAGTTTCCCGAGTTGCAGAATTGCAGAGTTGCAGTGTTTTAAGAGTTTTAAGAGTTCTGCAAACTCCGCAACTCGGAAACGCTGCAAACTCTCAAACTATTGATCCGTTTCTTTGACGTCGATTATCTTGCGGCCCTTGTACATACCGGTTTTGGCGTCGATACGGTGCGGCACCTTTGCCTCGCCCGTGTCTTTGTCCGTGTAAAACTGCGGCGTGACCAGAGCGTCATGGGCACGGCGTGTCCGTGTGCGTGAATGTGAATGTCGTCGTTTTGGATTTGGCATTAGTGCTCCCGTAAAATTTTGAATTCCAGATTACAAATTTGGAATCTGGAATTACTTCAATCCCTTCAGTGCCGCCCAACGAGGGTCTATTTCGTCGTCGGCACACTTACAATCTATCAAATTTAGGCTCGCCCCGCATTTCGCGCACAAGCCTTTACAATCTTCCCGGCAAAATATCTGCTCCGGCAGCGCCAGCAAAATCTGCTCGCGAACTACCTCGGCCATGTCGACCTTGCCATCCTCGACCAGCGATTCGTCTAGCTGCTCGTCACCGATCTCCGCTTCCGAGTCAGTATTTTCCTCGCTCGAATCGACAAAAATCGCCCTGAACGCTATATCAAAATGCTTTGCGATCGGTTCGAGACAGCGTGTGCAATCGATCAAAACGTCAGCACCGATAGTTCCCCGAACAGTCGCCTTCCCGTGAATCTTCTGCGTTTCGCCGTCTAAACAGACCGTACCATTTAGCGTCACCGGTTCGCCCGCCAGATCAATCTCGACAGCATCGAAGACCCGATCGATCTTCTTCGCGGCGATCCCAATATTGGCCAGATCGAGAATCATTGTCCATAAGTATCGTTCAGCGATAATTAGACCACTGAAGACAAAGGGTTAATTATAGCGTTTGGAGAACAAGTGTCAAATAACTGTTTGGAAGACGATTTTGCTCCGCCTAGTAAATGTGGCCGGAGCCGATTGCGTCGTCAAGCGTCGCAAATCCGCGTTCTTTCAGGATGCCCAATAGTCCGGAATTAATATACCGGGCAAAGGCTGGGCCGTGGTAAATAAAACCTGTATACGCCTGGATAAGCGAGGCCCCGGCGGCAATCTTTGCAAAAGCGTCCTCGGCCGTAAATATCCCGCCGACGCCGATGATCGGCAGTTTCCCCTTTGAATACCGGTAAATTATCGAGATCACATCGGTCGAGCGTTTTGCCAACGGCCGCCCGCTGAGACCGCCGGCGCCGAATCTCGCGGCGTCTTTAGTTTTCAGACCGCTGCGTTCAATAGTAGTGTTCGTAGAAATGATGCCGGCTATCGACCTTTCCATGCAGACCGCCACGATCATCTCGACCTCCGATTCGGTCAGATCCGGCGCAATCTTTACAAGCAGCGGCTTACGGCCCAATTCGCGATTTCTTGTCTCAAGGCACAAGAGCAATTCCTCAAACCTTGCGGTTTTCTGCAATTCCCTGAGATTCGGAGTGTTGGGGGACGAAATATTGACAGCTATATAATCTGCCACCGGATGGACAAGCTCAAGGCTTTGCAGATAGTGTTCAGTCGCTTTTTCGTTAGGAATGTCTTTGTTCCTCCCGATATTGACGCCAACCACGCATTTCCTGGAAAGTTTTTTTAGCCGTTCGGCGACTACGAGAGCCCCATCATTATTGAAGCCAAGCCGATTGATCAATGCTTCGTCATCCGGGAGCCGGAAAAGGCGCGGTTTCGGATTTCCCGGCTGCGGTTCATAGGTGACCGTCCCAACCTCGACAAACCCAAAACCGAGCGATGCAAGCTGATTGACGACCAAACCATTTTTATCAAAACCCGCAGCCAGCCCAACCGGATTCTTAAAGATCAAGCCAAACCTTTCTAAATCGCCGAACTCCCCGGCGCCAAACCGGTCGGCGGCGAAATTTTGAATAGATTTCGAAGTGAGAGCAAACTTGAGAGTCTTGAGGCCGACCTCGTGGACCGTTTCCGCCGGTAGTTTGAAGATAATCGGCCGAATGATTGATCTATACAGAGACATTTAAGCGGAAAACTCAACCAAATCATAAAGCTCGGCAAAAGAGATTTCACATTCGACCGAATCGAGTTTCAAAACCGCATCCAGACCCTCGAATTCCGCTTTTGCCCAGCCAGATGACCTTGAAAAATGTTCAACATGCGGTCGGTCTTGCGAGATCAATACGCAATCTCTCAACGAATGAATGTAATTCGTGTATCGCAAAAATTTTTCGCCTCGATCGTAACTTTCTGTTGAAGGTGAGAGGACTTCAAATATTACAGTCGGGTTTGTAACAACGTCGGTTTTATCGTCGTGAGACAAAGGTTCGCCGCAAACGATGATAAAATCAGGATATGAAAATAAACCCGACTCGCTGGTTCTAACTTTCATATTCGGTGAAAAACCACGGCAGCCCGTTCCTCGGAGTTGCGGCCCGAGGAAGGAATAGAGGTTAAAACAGATTGTGCTGTGGCTGTGGCTCTCGCCCGCCATCGCGTAAACTTTGCCATCAAGAAATTCGTGTCTTTCGCTTGCAAAACGTTCGAAGCCTAAATAGTCCGCAACTGAGAAAACAGGGTTTGTCTGAACCTGGGCGACATTTTTCATAACTAATTTCACCTTCCGAATCTATTCTAAACCAAAACCCGATAAGATTTAATCGAACTTTGAACTTTGAAACTTCCTTTGTTACGATTTGAAACGCAAATGGCAGATGAACTAAACCTGATTGAAAAGTCGCGGATAATGGATTCGGCGGCGATAAAGCGTGCTTTGCACCGGCTTTCGTCCGAGATCGTGGAGAAAAATCACGGCCCGCAAAACCTATACATTGTGGGCATTCGCCGCCGAGGCGTACCGCTGGCTGAGCGGATAGTGAATAAAATAGAGGCTCTCGAAGGCGAGCGGCCGCTTTACGGCATCATCGACATCACACTCTATCGCGACGATCTTTCGACCGTCGGAGCAAACCCGATCGTCAACCGCACCGAACTCGAACACGATATCGAAGGCAAAAGTGTCGTCCTCGTTGACGATGTGCTCTACACCGGCCGCACGATCCGCGCGGCGATGGATCAACTGATGGATTTCGGCCGGCCGCGAAAAGTCCAGCTTGCAGTGTTGATAGACCGCGGCCGCGAACATCGCGAATTGCCGATTCAAGCCGATTTTATCGGCAAGATCGTGCCTACAAAGCAAACCGAGATAATAAAGGTGATGCTCAAGGAGTTTGACGATGTCGAGGCCGTCGGCATTTTTGAACGCCCATGATCTTTGAGATCGTCAGTGCGATTGCGAGCAGCGAACCGAAACGCCGAGGGCAGCGCAATTCGCGTTCGTCATCTGCTCGCAAAGAAGTACGGAAAAGGCCTTTCGAAGAAGAAAAAAGGTATCGCTACTGTTAAACTTACAGACGGCAGCTATAGCTTGCCGAGCGCGACATCAAGATTAAATTTCCTTTTCTCGACTAGATATGCAAACACCACAGTTCGTTGTCTGCCTGAACAATGAAGGCTTCCTTGCCTCGCTTGAGGTGGGCAAACTTTATCAGATCGTTCCGGATAAGGAAGCTGAAGAGCTTGGAGGCCTTCGCGTGATCGATGAAGACGGAGAGGACTATTTCTACGACTCGAAGATGTTTTGCCCGTTGCAGGTTCCACCTGTCGTAGCACAAACATTAATGTCAGCTTCGAAGCAAGGTTAACGCCTTGCTTTTTTTACATGAAGGTACGACAAACTTAAGTTTGTCGGACATCTGATGGACAAACCTTTTCGCCGCAGAGATTTACTTGGCATCCGCGACCTGACAGCCGCGGAGATCACCGGTATTCTCGATACGGCTGAGAACTTCCGCGAAATCAATGCCCGCGAGGTCAAGAAGGTCCCGACGCTTCGTGGCAAAACAATAATCAACCTTTTCTTTGAATCGTCGACCCGAACCCGAACCTCGTTTGAACTCGCAGCCAAGCGCCTCTCCGCAGACTCCATCAATATCAGCGTCGCCGGTTCCAGCTTGAGCAAGGGCGAAACCTTGCTCGATACGGCGCTCAATCTTGACGCGATGGCGCCCGACTGCATAGTTGTCCGGCATTCGAGTGCAGGCGTACCGCATCAACTCGCCAAGGTCAGCCGTGCCGCCATTGTCAATGCCGGCGACGGTTCGAATGAGCACCCGACGCAGGCCTTGCTCGATGCGATGACGATCCGCGAACACAAGAAAACTATTGCCGGCCTAAATGTCGCGATCATCGGTGATATCCTGCACAGCCGTGTCGCCCGCTCGAATATTCACCTATTGACAAAACTCGGGGCAAAGGTCAACGTCGCCGGTCCGCGAACTCTGGTTCCAGATAATTTTCAGTATCTCGTAGAAAAAGATTTGCAAGTTTGCCCGCACATCGAGGACGCAATAGATGGCGCTGATGTCGTAATGATCCTACGCATCCAACGTGAGCGTCAGGATTCGGCCTATTTCCCGACCCTGCGCGAATACGCGATCCACTACGGCTTGACCAACGAACGCCTTGATCTGGCAAAAAAGGACGCAATTGTTTTGCATCCCGGCCCTATGAATCGTGGAATCGAAATCTCGTCCGATGTCGCCGACAGTTCTCGTTCCCTGATCTTGGATCAAGTCAAATACGGCGTTGCCGTGCGAATGGCCGTGCTTTACCTCGCAACGGGAGGCGGCGTTTCCGTCGGCTGAGCCGGAGCATTACAATAATACGAACTATCGCAAATTACACAGCGTACAGATGTTTGTCACAACATTACTCAATTCTACACGGAGAAAATTATCATGAGATTTCAAAAGAACCTTTCTGTCGGCAGTTACGCCGCCCTACGATCGCTGGCCCTGATTTCGCTTTCGATTTTTATTCTATCGACGGTTTCGGCGTATTCGCAGACGCAGGCTGCCAAAGCCCCGGTCGTATTTACCGAAAAAGACCGCGAGTTTGCGTTGAAATATCTCGGCGAGACGAAGGACGATTTTGTTAAGCAGATTACAGGAATTTCGGACGCCCAACTCAATTTTAGACCTGCCCCCGATAAGTGGTCGGTGGCCGAGGTGGCTGAGCACATCATCGTTTCAGAGGGCACGATCCTGGGCCTGATACAGGGTCAGATCCTGAAGTCGCCCGAGAACGTGAGCGATGTTTTCCGAGCTAAGGACACTGGCGTCATCCTGGCGATCACTAACCGATCCCAAAAATTTACGGCGCCTGAAATGCTGAAACCGGCGGGGCGTTTCAAAAACCGGGAAGATTTGCTCTCTAGTTTCGAAAGGGCCAGAAACCAGACCATCGAATTTGTAAAGTCAAATAAGATAAATATGCGGGGGCATTTTTTTGAGAATCCGCTCATGGGTATGATTGACGGTTACCAATGGCTGCTGTTCCTGAACGGCCACACCGAGCGACATCTTTCGCAGCTAAAAGAGGTCAAGGCCAACGCCGCATACCCGAGCAAATAGCCGTTCCCAATATGAAGCTTCTTATCGCCAACGGCCACTTGATCGATCCGGCCGCGCAAGAGAATACCGGAATGTCCGTGCTGATCGAGGATGGCCGCGTGTCGGCGTGGCTCAATCCGAACGATGCGGCGCCGGAAGGCTGTGAGGTGTTTGACGCAAGCGGGCTGCTTGTCGCTCCCGGTTTCATCGACATGCACGTCCATTTGCGTGAACCGGGGCAGGAGCATAAGGAGACGATTGCGTCGGGCTGTGCGGCGGCGGTTGCGGGCGGTTGGACAAGCGTTTGCCCGATGCCGAATACTCAGCCGGTAAACGACAACGCGGCGATCACGCGGTATGTGATTGAGCAGGCCGAACGGGCGGGGCTTGCCAATGTGTTTCCAATCGGTGCGATTACGAAGTCTTCGGACGGCTCTGAACTCGCTGAAATGGGCGAAATGAAGGCGGCCGGTGCGGTCGCCGTCTCGGATGACGGACGGCCTGTGCCGAACGCCGGGATAATGCGGCGGGCGATGCAGTATGCCCGGGATTTTGACCTTCCGGTTATCGACCATTGCGAGGACAAATCACTCTCGTCAGGCGGCGTCATGCACGAAGGCAAGATCTCGCTCTTGCTCGGCCTCAAAGGAATGCCGGCGCTTGCCGAGGACATCGACGTTGTCCGCGACATTATTCTAGCAAAGGAAACCGGTTCGCATATCCATATCGCCCATGTCTCGACAAGCGGCGCGGTCGAGGCGGTTCGACGTGCTAAAAACGAAGGCGTTAACGTAACGTGTGAAGTCACGCCGCACCACTTTACCCTGACCGATAAAGCCGTCGATGGGTTGCGGCGAGGTTCTGCAAACTTAAGTTTGCAGAACTTTGGCTACGACACAAATACAAAGATGGCGCCGCCGCTGCGTTCCGAGGAACACCTCGAAGCGATTCTGGAAGGCTTGAGAGACGGGACAATTGATGCGATTGCAACTGACCACGCACCGCATCACGCCGATGAAAAGGCGCTCGAATACGATCGCGCGCCGTTTGGCATTACCGGTCTCGAAACCGCCGTCGGGCTGGCTTTTAACGAGCTTGTCCACAAAGGCGTTGTCGATCTTGTCAGGCTGGTCGAATTGTGTTCGACGAATCCCGCGAGAATTTTTCGGCTGCAAGGTCGCGGTACGCTTGCGCCTGGTTCGATCGCGGACGTCACTATAATTGACCCGGACCTCGCATGGACTTACACTAATTCCGATTCGCGTTCTAAGTCAAAGAATTCACCATTCGACGGGCGGCAATTTCACGGCGGAACGGTCGCAACTATCGTTGGCGGGGAAATCGTTTACCGCCGATGAGTCAGAACCACCTGCGGTAGCGGGTGGTTGAAGACATCCTTTGCAAATCGCCGCCTCAAACGTGGCCGCAGCCAACTACCCGCTACCGTAGATGGTTCTGACATCATGGAATTTCTATCTGACCCGCAAGTATGGATTGCCTTTGGAACGCTGACGTTGCTCGAGCTCGTTCTTGGCATCGACAATGTAATTTTTATCTCGATCCTGTCCGGCAAATTGCCGCCGGCGCAGCAAGCGAAGGCGCGGTATGTCGGGCTGTCGCTGGCGCTCGGCATCAGGATACTGCTGCTGCTTTCTCTTTCGTGGGTCATCGGCCTTACTGAGCCGCTTTTTACCATTTTTGGTAAGGGTTTGTCGGGTAAGGACCTGGTGTTGCTGATCGGCGGCTTGTTCCTGATCGGCAAAAGCACACACGAAATCCACGGCAGCCTCGAAGGCGAGGAAGGTGAGGCGTCCAAAAAATCGTATGCGGGCTTTGTCAGCGTGATCGTGCAAATTGTTTTGCTGGATATTGTTTTCTCGCTCGACTCCGTAATAACCGCCGTCGGAATGATCTCGACGACCTATGGTCCTAATGGTATTTATATCATGATCACCGCGGTCCTCATCTCGATCGCCGCGATGATGCTCTTCTCGGGGCCGATCGGAGCATTTGTTCAGCGTCACCCGACAATTAAGATGCTGGCGCTCTCATTCCTATTGCTAATCGGCGTAATGCTTGTCGCGGAAGGTTTCCATCAACCCATACCAAAGGGCTACATTTACTTCGCGATGGCGTTTTCCGTCCTGGTCGAGATGCTGAATATCGGGTTGAGGAAAAAGACGGCTCCCGTCAGCCTTCACAACAGGTTTTCAGACGAAGATGAGGCAAAGGCGCGTGAGACTGGAGGGTGAGCATCCTGCTCGCCCGTAAAAGTTAGTGAGGCATTTTCCAAATTCACAGGGGAAAGACTGGCGAGCAGGATGCTCACCCTCCAGTCGCGCGGAAGTACGCGTCGTTGCAGGCTATCTCGAGCTCCAGTCGGACACCGTCGTTCGGATGGGGGAAAGCGAGTTTATAGGCGTGGAGACAGAGACGCCCGTATTCCCGTCCGCCGCGTTGAATATCGCCGACGATCGGGTGGCCGATCAGTTCGCAGTGGATGCGGAGTTGGTTGGTGCGGCCCGTTACCGGTTCGAGTTCGAGCAGCGTCGTACCCGCAAACCGTTCCCGGACTTTATAACGAGATTCCGAATGCTTTCCGTCTGACTTAACGCTCCAGAATTTCAGGTCGGCGTATCGCCCAATAGGTGCTGCAATCGTGCCTTCGTCTTTCAATACGACGCCTTCGACTAACGCCAGGTAACGCTTCTCAACGCGCTTACGCATAAAATGCCCGGACAATATTCGATGCGCCCTTGCTGTCTTTGCGACAACGACCAAACCCGACGTCTGCTTGTCCAACCGATGCGGAAGGCCCGGACGGATGAAGTCAGAACCGGGAGCGGTAGCGACCGGGTTCTTATGGTCGCTTGCACCATTCGGCGAACTTAAGAATCCAGTCGCTATCGCTCCCGGTTCTGACCCGTTGACATGATACACGAGCGCGTTCAATAGCGTTCCGCTATTCTCGCGGTGCGACGGATGCATGAGCATTCCGGCGGGTTTATTGACGACTATTAGTTCCGCATCCTCGAAAACGATGTCGAGCGGAATATCCTCAGGGCGCATCGCGGTTCCGCGGGTTAGATCGGCGTCGAGTTCGATGAAATCGTGTTCACGAAGCAGATAACCCGAATTTTCGAGATCGCCATTCACCTCACACTTGCCGGTCTTTATCAGCTCGCGCAGGTACATCTTGCTAAGAGCGCGCAAATTATCGAACAGATAGTCGCCGAGCTTCTGTTTGTTCGCGGCCGCATCAATCTCGAAGGTTAGCTTTGTCATCATTAAGTGTCAGTAGCCCGCACGTAAGTAAGGGCTCTTCGCCGCACCGAAGCCCTTACTTAC